>JABMNT010000029.1 GCA_013203595.1 Rhodospirillales bacterium
CGCCCATGGTCAATTGTCCTTCGGCACCGATGTTCCAGACGTTGGCGCGAAAGCCGACCGACAGGCCGACGCCAATCAGGGTCAGCGGTGTCGCCTTGACCAGCAATTCGGCTATTCCGGTAAAATTACTGACCGGTTCGACAAAAAAGGTATAGAGGGCGAGCCCCGGATCCTTGCCCATCATCATGAACAGAAAGACACCGGCAATCATGGTCAGGGTCACCGCAATCAGCGGCGCCGCATAGACCATATTGACCGAAGGTTCAGGTCTGGCTTCAATGCGTATCATGCGGCGTGCCCCTCCTGCTGGTCTGCCTGGTGCAATCCGCCCATCAGCAATCCAATTTGCTCGACCGTGGTTTGTCCAGCCGGGCGGCTTTCCGACAACCGCCCCTCGCTCATCACGGCAATGCGGTCGGATACCGCAAACAGTTCATCCAGGTCCTGGGAAATCACCAGCACCGCGGTTCCCTGCGCCGCCAGATCCATCAGCGCCTGATGGATGAACGCCGCCGATCCCGCATCGACCCCCCAGGTCGGCTGCAAAACAATCAGCACCTTGGGGTTCTGGTCAATTTCACGGCCAACGATAAACTTTTGCAGGTTGCCACCGGACAGGCTGGTGGCAAAATGCTCGATCCCCGAAGTTTTTACATTGAACCGTTCGACAATGGCCGTGGCGAAGGCTTTGGCTTTTGCGGTTTTTATGAACCCGTTATTCATCAGGCCCTGGCCGCGGCCAGCCGTCAAAAACCCGTTTTCCCAAAGCGTCATGTCAGGCACAGCCCCATGGCCAAGGCGTTCTTCGGGAACAAAGCCCAGCCCCAGATCGCGCCGTTCCTCCGGCCCCATGCGGCCGGCCGGTTGCCCCTCCATGACGATCACATCCGCCGATGCGGCCAGTTCTTCGCCACTGAGAACATCCATCAGTTCCGACTGCCCATTACCGGCCAATCCGGCGACACCGAAAATTTCGCCATTGTATAATTCAAAGGAGACGTTCTTCAGCGAGACGGCAAAGGGGTCGGCCGGCGAGGTCGTCAGGTTGCTGACCTTGAAGCGGGCCTCACCGACTTTCTTATCAGCGTCTTTTTCCGGCGACGTCAGATCACTGCCCATCATCATCTCAGCCAGCGACCTTGCGGTTTCCCTGGCCGGATCACAATCACTGACAACCCGGCCCAAACGCAGGATGGTTGCCTTGTGGCAGAGTTTGCGGATTTCCTCCAGGCGGTGGGAGATATACAGAATCGCGACGCCTTCCGACGACAACCGCCCAAGGGTCTCAAACAATTTATCGGCTTCCTGCGGTGTCAGCACCGAGGTCGGCTCGTCCATGATCAACAATTTGGGATGTTGCAGCAGGCAGCGCACAATCTCGATCCGCTGGCGCTCGCCAACGGACAGCGAGTGAACACCGCGGTACGGGTCGAGCGGCAGGCCATAGGATTTAGAGACCTCGATAATCCGATCCTCCAGACCCGGGCCGGCAAGCTCAGATGGAATTCCGAGCGCGATATTTTCGGCCACCGTCAAAGCTTCAAACAGGGAGAAATGCTGGAACACCATGCCCACACCGAGGGTGCGCGCGGCCGACGGGCTGGCAATCTGCACAGCCTCTCCGTTCCACCGCATTTCCCCGCCGTCGGGCTTCAGCACCCCATAGATCATTTTCACAAGCGTGCTTTTTCCAGCACCGTTTTCACCGAGCAGGGCATGAATTTCACCCGGCAAAACGTCCAGGTCGACGGCATCATTGGCCAGACACCCCGGAAATTCCTTGCGGATATTTCGGAGCGATAACAGCGGTTTGGTTTCCACGTCTTCCCCTCTCCAGCCCTGTTCAGGACATCCTTATTATTCAGCAGCACCTCATCAATAGGCGATCTTGTCTTCCTTGGCTTCCCATTCATCAAAGGCAGTGGCGGCAATGACATCGGGTAAATGGACCATTTCCAGGGACCGCTTATCAATCTCTTTCGCGATTTCCTCATATAAAAATTCATCATCGAAGCCGATACGCGCCGCATCATAACGCGAATTGGCATAATAAACACGGTCCAGCCGGGCCCAGTAGATCGACGCCAGACACATAGGACAAGGCTCGCAACTGGTGTAAATGACCGCGCCCTTCAGGCTGAAGGTATCGAGATTTTTACAGGCATCGCGGATCGCCACAACTTCCGCATGGGCCGTCGGATCATTGTCGGTGGTCACTTTATTAAAGCCGGTGCCAACAACCAGACCATCCTTGACGATCACCGCACCAAAGGGCCCGCCGAAACCGGCATGCATTTTTTCGCGCGATATGCGCGCGGCTTCGGCCATATGTTCTGCATGTTTGTCGTCATGGTCACACATTAATTGTTCTCGCTCATTTGCGGCTGTTGCCTGGCCAGCGGGCGTTGCAGCTCTGTCATAATTTCGTTCAGGCTGGCAAGGGCGATCAATCCCGGCTCCTTGCCACTGATCCGGCCCTGACCAATAGGGCTGACCAGACGCCCGATTTCCGCGGCCGACAGACCATCGTCCTGTTCAAACCGGCGGCGGAAACGCGCGGCTTTTGATTTTGACCCGATCAGCCCGATATAGGCCAGGTCCGGGTTCCTGAGCAGGGCCAGACACAGGCAATAATCAAGCGCGTGCGAATAGGTCATAACCAGCACCGCCTGGTTTGCGCTGTCCAGCGCCTCTGCATGGGCCAGCGGATAGGCCATATATACAGTCGATACATTGGCGGCCAATGGCACCAGATCGAGCTCGTTCCGGCGGTCGTCAACGATTGTCACACGGATCGGCAACTGCGCGGCAATGGCGGCGAAGGCCCGGGCCACATGCCCGCTGCCGTAGATCACCAGCGATGGCCGTTGATCGATCAGCGACTGAATATGAACCCCGCTCGCCGCGTTCATGTTGTCAGGTAGCGGGGCTGTGTTAACGGTAGGGGCCTGCTCCGGCTTGTTCCAGGCGATCACGACAAATCCCGGATTGTTCTGGCCAAGGCATTGTTCGGCCCGATCGAGCCAGGCCATGGCTGGCGGATCAATCGGCTCGAACACAACCTCCATGCCGCCGCCACAGCATTGCCCCATGTCCGGGCCAAGCAGAAATTTCTCATAGACCCGTGTCCACGGGCGTCGCGCCGCCAGCATATCGCGGGCGGCGGCTTCAACCACCCGTTCAACTTCGCCACCGCCCAGCGTGCCGACCGACGCATCGGGGCGCACCAGCATCCAGCTGCCCTTGTCGCGCGGCGTCGAGCCGTAATGACGGGCCACAAACACCAGCACCGCCTTTGCCCCCTGGCGGCAGGTAACGCGCGCCTGCTCTACCCAGTCGTTGGGTCCCAGATGATGCGAAAGCACGGCGGTCGGGCTGTTGCTCATCGGCTTTTTGCCTTCAGTTTCTGCGCCGCCATCAAGATCCGTTCCGGGGTTGCCGGCGCGTCCAGATCGGGCACAGTCCGGTAACCGTCGAGGCTGGACAGGGCATCGGAAATGGCATGGAAGACCGACATCGCCAGCATCAGCGGCGGCTCGCCAACGGCTTTGGAGCGGTGAATGGTCGCCTCCGCGTTGCGTCCCTTCTCCCACAATTTCACCTTCATATGCGCCGGGCGGTCGCCACAGGTCGGAATTTTGTAGGTCGACGGGGCATGGGTGCGCAGCCGGCCGCTGTCATCCCACCACAATTCCTCGGTGGTCAGCCAGCCCATGCCCTGGATAAAGCCGCCCTCAATCTGTCCGATATCAATGGCCGGGTTCAGCGACTGGCCGACGTCATGCAGAATATCAACGGCCAGCACCCGGTTTTCACCAGTCAGGGTATCGATCGCAACTTCGGCGACGGCGGCTCCATAGGCGAAATAATAGAACGGCCGCCCCGACGCCGTGGTCCGGTCGTAATGGATCTTCGGGGTCCGGTAAAAACCGGTGGCCGACAACTGCACCCGGTTCAGATAGGCCTGGCCAATCAGATCATCGAAATCAACGACCTGATTGCCGATCCGCACCTGATTGGGGATAAATTCCACATCGGATTCTTCAACCTTGTACTGGTTGCAGGCAAAGGCGATCAACCGGCGCTTGATGGTGCGCGCCGCGATCATCGCCGCCATGCCGTTCATGTCGGTGCCTGACGAGGCGGCGGTGGCCGAGGTATTGGGGACCTTGGCGGTGTTGGTGGCGGTGATCTTGATCCGGTCCACATCAGTCTGAAATTCTTCGGCCACCACCTGGGCGACTTTCAAAAACAAACCCTGGCCCATTTCCGTGCCGCCGTGATTGAGCAGGATCGAGCCATCCTTGTAGATATGGATCAGCGCACCGGCCTGGTTAAGAAAGGTGGTGGTGAAGGAAATCCCGAATTTAACCGGGGTCAGGGCGAGGCCCCGTTTGATCACCGGGCTGCTTTCATTGAACGCTGTGATCGCCTTGCGCCGCGCCCGGTAATCAGAAGTGGTTTCCAGCTCGGCGATCATATCTCCCAGCACGAAGTCCTCGACCTGCATGTGGTAAGGGGTGGTGTTGCGGCCTTCATCGCCATAAAAATTGAGCTTGCGCACATCCAGCGGATCCTTGCCCACCGCCCTGGCCACGCTTTCGATCATGCGCTCGCCGATCATCATGCCCTGGGGGCCGCCAAAGCCGCGAAACGCCGTGTTCGAGACCGTGTCGGTGCGCAGGCGTTTACACAGAATGCGCACCTGATCCAGATAATAGGCGTTATCCAGATGGAACATGGCCCGGTCACTGATCGCGTCTGACAGGTCTTTCGAATTGCCGCAGCGGGTCGCCATTTCAACATCGGCGGCGGTGATCCGCCCGTCGTCGTCATAACCGACCGTCCATTTGCCAGCCAGTTCGTGGCGTTTACCGGTCAGGCTCATATCGTCGTCGCGGTCGAGCCGGCATTTGGCGGCACGTCCGGTCCTGACCGCAACCAGTGCGGCCAGCGCCGCCCATTGCGCCGCCTGGCTTTCCTTGCCGCCAAAGGCACCGCCCATGCGCCGCACCTCGACGGTCACCGCGTTGGCCGGCCGGTCCAGCACATGGGCAATATTGTGCTGCACTTCGGAAGGATGCTGGGTCGAACAATGGATCAGCACATCGCCATCTTCCATGGGCACCGCCATCGACACCTGGCCCTCCAGATAGAAGTGATCCTGGCCGCCCATTTCCATCTGGCCCGACAGCCGGTTGCGGGCCGCCTTCAGCCCGGCGGCGGCATCGCCGCGGACCATTTCATGGTCCTGACTGATCAGATAATTTTTCGCCAAAGCCTGATCGATGGTCAGCACCGGCGTATCGGCGGCGCAGTCAACAACGCCCAGACGCGCCGCCGCCTTGGCCTGCATAAAGGTTTCTGCGGCGACGGCGAAAACCGGCTGGCCAAAGAAATTGACGCGCTCGCCAGCCAGCACCGGATCGTCGCCGGAGTGGGTCGGGCTGACATCGTTGAGGCCGGGAATGTCATCAGCGGTAAGCACACAGACAACGCCCGGTGCGGCGCGCACCGCGTCCAGGTTTAGGTTGGTTATTCTGCCCTGGGCGACAGCAGCCGAGCCGACAGCAATATGCAGGGTGCCTTGCGGTTCGGGGATATCGTCCACATAGACGGCCTGCCCGGTTACATGCTTGCTGGCACTGTCATGGGCGAGGGCCTGGGCAACGCCGCCCCGGATCCGTTCCTTTTGCCGGGTCAGTTCAGCCATCGACCAGACCCTTCATATGATTTCGGCTGGCCAGTTCCAGGGCAACCGCCGGATTTTGTGTTTCCAGATAAAAGCGTTCGAGTAAATTGCGCGCCGCCAGGGTCCGGTAAGCGGCACTGGCACGCATATCGGTCATCGGTTTAAAATCTGCATCCAGGGCGACTTTTGCCGTCTCGATGGTTTTCATATTCCAGGGCTTGCCCGTCAGAGCGGCTTCACAGCCCACAGCCCGTGCCGGCACCCCGGCCATGCCGCCGTAGGCGATGCGAGCCGAGACCACAGCGCCGTTCTCGATGGCGATGTTAAAGGCGCCCAGTACCGCCGTAA
The DNA here is from genome assembly GCA_013203595.1 of Rhodospirillales bacterium. Lineage (GTDB taxonomy): Bacteria > Pseudomonadota > Alphaproteobacteria > Rhodospirillales > Casp-alpha2 > JABMNT01. The sequence continues at coordinate 6,041 of JABMNT010000029.1, forward strand.
TGTCCTGGTCAAAGCGTTTCGAAACCTTATAGCAGCGGAAGGTATCGAGCTTGCGCGGGACCAGAACCCGGCCGACAAATTCGCCGGGTCGCAGATCCTGTTTGCCATATTCAATAAAGAAGTCCTGCAGGGGAATTTCCCGCCTTCCGGCACGGCTGCGCAGCACCAGCGAGGCACCCATGGCAATCAGCGCCGGCGGCATATCGCCGATCGGCGAGCCGTTGGCGATATTGCCGCCGATTGTACCGCTGTTGCGAACCTGGCGCGAGCCGATCCGGCGCACCAGTTCGCCCAGGCTTTCCGAGATCTCGGACAGCGCCTGATGGGCTTCCGAATAGGTCACTGCGGCACCAATTTCCAGATGGCTGTCTGTGAGCCGCATGGATTGCAGGTCGGCCACCTCGGCCACCGATATCAGCGGGTTCAGGCTTCGCCCCAGTTTGGTGACCCACAATCCCACATCCGTAGCCCCGGCGACCAGAGTGGCAGCGGGGTGAGCGTCGAGGGCGGCGGCCAGTTGGTCCGGGGTTTTCGGTGCCAGATAAGGACCGTTTCGGGTTTCAAGGGCGAGCGCCTGATCATCGGCGGCCCAACTGAGCAGTTGCTTCTGGGCGGCGGCGATGCGGGTTTTCCAGGCGGCGCTGAGTTCCGTTGAACAGGCCTTTTCCGCCGCCTCGATGATCGGGCCGTACCCTGTGCAGCGGCACAGGTTTCCAATCAATGCATCATCAATTGCCTGGCGGTCGGCCGCACCGCCGTTCAAATTCAGACAAAGCAGGGAATTGACAATGCCGGGCGTGCAATAACCGCATTGCGAACCATGCAGCTCAACCAGGGCCTGCTGGACCGGATGCAACTCCGTATCGGCGACCTGCTCGACACTGAGTATCTGTTTGCCATCCATAGCCGGCAAAAACAAAATGCAGGCGTTCACCGCACTGTAGCGAATTGCACCGTCCTTGAGCGCACCGACGACCACCGTACAGGCGCCGCAATCGCCCTCTGCACAGCCTTCCTTGCTGCCTTTGAGTTGTGGCTGGTCGCGCAGGTACTGCAAAACGGTCTGATTGCTGTCCGCCACAGCAATGTCGACCGGGGTCCAGCCCAGCAGCAGTCGAACGGTGGAGCGGGTTTCAGCGGTCATGGTTTAGCGTCCAGCACATATGAGTATCAACTGCCCCGGTATGTGGAATAACTATATGGGGAAACCAGCAGGGGTACATGATAATTTTGCACTGCATCAAAAATCGCAAAGCGCAGGGGAATTTCATCGAGAAAAGGCGGGTCTGAAAGGTCTGCACCCCGATCGCGAAAATAGGCGGCAACGCGAAACACCAGCTCATAACTCCCGACCCGCATGGCTTCGCCTTCCAGTAGGGGGCCATCGGTGCGTCCGTCGGCATTGGTCACCCCGGAGCCGAGTTGCTGTTTATCACCGCCATCCAGGCGGTAAAGAACCCAGGCCACCCCGGCGGCCGGCTTGCCAGCCGCTGTATCGAGAACATGCGTGCTTAAACGACCCAATTCACCTCTCCCGTGTTGATTGTCCGTCTCGGCCTGTTTTTCTGCCGCGTTCGGCTCTTGTATTGATTGACCCCATTGTGTGAAATTCCATACATTTTGTAGAGAGGCCTTGGCTCGAGAATACTTTCAAATAATTATTGATAATAAGTGGGTATTCAAATCAACGACTAGGGTAATATATTAAACGCAATCGGGTGGCGTTCAACGAAAGATAGTTCAAATGGTTAAGAATATTGATTATCCGCGCGACTTAATCGGTTACGGACCGACCCCGCCCAGGGCCAACTGGCCCGGTGATGCGCGCATTGCCGTGCAGTTTGTCATCAACTATGAGGAAGGCGGTGAAAACTGCATTTTGCATGGCGATCCGGCTTCCGAGGCCTTTCTGTCCGAAATCGTCGGCGCCGAAGCCTGGGTCGGGGAACGCCATCTGAGTATGGAATCCATATACGAATACGGCAGCCGCGTCGGCATCTGGCGTCTGCTCAAGCTGTTTGCCAAAAAACAGATCCCGCTGACCCTGTTTGCGGTGGCCATGGCGCTGGAGCGCAATCCGGCGGTTGCCGATGCCGCCATGCAGGCCGGCCACGAGATCTGCAGCCATGGTCAGCGCTGGATCAATTACCGCGATGTGCCGGAAGATGTGGAACGCCAGCATATGTGCCAAGCCATCGACATCATCAAACGCCTGACCGGTGAACGGCCGCTGGGCTGGTATACCGGGCGGACGGGGATCAATACCCGGCGTCTGGTCGCCGAAGAAGGCGGCTTTTTATACGACGCCGATGATTACAGTGATGACCTGCCGTTCTGGACCCGGGCCGCCGACAAACCGCACCTGGTTGTTCCCTACACCCTGGACGCCAACGACATGCGGTTTGCCACCCCCCAGGGCTTCAATGCCGGTGATCAGTTTTTCACCTATCTGAGGGATTCCTTCGATACGCTTTATGAAGAAGGCGCCGAGACGCCGCGCATGATGTCGATCGGTCTGCATTGCCGGCTGGTCGGCCGGCCGGGCCGGATCAGGGCTTTGGAACGGTTTATTGATCACGCGCAGAGCTTCGATAAGGTCTGGTTCTGCCGGCGTATCGATATCGCCACCCATTGGCGCAAACACCATCCCTATGCGGATCAGGCCTAACCCATGGACACATTTAAAACCCTGACGCCTGCCGGCATGGAGCGTGATTCGTTCCTGGCGGCCTTTGGCGGTATCTATGAACATTCCCGCTGGATTGCTGAACAGGTCTGGGACGGTGGACTGGATGGCAGTCACAATACGGTCGCCGGCCTGCACGCAGCCATGCAGGAACAGATCGACATCGCCGGCCATGAGCCGCAACTGGCCTTGCTGCGCGCCCACCCGGACCTGGCCGGCAAGCTTGCCGTCAGCGGCCAGCTGACCAGAGAATCAACCGGCGAGCAGGCCAGTGCCGGCCTTGATCAATGCAGCGCCGACGAGTTTGCTGCCTTCCAGTTACTGAATGACCGCTACAAACAGAAGTTTGGGTTTCCCTTTATCCTTGCCGTCAAGGGCCGCAGCCGGGCCGAGATCCTGGATAATTTTCGCCTGCGCGTCGATCTGGATCCGGTCGACGAATTTGCCGAAGCCCTGTCCCAGGTTCACCAGATTGCCTTGTTGCGGCTGAATGACTTATAGTCAAATCATAGCGGCTTTTCGCTAACCATCATCTCTGTTATTGCAATCCAACCACCCGAGTGAAGGCAGAATACGGCATGGGGGCATCTGACGCGAGCAACCGTCCACCGGCGTCTCCCGGTGCCGTCCTGACATCCGGGCCCGGTATCGGCGCGGCGCTGTTCATGGTCATCTCGGTGTCGCTGTTTACCGTATCACACGGCCTGGTTCGTGGTATCGGCGATGCCATTCATCCGCTGCAAATCGCCTTTACCACCAGCCTGTTTTCCTTCTGCTTCTATTTGCCCTGGCTGATCCGGACCCGGTTTCGGCTGCTCAGAACGGACAAAATCCGAATTCACTGGCTGCGCGCCTTTTTCAATGCGGGTGCCGTATGCGGCTGGTATTATGCCCTGACCATGACACCACTGGCCGATGCGGTTGCCCTGTCGCTGGCCGGACCGCTGGCGGTCATGCTCGGCGCCGTGTTGTTTTTGGGCGAGGCGGCGCGGGCCCGGCGCTGGCTGGCCATGGGCTTTGGCATCGCCGGCGCCCTACTGATCATCCGCCCGGGTTTTCAGGAATTTACAGCCGGCTACTGGTTCGTGCTGTTTTCACTGCTCAGCACCGCCGGCTCCCGGCTCATCACCAAGCACCTGACCCTGTCGGAATCTTCCGTATCCCTGGGCGCCTGGATCGCCCTGCTGCAGGTCCCGATCACCTTTGTTCTGGCCATCTATTTCTGGATCACCCCCAATCTGTTGCAACTGGCTTTAATGGTCGGCATCGGACTGCTGGTCGGTGGTGCCCACTATACCCTGACGGTTGCCTACAGCCGGGCCGACGTCGGCGCGCTCGAGCCGATCAACTTCCTGCGTCTGGTGATCGCGGCGCTGATCGGCTATTTCATTTTTGCCGAACATCCGGATTCCTGGACCTGGATCGGCGGGCTGGTGATTGTCGCCTCGACCACCTACATCGCCCATCGTGAAGCCATGCGCCGACGGAGTAAGCCGAGCTGATACCTGAATACGCCAGGGTCCTGATTAAAATTCCCTGTTATTGATTGGTTTTACGGGCAATAAGTAAATCCACTCACGTCGGCAAGTCCTGTTGACCTGGATAAACACCGAGAGTAGACGTTCGTTCTCCCATGCCCACTGAATTCCTGCCCATCCTGTTGACCTTGTGTTCGGCTTTTTTGTTTGCCCTTGGCGGACAGATGCAAAGCCGGGGGCTGGGCAGTGGAACCAATTCCAGAACTGGCACGGCGATTTCGATTTGTTCGGCGGCTCTATGCTATTGGCTGGTTGCACCTTTCATGCTGGAACCGTCTCATTTTTTAAACTCGGCGGTTTTTATTTTTGTCCTGGTGGGCATCTTCCGCCCGTCCCTGTCCGCCAATCTCTCGGTTGCAGGCATCAGGTATTTAGGGCCAACGCTGTCTTCGACCATGAGTTCGACGACGCCGGTGTTCGGCGCTGTTTTGGGTATCTGGTTATTGGGTGAGCTTTTTAACTGGCAAATCGGGCTCGGGACTGCAGGAATTATTGGCGCCATCGTGTTGTTGTCGTCATCGAAATTGAAATTAACCTCTGACTGGCCTGTATGGGCCTTGTTTCTGCCCATCGGGTCGGCGTTGATCCGGGCCCTGGCACATGTTTTTTCCAAGATCGGCATGGAACAAATCCCGGACCCCTACTTCGTCGGTCTGGTTGGCTTTTCGGTGTCGGCCGTCATCACCGTTTTGTCGCTTCAGGTCAAGCGTTCGTCAGAGCCCATCGCCTGGAAATCCGGTTCGCCCTATTGGTTTGTCTGCGCGGGATCAGCCTTCGCCTCGTCCATTTTCATGCTCAACCATGCTTTGTTAGTCGGCCAGTTGACGGTGGTCGCACCGATTATTGCGACAACGCCGATCTTTTCGATTTTGCTGAGTATTTTCATATTCAAACGCGAACAGTTTACGTTACGCCTGTTGGGCGCCATTTGTATGGTCGTGTCTTCGGTTATATTGATTGCCCTCAGCCGCTAGCCCCGCCTCAATAGCTATCGGATTTCAGCAGTCATTTTTTCAGCGCGCCCCAGCCTTGGCCGGTTGGTATTTGGATCGCCCACCGCGAAGCCATGCGGCGGCGGGGAAATGAACAAGATTAAGAAATGTCAGTTGTTGGGAATTTATTACTCACCGAGAATTTGGCTACACTTTTCATTCGTCAAGCCGCGGCGTTTAGCTTCTTTTATGTAATCCGGGTTTTGAGCTGGCAGGGAACTGCAAATATTTTTGTCCGGCCAATCCTTTATGGTGTAACGTACCGTAACTTCTTCCAGATTATCTGGTTGTGTGAAAAGGTCTCTCAAATAGGCCATTCCATGTTGATGGAATCCGGTATCCCCGGGGAGGCATTTACGCTTGGCGTGGTATTTAATTGTTTTGCCGGACGGCTCGATATGGGTGCAAAGTATTTTTTTATTTGAGGTTTCTGCGGTTTCTGGAAGCCATTCGTAGCCATTTTTCCAGATAATGGATTTTGCATTGGCAAAAACGACGCAATCAACATCCGTATTTTTTCGGCACTTTTCGAGAGCCTCACGTTCAAACATGGTTGGCGTCTCCTTTGTGTCTTCAAGGACGCTATAACTGACGGCGTAAGATTTCCCATCGACGGCAACAGCAAAGGCACGGGCGTATCGTCCTGTGAGGTAGTAGTCGTAAGCTTCCTTAACGAAGGTGTTGAGTTTTAATGCAGAGTCTTTTGGCGCTTCTGTGGCACAGGCCGATATTAGCGATATGTAAGCCATTGACAAAATTAAAAATACTCTCGTTTTCATCACTTCAAAACTTTCCTGCCAAAACCATTTCTACACATGATTTACACGCTCCGATATGGTAAGAATATTATTCGAATTTCCGCCTGGCTCTCACTTCGTAAGTGTGAAAGGTAGGGGACCTAAAATCAAGTTTTGAAACCTCCCTAATTTCTCAGACGCCCTGCGGCTTCCTATTTTAGGAGTGATTTTACGGCTAGCCGCAGACAGCTAATTGGTAGAGTTTTCAACTTCAAATCAAAATCGGCAATGTCTCCCTTGGCTCACAAACCAACACCGTACAAATCCCGCACGAATGTCAGCTATTGAGGGAACCGATCCGGTTCCTGTCGCGACCCCCTCGGGCGTTTTTGGGTATGCCGTATGACCTTTGAGAATCGAAGACCTTGTCTCGCGATCAATGTGATATTTTCCTATTGATCAGAACGAACAGATGGCCTTCAGCATATACTTTCTCAACAAGAGTCAAACCCATTGCAAAAAAACCACCAACAAGGGTTTGTCAGGGCCCTCCAAACAACGGTAATCTGGCGCAGAAATTTACGAATTGGGGGAAACAATGACAACACAACGCTTTGAAAATCAGAACGCAGTTATCACCGGCGGCGCGCGCGGTATCGGCCTGGCCATCGCCCAGCGCCTGGAATCCGAAGGGGCGCGGGTGTCGCTCTGGGAAATTGATCCGGACGCCGTCGAGGCCGCCCGCGCCAGCTTCAACAACCCGGCCAACGTCCATTCGGCAACCGTCAACGTCGGTGACTATGGCTCGGTGGCAGCGGCCGGTGAAAAGACCATCGCCGATATGGGCAAGGTCGATATTCTGGTCAACAGCGCCGGCGTTGCCGGCGTCAATGCGCTGGTCAGGGATTACGACCCGGACGAATGGGACCGGGTCATCAATATCAACCTGAACGGCGTGTTTTACTGCTGTCGCGCCCTTGTCGGCCAAATGGTCGACAACGGCTACGGGCGGATCGTCAATATCGCCTCCATTGCCGGCAAGGAAGGCAACCCCACTGCCAGCCCCTATAGTGCGTCGAAGGCGGGCGTTATCGGGCTGACCAAATCACTGGGCAAGGAGACGGCGCTCAGCGGTGTCACTGTCAACTGCATTACCCCGGCGGCCGTGAAAACCGCGATTTTCGATCAGATCTCGCAGGAACATATCGATTTCATGCTGTCGAAAATTCCCATGGCGCGGTTTGGCAAGGTCGAGGAAATGGCCAGCCTGGTGGCTTGGCTGGCATCAGCGGAATGCAGCTTCTCGACCGGTGCGGTGTTCGATATTTCAGGCGGTCGCGCCACCTATTAGGCCAGTTCAGGCGGCGGTCATTCTTCATCCAGACGGATCAGAACTTCCGCCGCCAGCACCTGTGGTGTTGACTTGATGTCGATGCGGATGACCTGCTCGTCGGCGGCGGGCTCTTCCAAAGTGGCGAACTGGCTGGTCAGCAGGCCGGGCGGCATGTAGTGGTTCTGGCGCTGGCTCATGCGCGCTTCAATCAGCTCGAACGGCCCGGCCAGATGAACAAAGCGGATATCGCCGCCAATGCCGTAGTCGCCGCGCAGCACTTCGCGGTAGCGGCGCTTGAGGGCTGAACAGGTCAATACGCCGCCCTCACCGGTTTCCACCCAGGTAGCCAGCAGCGACGACAGTTCCATCAGCCAGGGTGCCCGGTCTTCATCGGTCAGCGGCGTGCCGGAACGCATCTTTTCGACGTTTTCCGGCGGATGATAGGAATCACCTTCCGCATAGGGTATCCCCAGTTGCCGGGCAACAAGCTGACCGCAGGTCGATTTGCCGCAGCCACTGACACCCATGAAAACCAGAACCGGCGGGGTTTTGCGTTGTTTCATTTTTTCAACCACTCCGTATGGAAAATCCCTGGTCGGTCCGTGCGCTCGTAGGTATGGGCGCCAAAACAGTCGCGTTGCGCCTGGATCAGCGATGACCACAGGCGGGTGCTGCGAAACCCGTCATAATAGGCAATGGCCGAGGCCAGGGCGGGAACGGGAATGCCCCGGACGATGGCGCCGCACAGGGTTGAACGCAGGCCGGGTATGGCCGTCTGCCAGTCCGCCTCCAGTTCCGGCGCCAGCATCAGATTGGCGAGATCCGGCGTATGGACAAAGGCGGCGATGATCTTTTCCAGAAATTCGGCGCGGATCACGCAGCCGGCGCGCCAGGTGCGGGCCGCCAGTTCCGCACTGGCCACCCAGCCATCGCCTTCCGGCTTGGCCGCCGTGATCAGATGCAGGCCCTGGGCATAACTGATCAGCACCGCTGCGATAAGCGCCTGTTCCAGCTCATCGATAAAACCGCTTCCGTCGTCAAGATTTGCCAATTCCGGCGCCGGCAGCAGGTCTTTGGCGCGCGCCCGGTCTTCTCCGTAACGGGAAATATGGCGGGCCGATACGGCCTCGGTAATGGTCGGCACTGGCACGCCAAATTCGAGGGCCAGCCGCACCGTCCATTGACCGGTACCCTTTTCCCGCGCCTGATCGAGAATCCTGTCAATCAGCGCGCCCGCGGCCAGATCATCATCGACCCGGAGCACAGCGGCGGTTATGGCAAACAAATAGGAGTTCAGCGGGCCCGCATTCCAGGCATCGAAAACTGTGGCAATCTGCGTCGATGAAAGACCGGCGCCGTCGCGCATCAGGACATAGGCTTCACCGATCAGCTGCATGATCGCGTATTCGATACCGTTATGAACCATCTTGACAAAATGCCCGGTGCCGCCAGGGCCAAAATGCGAGCAGCAGGGAAACCCGTCGTGTTTGGCAGCAATCGCATTAAGGGCCGGAGCGACGCTGGCAAACAGATCGACGGTGCCGCCGGCCATCAGTGACGGGCCATGGCGGGCCCCTTCTTCGCCACCGGAAA
>JABMNT010000030.1 GCA_013203595.1 Rhodospirillales bacterium
ATGTTCTTCCGTGACCATGGGATAGTTCAGGTCATCGGATTTGTAATAAAATTCAACCACCGAACGGGGCAGGGGTGAACCCTCTTCCAGATTGAAGCGTTCGGCCAGGGAACCGGCGACCACATTGCGGGTGACCACGCTGATGGGAATTATTTCGACTTCCCGGACCAGCTGTTCGCGCATGTTGAGGCGGCGCATAAAATGCGTCGGCACGCCGATATCACTGAGGCGCTGCATCAGATACTCGGATATGCGGTTGTTGAGGACGCCCTTGCCGGTAATGGTGCCGCGCTTTGAATCGCGGCCGGAGTAGGCATCATCCTTAAAATGCTGAACCAAAGTTCCGGGCTCCGGTCCTTCGAAAAGGACTTTGCCGCGGCCTTCGTAAATCTGTCTGCGTCTGGACATGGATATGAGCCTAGATAGGGGTCGGTTTTTATATGTTCCGAACCTATGGATTAGGAATTCCCTATATCAGGTGTATCCGGTGAAGACAATGATAGTGAAATCATTGTCGGCTGATTAAAACCAGCTGGAAATCATCTCCAGCGGTTTCTTGGCGGCACCGGCTACGGGAACCTTCGCAGCCTTTGACGGGTAACCGCAAACCAGCAGGAGATAGGGCCGTTCGTTGTCCGGGCGCTGGCAGATCCGGTTCAGAAATGTCATCGGGCTCGGGGTATGGGTGAGCGTCGCCAGACCGGCATTGTGCAGCGCTGCAATCAGGAACCCGGTGGCTATGCCGACCGATTCAGGCACATAATAATGTTTGACCCGGCGGCCGTCCTCAAGGCTTCCGAAGCGTTCCGCAAAAATCGCGATCAGAGTGGCGTTTTCAAGGAACGACTTGTCGGCGTCGGTGCCCAGCGGGGCCAGCGCCTCGAGCCATTCGGGCGGCGCTTTCTGGCTGTAGAATTCCTGCTCTTCGGCTTCCGCAGCCAGACGGATTTCATGCTTTTTGCCGGCATCGCTGATCACGCAAAAATGCCAGGGCTGCATATTGGCCCCCGACGGTGCACTGCCCGCGGTGCGGATACAGGCGCGAATGACCGCTTCGGGAACCGCCTGGTTTTGATAATCGCGAATGGTCCGCCTTTTCGTCATAAGCCTTTCGAACTGATCGGCGCGTTCGCCCATCTCGGCGGGCGAATACCTGTGGTAACTGGAATAGGACAGCCATTGCGGGGTGTTTGAAGTCATTACGGGTGGCTCCGGGTTATGGGATCAAGGGGGCTTGGTGCTATTGATACAAACTCCGCAGATTACGGGCAAGTTCCGCCCGGTGGGAAATACCGGTAGCAGCCACCGACATAATCTGAAACGGCCCGGCAAATGCATTCTTATGCATATTATTTTGTGTTATCTCTTAAAAAGAGTAAAATGAACCGTTATGCCCCGTTTCGAATATTTCGCGGACCAGGTTCATGTAACCGGCCTGACTTATGCATTGCAGGTGTTTTTGAAAACGCCGGTTAATTTGGTGAGCAATATGTGGAAAAAGGTTTTGGTTGCCGGCTTTGCCTGCAAGATTATCATTCCGCTTGCCGTATCCGTTGCCTCCGCCGAGCCGACGCTGAAACTGGTTTACGCGGACCGCCTTCCCTACTACATCACCACATCCGACAACCGGGTTGACGGGCTGGTGGCCGGGGTCGTGGCCCGGGCCCTTGATAAGGCAGGGATCGCCTATCGCTGGGAGTCCCAGCCCCCCAAGCGTCAGCTCGAAACCATCCGCCGGGATCTGGACCGGGTCTGTTCGCCCGGTTGGTTCAGGAACCCGGAACGCGAGACCTTTGCCAAGTTCAGTGATCCGGTCTATCAGGACCTGCCGCAGATCGCGATTATCCGCGGTGACGACCGCGCGATGTTCGGCAAACCCACATTGGATGCCCTGTTCCTCAATCGCGATCTTTGGTTTGGCGTTAAACAGGGGTATTCATACGGCGCCTATGTGGACAGTCTGATCAGCAAATACGCGCCCAACGTTCGCCGCTCCCCTCAGGATGCTCTGGGAATGGTCCGCATGCTGCTGGCCAGGCGGTTCGATTATACGCTGGCCGCACCGGAAGAATTCACCAGCCTGGTGGCGCAGATGAGGTCGAACGGACAGAACATCCTTGCCATCGAACTGAAAGGGGCGCCGCCGGGCAACACGCGCTATCTGATGTGTTCCAAAAAAGTTGAAGACAGCCTGCTGGCCGGCTTCAATGACGCGCTCTCCCAGGGGCTGAAATTGCCATGAACGGCACTAAAGCGCGACAGGCAGATAAGGGGTCTGGTCGGGACGGCCGCTGCAAAACTGCCATTTCGCCTTGATGCCATAGCGGTCGCGGCGGGGCAGGGCAATCAGCGACGACGAAACCGTGGCAAAGTCACCCATGGTGGTAATCGTCATGGCGGCCCGTCCGTCGCTGTCGCCGGCGGTTGCCGTGGTGGCAAGCAGTCCCTGCCAGGTGAACCAGTCGTCGGTCTCCGGATCCGGGGCCGGGGCGCTTTGAAACCGCGACAAATGCCGCTCGATGCGGGGTGACTGCGGATCGTTCAGGTCGCGCGCCGTCAGCATGGAAACACCGACGGGGATTTCAGTCACGTCGATGTGGCTGTCGGGCTCACCGGTAGAGCGCAGCCAAAAGGCGTTTTCGGCATCGGCGATAACCAGATTGAAACTCCGGTAACTGCCGGGGTCCAGCGTTGACAGGGCTTTGGCCGCGTCGCGGGCCTGCGCATGGTCGACCGCTTCCAGTGGCAACTCGCCGCGGCTGCGCTTGTCAGCAGCGGGTCCCAGGGAATGCTGGCGGTTGAGGATAGAAGCGCAGACACCGTCATCATTCAATGCCATCCAGGTGCCGCCCGCCAGCTGATCAATGCCGGCAATCACATGTTCGCGGTCCGGCCAATGGCGGGCGGGTGCAAGCCAGGGGCGGCTGGTCAGTTCATCACGGTTGGCACCAATAAGCAGGGGCCAGTCGTGACCGGGGCGGCGGAGCAGGACAACAGTACACATAAATTCAAAACTAGTCCTGAACCCCGGGACTTTCCAGCCTCGAAAAAATCCGGCGCGGGGAGTTGCGGATGCCAGCAAACCACGATACATAAGAGCCACCATTGCCCATTCCGCTGGGTGATAACAATCTTTTAGGAGCAAAAAATGGCCGACTCATTCAATGATCGCGAAAAGGGTTTTGAAGCCAAATACAAACTGGACGCAGAAAACCTGTTCAAAGTTGAAGCGCGGCGCAATAAATTGCTGGGCCAGTGGCTGGCAACCCAATTTGGTTTGACCGGCGATGCGGTTGCCGCCTACGCCAAGGAAGTGGTTATCGCCGATCTGGACGAGCCGGGCGTTGAAGACGTGATGCGCAAAGTCATGGCTGATATTGAAAAGCATGGGGCCAGTATCAGCGAAGATGACGTGCGCGCCAAATTATCTGAACTTGAAGGGGTTGCCGCCGGCCAGATTGCCGCCGGCGAATAGGCAGCGATCAAGTTTTTTGATGTTGAAAACCCGGTCCCAGTGGACCGGGTTTTTTCATGGGCTACACGTTAATGTGTTTGGAAGTCGGTGCCGGTTTTCGCCATTATTAGCTGTGTAAATGAGATGCGTAATCAGGATGATGGAGACGGTTTCGATGATTCCCAGAATTTCTTCTGCCCTTTTTGGCTTTATTTTCTGCCTGGCATTGCCCTTCCAGGCATTCAGTGCGACCGAGGATGATCCCCTGGCGGTTAAATGCGAGAAAGGCTTCGTGTTGGACGCGCAAACCAAAAAATGCGTCAAACAGACATCGCAGGCGGTGCCGGACAAGGCGATCGTCGATCAGGCCTGGTTGTGGGCCTATGCGGGTGATTATGCCTATGCCATCGAATTGTTTCGCGACGTGGCTGCCAAGGGCGATCCATCGGCCCTGAACGGGTTGGGCTACAGCCATCGCAAACTGGGTAAAACCGACGAAGCGATTGCCTATTATCAGCAGGCGCTGGCCATTGACCCGAACTATCTGTTGGCCCGGAACTATCTGGCGAAAGGATATCTGGCGACGGGCAACCTTGAGCCGGCGCTGGCCCAATTGTCGGAAATTGGCAAACGCTGCGTCGCGCCCTGCAAACTCTATCACGATTTAAAGGCGGCGATTATCCTGGCCGACAGTGGAACGGCAACCACCTATTAACCGGCCGCAGTCTTGGTTTACGTTTGCAGGTCTCTGACCAGTGGGGTGATTGCGTTCTCGATCAGCATGCCGTCGTAGGCGAACATCAGAAGCTTGTATCCCCGGTCCAGATGCTGGCGGCCTTTTTCGACCGTCGGCACGAAGGTGCCCAACGGGATCCCGGCCTTTTGCACCGCCCGTTCCGCACGCATGGCCGTCTCGACAAACCGCGGGTCGTCAAACTGGCCGGGCAGGCCAAGGCTTTGCGACAGATCGTAAGGAGCAATGAAAATCATATCGATGCCGTCAACGTCGAGGATTTCATCAATCCGGTCAACGGCGTCAAAATGCTCGATCATGATGATTTTCAGGATCGCATCGTCGGCGTTCAGGGCATATTCGGTCAGCGTCTGCTGCCACCGGTAACGGGCATGAAACGGCCCGAACCCCCGGTCACCCCGGGGTGGGTAGGTGGCCGATCTGATTGCCTGGTCGGCTTCCAGCCCATCCATAATGAGCGGGAAAAACAACCCCAGAACGCCGGCATCCAGAGCCATTTTGGCCATCCAGGTGTCGCCGGCCGGCAGCCGGGCAACCGGCACACAGTCCGACGCCAGGGTTGCATTGACCATGGCATGGGTTGATTCCGCGCCAATGGGGCCGTGCTCGAGATCAATCATCAACCAGTCGAACCCGCATTCCACAAACATCCGCATGAGTTGCGGACTGGGTGAGGTTACCGCGGTGCCGATAATCGGCTTGCCGGCGGCCAGCTTCTGTTTAAGGGGGTTAACAAGTTCAGCCATGGCTCACAGATCTCCGAATACGCGTTTGAAAATCGCATCGACATTTTTGGAATGGTACGAAATAGAATCTTCGTTCAATAATTCAGCCAGCTTTTTAACGTCGAGGACTCTGTTTAAATCAGCATCTTTGGACAAAAAGAAAAAGAGCCGATTGGGATAGTCTGCAGCCAGTTTCTCATCGGCATCCAGTTCAGGCGCTCCGTCCGGATTGTCCGGGTCAATTCCAAAACTTTTCCACACACGCATGGCGTTGCGCTGGACAATTTTATAGGCGTCTTCGCGGCTGACATCGTTTTGCGTGAGAAACAGCAAGACCCGTTGTGCGTCATGAATGCCGCCAAACTCGTTAAGTTGCTTCATCATGTTTTCTGGATATACGACCAGCTTTTCGACCACCCCGGCCAGGCGGTTGAGGGCGAAATCCAGGGTGATTGTGGCATCGGGGCCGATCATCCGTTCGACCGAGGAATGGGAAATGTCGCGCTCATGCCACAGCGTCATGTTCTCCAGGGCGGGGACCACGGCGCTGCGGACGATACGGGCCAGGCCGGTCAGGTTCTCCGTCAGTATAGGATTGCGCTTGTGCGGCATGGCCGAACTGCCTTTTTGGCCGGGCGCAAAATATTCCTGGGCTTCGCGGACTTCGGTGCGCTGCAGGTGGCGGATTTCCGTTGCCAGGTTCTCGACCGAGCCGGCAATAACCCCCAGGGTGGCAAAAAAGGCGGCGTGGCGGTCGCGGGGGATCACCTGGGTGGAGACCGGTTCCGGTGCCAGGCCCAGCTTGTCGGCCACATATTCCTCAACGCTCGGGTCGATATTGGCAAAGGTGCCGACGGCGCCGGAAATGGCACAGGTGGCGATGTCGGTGCGGGCATGGACCAGCCGCGCGCGGTCGCGTTCGAACTCGGCGTAAAAGCGCGCGAACTTGAGGCCCATGGTCGTCGGTTCTGCGTGAATGCCGTGGGAACGCCCGATGCAGGGCATCATTCGGGTTTCCAGTGCCCGGGTTTTCAGGGCCGCCAGCACCCGGTCCAGATCGTCCAGCAAGATATCGGCGGCCTGTTTCATCTGCACCGCCAGGCAGGTGTCGAGCACGTCCGACGAGGTCATGCCCTGATGGACAAACCGCGAATCCTCACCAATATGTTCGGCCAGTTCGGTCAGAAACGCGATCACATCATGCCTGGTTTCGCGCTCGATTTCGTCGATCCGGGCAATCCGCTGGTCGGTATAGGGTTTGTTGCCGTTCTGCCATACGGCGACGGCGGCGGATTTCGGAATAACCCCGATTTCCGCCAGGGCATCACAGGCGTGCGCTTCGATTTCATACCAAATCCGGAATTTGTTGGCGGCTTCCCAAATATCGGTCATGACGGCGCGGGAATAACGAGGGATCATAGGTTTGGACTTTCCGGTTCAGCGTCAAAATTCAGGCGGTTTTTATAGGCGTCACCTGCTGGGATGTAAACCACCGGGCGGCGGGCTCAGGCCCGTTCACCTTTATACAGGCCGCACCAGGCAAGGCCCAGCACCTGCAAGCCGAGAATAACCGCAAACGAGGCCTGAAAGCCCTCCGGTGCGTAGCCACCGGCTGCGGTCAGTGGCCATAAATTTATGATCGCACCTATTCCCCACTGGGCCGCGAAGGCGGCCAGAAAAATCAGCAGATTGACACTGGTGATAACCCGACCGGCCAGACCGGCCGGAAACAGGTGCGGTAACACGGCAAAGGGGATGATGCCGGCGGTGCCGAAAAAGCCGAACAACAGCCAGATGATCAGGGTGAACTCGATCCACTGAAAAACCATGGCAACCTGGACAACAATAAACAGGGCCATCGCCAGAATCCCGAAGTTGAGGGTCGAAATGCCCCATCTGTTGACCCAGGCGGCCATATATCCCAGGCCGATAAATCCACTGACCATGGCGCAGGCCACCCAGAACAGATAATCGGCTGTGGTATCGCGGCTTAACCCGGCGACATCCGATAACCAGGGCCCGGACCACAGGGTCTGGATGGCTAAAAATGAACATTGGGTGGTCACACATAACGGTACAATGCGCCAGAACGCCGGGCTTTTGTAGATTTGTGAAAGGGCTGCAATCTGGCTGCGCAGGGTATCGGAACTGGTTTCCGAACTGCCGCGATTGGGCACAACAAAAAAGATCGTCAGCGCCGCGGTCAGGGCGATCGCGCTGATGATCATCATCACGCCGCGCCAGTCGGTAACCTGCAGGGCATGTTCGACAGGGATGGTGCCGACCAATGCCCCCATCCCGCCAGCGGCCATATGGAAGCCGTTGATCATCGGCAGGCGGTCTTTTTCGAACCACATGCCATAGGCTTTCAGGGCCGCCATCAGGCATGACGATACGCCCAGTCCGATCAATGCCCGCCCGACCAGCAGTCCGGAAAGCGAGGTGGCGCTGGCAAAGGCAAAGGCGCCGGCGGCGGCAATGATCAACAACACGGATTCGGTGCGGCGCGGACCGTAGCGGTCCAGTAAAATACCCAGCGGCACCTGAAACAGGGCGAAAGCGAGAAAATAGGCGCTGGTCAACAGGCCCAGTTCGGCGGCATCAAACTGCAACTCGGCGACCAGGTCGGGGCCGATCACGGCATTGACCACCCGCACCAGATAGGACAGGAAATAACCCAGAGCAAAGGGCAAAAAGACGCGGGCCATGGTCATAGCGGGACTCCCCTGATGATCGGCGTTGCCGCCTAGATGTGACCGATGTCCCGAAACGAGGTATGGCCGTTTTTTGACATTATAATATGATCATGCAGCGTGATATCAAGCTTCTCGCCAGCAGCAGCGATTTGCCGGGTCATTTCAATATCGGCGGCTGACGGGGTCGGGTCGCCGCTCGGGTGATTGTGGACAAGGATCAGCGCCGTCGCTCCCAGTTCCAGGGCCCGCCTGATGACTTCGCGGGGATAGACGGGGGTATGGTTGACGGTGCCTATCTGTTGAACTTCGTCGGCAATCAGAACGTTCTTGGTATTCAAAAACAGGATATGAAACTGTTCGCGGGCCTCATAGGCGAGGGCGGTTTTCAGGTAGCTGATCAGTTTATCCCAGGACCCGAGCACGGGCTTTTGCGCGATCTCCTCGTGGGCAACGCGCTGGCTCAGGGCATAAAGGGATTTGAGATGGACGATGGTCGCCCGGTTCAGTTTGTTGTTTTCGCCCAGCCGGGCCGGATCAGCAGCAATCACCCCACCCAGGCTGCCGAAAGTGGCTATCAGCTCCTTGGCGATCGGTTTCACGTCAATGCGCGCAATGCACTGGAACAAAATCAGCTCCAGCAGTTCATAGTCGGCAAGGCCGGGCGCGCCGGCTTCCATAAAGCGCTGGCGCAGGCGCTGGCGATGGCCGTGATAATGGGGTTTGCGGCTGGCACCGGACGTGGCCGCGGCCAGCACATCAGGGTTTGAACGGAGCGCCGTGGCAATCAATGCTGCCGGATCGGCACCGGAAAAAATCCAGCACTGTTCTATCGAATTCCACACGCCGCCGGCTTCGCGCAGGACCTGCCGCAACGGGTGGGTATCGCCGCGCACCCGGCAGGCGGGCCCGCTGGCTTCGGTGGTTACAGGTTCAAGCAGCAGTTTCGCCTCGACAAGCAGCTTCTGGTCGCTGTTGTCCGGGGCGTCCATGGCAGCCTGGCGCTACACCGTATAGGGCGGCTTGTGCATGCCGGTGGGTGACAGGGTGAAAACTTCGTAGCCGTCGGCGGTGACCCGCAGGGAATGTTCGAACTGGGCGGACAGGGATTTGTCCCGGGTCACGGCGGTCCAGCCGTCTTCCAGAATTTTTACATCATAGCGGCCGATATTGATCATCGGCTCGATCGTAAACATCATGCCTTCGTGCAGAACTTCGCCTTCACCCGGGCGACCGTAATGCATGACGTTGGGGGCATCGTGGAAAACCTGGCCCAGGCCATGGCCGCAAAAATCCCGGACCACGGAATAGCGTTCGTTTTCCGCATAGGTTTGAATGGCATGGCCCACATCACCCAGGGTAGCACCGGGCTTGACCTGGCGGATGCCTTCCCACATGGCTTCAAAGGTGACCTCGATCAGCCGTTCCGCCTTGCGGTTGATCGTACCCACCCCAAACATCCGGCTGGTATCGCCGTGCCAGCCGTCGACCGTCGGCGTTACGTCAATATTGACAATATCGCCATCGTTGAGAACCTTGTCACCGGGGATGCCGTGGCAGACCACGTGATTGATCGAGGTGCAGATCGATTTCGGGAACCCGCGATACCCCAGCGGCGCACAAATGCCGCCGCGTTCGGTAATGAAATCATGGCACAGTTTGTCAAGCTCGCCGGTTGTCACCTTGGGCTGCACATAGGGCGCTATGAAATCGAGGGTCTCGGCGGCCAGTCGGCCGGCCGTGCGCATGCCGGCAAAGGCATCTTCGCCGTGGATTTTGATATAACGGCCATCTTGTGAGACGGTGCGGGTCGCTTGTTCTTGCATCAATGGATTATGCCAATATTTGTTGGTTTTGCACAGGTTCTAATCTACGTCTTATAAATCGCCTGAGGGGCCGCATCAACCCAGAGCTTCGACCCGGCCGGTCACAGAGATCTCTTTTTCGCTTATTTTGCAGGTATAGCCCAGAACTTCGACCCCGGCTGCCGTCGCCTTGTCATAGGCGGCGCCATATTCCGGGTCAATATCGCGGGCCAGATTGAAGCCGTCACAATCATCGCGCTGGACCAAATAAAGCATGACCGCCCGGTGCCCATCGGCGACCATATCCGACAATTCAACCAGATGTTTGGCACCCCGCGCGGTAACACCGTCGGGAAATTCCGCCGGTGCGGTCCGGTCCAGGTTGCGTTTCATGGTGACGTTCTTGATTTCCACGTAACATTTTGCCCCATCGGGGTTTTCCAGCAGGATGTCAATCCGGGAATTTTTGCCATATTTGACTTCCCGGCGCTGGCTTTCATAGCCCTGCAGCTCGCTAATGGTGCCGTCGGCGATGGCCTCAAAGACCAGGGCATTGGGATGCGATGTATTGATGCCGACCCAGGCCTCGCCGATGCGGATCAGTTCCCAGGTGAATTTGAGCTTGCGGTCCGGGTTGCGGGCCGGGCTGATCCAGACCTCCGAACCGGGGTCCTGAACACTCAGCATCGAGCCGGAATTGGCGCAATGGGCGACGACAATATCGCCGTTTTCCAGTTCAATATCCGCCATAAAGCGTTTGTAACGTTTGATCAATTTGCCCCTGATCAGGGGATCGGGAAATTTCATGGGCTATAGATAGGCCCTGACCGATGGCGCTTCAAGGTCCGATCTCAGCTGTTTCCATATCAACAGGAAAGCCATTAGACCGGGCGTTCGCCGAGCAGCGTGGTTCGTTCCAGATAGCGGGGCGCCTGGCCATAATCGGCAATGGCATAATGCATCAGCAGGCGGTTGTCCCACATGACCATGTCGTGATCCTGCCAGACCTGGCGAAAAATATACTCGGGACGGGTCATATGCGCATACAGGAAGGCAAGCAGCGCATCGCTCTCGCTGCGATGGAATCCGGCCAGGTGCGAGGTGAAGCCGGGGTTTACAAAAATCGACTTGGCACCGGTATCCGGGTGGGTGCGGAAAACCGGGTGCAGGGCCTGGTTCGAGCCGTCGAAATCGTCGCCCATGACCAGCGGTTTGGCATATTGGGTAGCGGCGGCAACGGCGAAATCGTGCACTGCATGGACATCGGCCAACAGCGTCTTCATGGTCTCGGACAGGCCTGCGTAGGCGGCCTCGGTATTGGCGAACAGAGTATCGCCACCGATGCCCGGCAGCTCTTTGGCATAGAGGATCGATGCCGATGCCGGGCGTTCGCGAAAGCTCACATCGGAATGCCAGTAGGTGCCGGCGCGGGCCCGCCCGCGGGGTTGCCCGTCGGCGCTGATCTGGTTCGATACCCGGTAAATTTCCGGGTGGTCCGGATGCAGATAACGGCTGACCGTGTCCTGCAGGGGTACACCCTCGGGGCTGCCAAACAGGGTGCCGAACTGGCGGCTGAAATCGATATGCTGCTGCGCGGTCAGATGCTGGTCGCGGAAAATCAGCAGCCCGCCGGCGCTGTGCCACAGGGCCTTGATTTCGGCCAGCAGATCGTCGTCAAAGGGCTGGCTCAGATCAAGCCCGCAGACTTCCGTTGGCCCCAGCGTCGACAATGTGTTGCTGATATGATTGCGTCGCACTTAACTTACCTCCGCGTCGTCGCCCAGGAACAGGGTCCCCAAGGATACCTGTCCGCTACCCGGTTGCAATGGTTTTTGCTGGCTTTCGTGGGGCACCCAGGCGGTCAGGTAGACGATTTCAAAGGTCGCCGGCAGACGGCCGTCGCCGGTTGCGAATTTCTCCAGATAAATTTCGCAGGCCCGCATCAGTGTTGTCCGGCGACTGAACGACGGGCGGCGCAGGGCATGGGCATTTGTCTCTCCCATGCCGCGCAGATCAGCCATCAGTTTCAGCGGATCGGCGTAGGATACCGTAATGGTTTCCGTATCCGCCACCGGCAGGGCAAAGCCGGCGCGGCTGAGCAGGTTGCCGGCGTCTTTGACTTCGGCGAACGGTGACGTGCGCGGGCTTAATCCGCCCTCCCGTTCGATTTCCGCGGTGGTCAGGGCATCGCGCAATTCCTTCAGGGTTTCGCCGCCGAGCATGGCAGCCAGAAACAGACCGTCGGGTTTCAGGGCACGGCGAATTTGCGTCATCGCACCCGGCAGGTCGTTGACCCAATGCAGGCTCAGGTTGGAGACCACCAGATCCAGGGACTGGTCGCGGATCGGCAGGAACTCCTCGTCACCGGCCATGGCCAGGCATCCGCTGTTGGCCTGGGCAAGCCCGGCCATTGCCGGCGACAGATCGCAGTGAACCAGGGTTTCGACGGCGCTGCGTGGCGGAATGAACCGGGCCATGGCGCCATCGTGGCAACCCAGATCGAGGGCTGTCGGAAAGGTCCGGGTGATATCGAGCAGGCGGTCACCCAGCCGTTCAGCGCATTCGGTGAACAAAAAATTGAAATCACCGAAGGATCGCGCGGCGCGTTCGCGGTGATGGCGCACGGCGGCGCGGTTGAAAATGGTCATGACATCAGACATGCTGATCTTATGACACAGTCAGGGCCTTCCATAAATGACCCAACTGAAGAAAATGGTGGGGGGCAGACGTTCAGGCAATTGCTCACCAGGGCGGTCGACGCCCTGTTGCCGGAACGCTGTTATTGCTGTGGTGCCATTGTCGGCACATCTGGCGGGCTGTGCGGCGACTGCTGGGCAAAAATCACCTTCATTGCGCCCCCCCACTGCCAGCGCTGCGGCCGCCCTTTCGAGTTCGAGACCTGGACTGACATGGATTGCGCCGCCTGCCTGCGCCGGCCGCCGATCTATGACAAGGCCCGTTCCTGCATGGTTTATGACGAGGGATGCCGCGCCGTTATTCTGTCGTTCAAGTATGCCGACCGGACCGACATGGCGCCGGTCATGGCGGCATGGCTGCAGCGTGCCGGGGCCGACGTCATAGAGCAGGCTGATCTGATCGCACCGGTGCCGCTGCACTGGAGCCGCCTGGTGTTTCGGAAATTCAACCAGTCGGCCGAACTGGCCCGGCATCTGGCCCAAAAATCCCATAAAACCTATGCCCCCGACATTATCCGCCGCAAACGCCGGACCCCGTCGCAGGCCGGCCTGAACGGCAAGGCCCGGGCCAAAAATGTCCGCGGCGCCTTTGCCGTCTCAAAAAAAGCCGCCGCCCGGATTGCCCATAAGCGGGTCCTGCTGATTGATGATGTGATGACCACCGGCTCGACGATCAACGCCTGCGCCGGGGTTCTGCTGTGGGCCGGTGCCGCGGGGGTTGATGTGCTGACGCTGGCCCGGGTGGTCAGGGCGGAGCGGGAGTGATGGCCCTGGGAAAAGGCATTTGTTGTATAAGGGTGGGGCATACCAACCACTGCATGTGTAGTTCCTGATATGTATTCGTTCACATCTGTGCTAACCTGACCCTGCCTGTAAAGGGGAACCGACGTGAATGCGAGCAGCTATCTGCCGGCGCAATCGTTAAGGTCTGTCTATATTGAACCCGCCGAGTCACCGATTGACTACCAGCGCGCCGCGCTGGCCTATTGGCAGGCGAAACGGGGTGAGCGGTTTGCCCCCGGTTGGGCGGATATCGCGCTCATGGATTTCCCGCTCCATGTTATTCCGGTTCTTGTGGTCACCGATATCAATCCGCAAACTTTCGAGATGTCCTATCGCTTCTGGGGGACGAAACTGACGGAAACCCATGGCCATGACTATACCGGCCAGTCGCCCAAAGACCTGATGCCGAAACTTCTGGGCCAAGGCAGTACAACGGCCTATCGGGAACTTCTTGAAAAAAAAGTACCACAGCTTGAAATCAAGGAGTTTTACCGCGGTAACGAGCTGCGCGGCCGCCAGATGGTGCTGCGACTGCCGCTTTCCGACGATGGCCGAAACGTCACAAAGTCGCTGAATGTGACCTATCAGGAAACCGCAGGCAACGCGCGCCCCCATTCGGAGTTTTTCGATTACGTGCTGGCCTCGGTGTGAGCAGGCCGGACTGTCCTGAAGCGGTGTGGGGGAGACGCGCTGCGGGGCTGTGTGGGCTGGATTTCACCCGGTGATTACCGTCAGCCAAAATTTACCCATGCAGGGGCTTTTTTTATTCGATTTCTGGCTTATTCTCTGGCGCAGACGGATTTGCCCGTGAACCTCTGCCCAAGGACTTTTGCCCGTGCCCGACGTTGTCATCTACACCACCGCCTTTTGCCCCTACTGCCAGCAGGCCAAGAGTTTGCTGGCCAGCAAGGATGTCACCTATACCGAGATCGATGTGACCATGGATTCGTCGAAACGACGGGAAATGGCAAACCGGGCAGGCAGCACCAGTGTTCCGCAGATCTTTGTCGATGGCGCGCATATTGGCGACTGCGACGAAATTCACAGGCTTGACCATAAAGGCGCGCTCGATTTGATGCTGGGTATAGCGGCGCCGCACTGAGGGAAGGTTGACCGGATGACCCAGCCCTTTACTGTCGCCTGCATCCAGACAACCACCGGCCCCGATGTGGCTGCCAATCTGGCCCAGACAAGTGCTCTCATTCGTGACGCCCATAGATCCGGTGCCCGGCTGATTGTCTTGCCCGAAGTTGTCAATATTCTCGATATGGACCGTGTGGCGCTGGCCAAAAAGGTGGCGGTTGAGGCCGATGATGTTTCGCTGGCGGCTTTTTGCGCGCTGGCGGCGGAACTGGGGGTCTGGCTGCTGGTCGGCTCGCTGGTGCTGCGCCATGAGACGGCGCTGAACGCCGAAGGAAACCCCAGGTTTGCCAACCGCTCCTTTCTGATCGGTGACGACGGCCTTGTCCGCAACCGCTATACCAAAATTCACCTGTTTGATGTGGATCTGGGTAATGGCGAGAGTTATCACGAATCCAGCGCTTATGAGCCGGGCGATCAGGCGGTGCTGGCGGAAACTCCCTGGGGCAGGCTCGGCATCACCATTTGTTATGATTTACGCTTTCCCCATCTGTATCGCCAACTGGCCCAGGCCGGGGCCCGTTTTTTATCGATCCCCTCGGCCTTCGCCCGGCCGTCGGGAAAAGCCCATTGGCACGTGCTGATGCGGGCCCGGGCCATTGAAAACGGCTGTTTTGTGTTTGCCGCGGCCCAATGCGGCGACCACGGTGCGGGCCGGCTGACTTACGGGCATTCGCTGATTGTCGATCCGTGGGGTGAAATCCTGGCCGATGGCGGTCAGGAAACAGGCTATATTCTGGCCGATATCAATCCGGCCCAGGTCGATGAGGTACGCCGCAAAATCCCGTCGCTGATGCACGACCGGCCCTATTCGGGCCTTTGATCAGATCGGATGCGCCGGCGGCTCGTTGTCGGCGCGCTGGCTGGCGCTTAAGTCCTTGACCGCGCACAGGCGTTGTTTGACGCCCGGAATATCGCCGCCTTCGAGCAGGCCGTGTTCGTAGGCGACGATCTGCATGCGGCCCGCTGTCAGCTCTAAAAGTTCGCCTGATTTGAGCAGATGGTCCGGATTGCGGGGTCTGGCAAAGGCTTCATTGCCAAGGGCAAAGGTTTCGTACAAAAGCAATCCACCTGCAGCGAGCGCATCCAGCAACCCCGGAAAATGCGGACGATACAGGTAATTGACGACGACGATGGTGTCGAACGTCTGGCCCGCCAGCGGACCGCCCTGCTCGAACACCGGCTCGCCGGCTTCCATATCAAAGCCGATGATGGTCAGCCTGTCGTGCGCGGGCAGGGCGTCAAGCGCGCTGGTGTTTTTATCGATGGCGGTCACCGGATGGCCGCGGTCGAGAAAAACCCGGGCATGGCGGCCGCCGCCGGCGGCGAGGTCAAGCACGCTGCCGCCGGCCGGTGCCAAGGCGGCGAAGCGGGCAATCCAGGGCGACGGCTCGCTCAAAGCCAGATGCCGGGACCGTTCTGCTGGATCGATGTCGTTTTGCATTTGTTAACCGTTTTAGACTATTTGTTGCCAGATGTGCTGGTTTACACTACATGTAAGTCAGTTTGTTACTTATTTTTGACAGCGGACTGACCGGTTATGATTGTATACCAGCTCCATTGCTCAAATGGCCACGAATTTGAGGCCTGGTTTCGCGACAGTGCAACTTACGCCGTGCAGGCCAAGGAAGGAGATGTGGATTGCCCCTATTGTGGCGATACATCCGTCTCCAAATCTGTTATGGCCCCCAATATAGCGACATCGCGGTCCAGGGCGAAAGCCCCGGCTGGTCACGGCGAGGCGGAAGTCCGCGCCCATGAGGTGGCGGAAAAGATTCTGGAGGCGGTTTCCGCGATCCGCAATCATGTCGAGGAAAACTGTGATAATGTGGGCACCGAGTTCGCCGAGGAGGCCCGGCGTATCCATTATGGCGAAGCCGAGCAACGCGGCATCATGGGCACCGCCACCGAAGAACAGGCCAGCGATCTGGTCGAAGAAGGCGTCGAGTTTTACCGCCTGCCGACGGCGCGCACCAAGAACTGATTTTTTTACGACCTGGTTCGGCCCGTGGCAACGCCCGGCGACTGCGCCCCCCTGGTCCTTGCCTCAGGCTCCCGCCTGATCATCCGCCTTTACCGCAAAGGCCAGATAGTTTACCGCCAGGTCGCGGCTCAGCTGCCATTTGCCGTTGAGCGGGTTGTAGACCATGCCGCACAGGTCCGCGATGGTGACGCCATGGCTGCGCAGGCCGGCCGCCAGTTCCGCCGGCTGCACGAACTGCTGCCAGTTGTGGGTGCCGATGGGGACCCAGCGAAGCAGGTATTCGGCCCCGATTTTGGCCAGGGCCAGGGATTTGAGGGTACGGTTGATGGTCGACAGAACCATCACTCCGCCGTTGCGGACCAGCGAGGCCGAGGATTCAAGAAACAAATCGACGTCGGTAACATGCTCGATCACTTCCATGTTGATGATCACATCGTAACCGCCTTTTTCGCGGGCGAACTGTTCGGGCTGGACCTGCCGATAGGTGATTTTCAAACCCGTTTCGTCGGCATGGGCTCGCGCCGCTTCGATATTCTCAAGCCCGGCATCGATGCCGGTGACGGTGGCGCCGCGTTCGGCCAGAGGCTCGCACAGCAGACCGCCGCCGCAGCCGATATCGAGGATTTTCAGACCCTTCAGCGGCTGCCCGCTGGTTGTATCGAGATCGAAATGCGCGGTCAGCTGATCGACGATGTAGGACAGCCGCAGCGGGTTGATGGCATGCAGGGGGGCGAACGCACTATCGGGGTTCCACCAGTTATCGGCGATCGACGTGAAGCGCGCCACATCTTCGGCAGATGCGGTGTCGCCGGATGTGGGTTGTGCCTGTGTCATTGCTCGATTCCTCGCCTGCGAGTGTTGCCCGATCTTCATCGATAGAGTATGTATGCGCCGCCTCTCGGGCAACCTGAAATATATGTTATGACATAAACCATAGGTCTCAGCCGTCAAGCTGGGCGTCACGTATTGCGGAATAAGAAGTAATGGCACGTATTGTACAAAAATTTGGTGGCACTTCGGTTGGCGATGTGGAGCGGATCAAGAACGTTGCCCTGAAGGTCAAGGCGGAAGTCGATCGCGGCAACGAGGTCGCGGTGGTGCTGTCGGCCATGGCCGGCGAAACCAACCGTCTGGTCGATCTGGTGGGGCAGATGGGAAAGCTCTATGACGCCCGCGAATATGATGTGGTGGTGGCCACCGGCGAGCAGGTTACCGTCGGTTTGCTGGCGCTGGCGCTGCAGGACCTGGGCATTTCTGCGCGCTCCTGGCTGGGCTGGCAGATCCCTGTGCAGACCGACGATGTCCATGGCAAGGCGCGGATCGAAAATATTGACGCGGCGGAACTGGACCGGCGGATGAAGCTGGGTGAAGTGCCGGTTGTCGCCGGATTTCAGGGATTGGGCGAAAAAAACCGGATCACCACGCTTGGGCGCGGCGGCTCGGATACCAGCGCGGTCGCCCTGGCTGCGGCATTGGGAGCGGACCGCTGCGATATCTATACGGATGTTGACGGGGTCTATACGAGTGACCCCAGGATCGTCACCAAGGCCCGCAAGCTCGACAAGATCACCTATGAGGAGATGCTGGAGATGGCATCGCTCGGTGCCAAGGTATTGCAGACACGTGCTGTTGAAATGGCCATGAAGTATGGCCAGCGTTTACAGGTATTGTCTTCCTTTGAAGACAAGCCGGGGACCCTAGTTGTTGATGAGGATGAAATCGTGGAACAGGAAATAGTCAGCGGGATCGCATATAGCCGGGATGAAGCCAAAATTACCCTGGTGCGGGTTTCCGACAAACCGGGTGTTGCCGCAGCCATATTCGGCCCGCTCGCCGATGCCAATGTCAATGTCGACATGATCGTGCAAAATGAATCGGTCGGTGGTAATGCCACAGACCTGACCTTTACCGTGGCCAGGGACGATCTGAACCGGGCGGTGGCGACCATTGAAAAGCTGAACACGGTCATTGGCTATGCGAAACTGCTGTCGGACCCCAATGTGGTGAAAATATCGGTTGTCGGCGTGGGCATGCGAAGCCACGCCGGTGTCGCACAGCGGATGTTCGCCGCTTTGGCCGAGAAGGGCATCAATATTCAGGTCATATCAACCTCTGAAATCAAAGTCAGTGTGTTGATCGATGAGCAATATACGGAATTGGCGTTGCGGGCCTTACATACGGCCTACGGGCTGGACGCGGCCTAAAAACAGACCATCTTTGTATGAGAAGATGGTATGTTTGTGCTCGAGCATGGATCGCGTGCTCTTCGGATATAATGCCGCCAATTCACGAGGAAGCTGAACTGCATGGCCCAGGACCCCCCCACTAGCTACCGAGGGCCATTGGTTTCGGAGCCCCGCCAGCTGCTTGCGCGGGTTCGCGATGTGATGGCCGGGGCCGGTGAGAATCAGGTTCAGTTTGATCAGATAACAAAAATTATCGCGACCTATATGGTTGCCGAAGTCTGTTCCATTTATATTCGCCGATCCGGTGATCAGCTGGAGCTTTATTCGACGCAAGGTTTGAAACCTTCCGCTGTGCACAACACCTTCCTGCGGGTTGGCGAGGGCATCGTCGGCGATATTGCGGCGGCCGGGCGTCCGTTCGCCCTGGCCGATGCCCAGGCCCATCCCAATTTCGCCTACCGCCCGGAAACCGGGGAAGAGTTCTACAGCTCCCTGATGGGGGTTCCGATCCTGCGCGGCGGCCGGGTTATCGGTGTCCTGGATGTGCAAAACCGGACCAAGCGTGACTATACGGACGAAGAAGTCGAAACCCTGCAGACCGTTGCCATGGTTCTGGCCGAACTGATCGCCGGTGGAACCAGCAACCAAGAGAACGAATTTACCGCCCTTGATGAACAGTCGACGGAGCCGATCCGGATTGAAGGGATCATGCTCAGCGAAGGGTTGGGGATCGGTCGGGCCCATCTCCATTCGCCACGCGTCAACATCGAAAAAATGGTTGCCGATAACCCGCTTGTCGAGCGTCAGCGCCTGGAGAAAGCGTTTCGTGAAATGCATGGCGCGCTGGACGAGATGCTGGCCGACAAGGCCGTTGCAAAGAGCGGTGAACATAAGGATGTGCTTGAGACCTACCGTTTGATTGCAGAAGACGCCGGCTGGCTGAAACGCATGCAGGAAGCCATAAATACGGGCCTGTCGGCGGAAGCATCGGTGCAGAAGGTGCAAAATGACATTCGGGCCCGCATGGGCCAGACCTCTGATCCCTACCTGCGCGAACGGGTCCATGATTTTGACGATCTGGCGCATCGCCTGATGAAGCACTTGATGGGTGAAAATGGCGACGCCGGCGGCAACGAGATGCCGGACGAAGCCATCCTGATAGCGCGCTCCATGGGTCCGGCGCAATTGCTCGATTACGACGCATCCAAGCTGAAAGGCCTGGTGCTTGAGGAAGGATCATCAACCAGCCACGTTGCGATCGTAGCGCGGGCCATGGGAATTCCGGTGATCGGCCGGGCCCCGGATGTCCTTTCGCGGGTCAATGAACGCGATCTGATCATCGTCGATGCCAATCATGGCCAGGTTCTCATCCGCCCCGGCAAGGAGGCGCAAAACGCCTTTAACGAGAGCGTTGCTGAACTGGTTGAACAAAAAGAACGCTATGCGGCGCTCATCGATAAGCCCGCCATCACCAGGGACGGCGAGGAAATCAAGCTTCTGATCAATGCCGGTTTGATGATTGATCTGGCCCATCTGGAGGAAACCGGTGCGTCGGGAGTGGGGCTGTACCGAACGGAAATTCCGTTCATGGTGCGCTCGAAATTTCCCGGTGTGGATGAACAAACCCGGCTGTATAATCAGGTGCTGGATAATGCCGGCGGCAAACCTGTCATCTTCCGAACCCTGGATATCGGCGGCGACAAGGTGCTGCCCTATTGGGAAGTTGAAGCCGAGGACAATCCGTCCATGGGCTGGCGGGCGATCCGCGTCGCCCTGGACCGGCCGGCCCTGCTGCGCCGGCAATTGCGGGCCATGATTCGTGCCGCTGCAGGTCGCGATCTGTACATCATGTTTCCGATGGTGGCGGAAGTTTCGGAATTTGTGGACGCGAAAGCGCTGGTCGACAAGGAAATGGAGCGTGAAAAACAACGCGGTGCCGTCATGCCCCGCCTTGTCGAGGTCGGCGTCATGCTGGAAGTGCCCAGCCTGGCATTTCAGTTGCCAGCCCTCTGCCCGCTGGTTGATTTCATCTCCGTTGGCAGTAACGACCTGTGTCAGTTCCTGTTTGCCAGTGATCGCGGTAACCCGCGCCTGTCGAGCCGCTATGACACCTTGTCACCGGTTGTCCTGAAATTTCTTAAATCCATAACCGACGCCTGCGATCTGGCTGGCGTGCCAGTCAGTCTGTGTGGTGAAATGGCCGGACGGCCGCTTGAGGCCATGGCTTTGGCGGCAATTGGGTTTCGCCGGCTTTCGATGACCGGCTCGAGCATTGGCCCGGTCAAGGAAATGATCCTCGGCCTGCAGTTATCAGCCATGCGAAGTGCCATTGAAGCGCATTTGGATATGCCCGACCACTCCCTGCGTGAGACGATTTCCGAACTGGCGCGATTGCAGGGCATATCGGTGTGATGGCCACAGGTCAAGCCTTGCCGGTTACCCCCAAGGCCTGACAAATGGATCCATCGGAATGCCCATTATGTCTTGTAATTACACAAAAAATTAGCAATCTTAAGGCCTGCTGCGCAGTCGAAACTGATCATCCTTGAAATGCCATCATGGCGCCGGTGACAGGTTGCCAGGATGCGGGCATTTAGCCGCAAAATGGGTTATTAAATGTGGTTTGGGTCAATGATTTCGTTTATGTCTTTTAATCACGCATCAATGAATACATGGCTCTTGAATAAATGGACATAAATATGGCACCGCTGTCAGAAGAAACCCCAGGACGAGACGCCGGTGCCGGGCATGTGGGCGCATTGCTGCAGGCATCGCGCCAACGGCTTGGTGAAGAACTGGCCGATGTTGCGTTGATGCTGAGAATTCGATTGCCCTATATGGCTGCAATCGAAGGGGGGCGCTATCGCGAACTCCCCGGAGCGACCTACGCCGTCGGATTTATCCGGGCCTATGCCGAACATTTGGGGCTGGACAGCGAAGAGGTTGTCCGTCGTTTCAAGGCGGAAACCCTGGACGGTGGCGCCGACCAGAAACTGAGTTTTCCCACGCCGGTTCCGGAAACCGGGATACCGGGCGGTGCCTATGTTTTTATCGGCCTGGTGATTGCCGTTCTGGCCTATGGCAGTTGGTACGTCAGCACAACGGAAGACGGCTATTTTGCCGAGTTAATCAGCCCCCTGGATGAACGGTTATCAACCCTGTTTACGAGTGAAAAAGAACCCGCCGCCGAAACCGCTGTGTCCGGCTCGGATACACCCGGAGAAGATGAGAATTCACCGGCGATGACAGTGGCCAATACTGAGCCTGAAATGGAAGCGCCGCGCGATAAAAATTCACCACCGGATGTTGCCGATCTGAACCCGGCACCGGCGTCAGCACCTGAACCGCGTCCATCAGTTCCTGCTGAGGCCGCTGCCCGCCAGCCGGCGGCGGCGCAGGATATTGAGCCGGCGGTGGCCGATGTCGAACCGGAGCCCGAGCCTGAACCTGATTCGACACCGCCACCCGATGTTCTGGTGCCAACCACCGCAATGCCGGCGGCCGGGGGCAGGGTGGAATCTGCGGGGGTTACGAAAGTTGTGCCGGCACCGGTCGAAGCGCCGGTTACCCGCGTTGCACCAACTGTGCCTGCAGCCAGATCAACACCGGTTGCCAAGCCCGTTCCGCAAGCCGCTGCGGCCCCGGAACCAACGCCAGTGACCGCGCCGATGCCGTCAGCTCCGGTTGCTCCGGCTGCCGAGGTTACCCCGGCCCCAACAGTCATTCCGGAATTTACCAATGTTCCGCAACAGAGAGAGGCCGCTTCCCGGCCAACTGTTGTATTCAGCGAGCCAGCGGCGCCGGTTCCGGCGCCGGTCACTGCCCCACCGGCAACCATTGACACGGAATCAGCCGCCGAGGCAGAATTCGTTGCGCCTGACCCCCCGGCGATCCCGGCGCAGGCCGAAACAGACCCTGAACCGGAAGTGGCAACAGTGAGTGCGGACGATTCTCAGGCAAACACCGAGGCAAATGGCGGGTCGCGCATTGTTATCAACGCAAAGAACAACAGCTGGATACAGGTCCGTGACGATGTGGCTAATCAGATGCTGATCACGCGCCTGCTGACGGTCGGAGCCAGCTATGAAGTTCCCAACCGGCCGGGCCTGGTCCTGTTGACCGGAAACGCCGGTGCCCTGGAAATCCTGGTGGACGGCAGTTCGGTTCCGTCAATTGGTGGAAATGGCGTCGTTCGGCGTGGGGTGTTGTTGGAGGTAGACCGCCTGAAAGCCGGTACCGCCGTTACCAACTAGCCTACCATCGTGGTGCCGGCGCCATATTGATGATTGACCGATTGCGGGCAATAGGCCCATAAACCTTGAAATTATCCGGCAGCTGTGCCGGTACCGGGCGAGTTGACAAATAGGGCCCCTGAATATGTCGAAAAGTAGAAATCTTATACAACGCAGGACAACGGTTCCGGTGCGCGTCGGTGGCGTAAGTATTGGCGGCGGATCACCGATCGTTGTGCAGTCCATGACCAATACGGATACCGCCGATGTGGAAGCCACGGCCCAGCAGGTTGCGGCGCTGGCAGGGGCCGGATCCGAGCTGGTTCGCATCACGGTTGATCGCCAGGAAGCCGCCCAGGCGGTGCCCAGAATTCGTGATCGCCTGGAGCAGATGAATGTTCAGGTGCCGCTGGTTGGCGATTTTCATTACATCGGCCACAAATTGCTGACCGATAACCCGGCCTGCGCGGAAGCCCTGGCAAAATACCGGATCAACCCCGGTAACGTCGGATTTCGCCAGAAACGCGACAGCCAGTTTGCGACAATGATTGAAACCGCAATCAAATATGACAAGCCGGTGCGTATCGGCGTCAACTGGGGAAGCCTCAACCAGGAACTCGTGGTCTCCATGATGGATGAAAACTCCAAGCTGGAGAACCCGAAGGAAGCGGCTGAAGTCACTCGGGAAGCGCTGATTGTTTCGGCACTTACCAGTGCCAGAAAGGCCGAGGAAATTGGCTTGGCCGCCGACAAGATTATTCTGTCGTGTAAAGTCAGCGAAGTGCAGGCCCTTATTTCGGTTTACCAGGGGCTGGCGGAACGCGGAAATTATGCATTGCATCTGGGGCTCACCGAAGCCGGGATGGGCTCGAAAGGCATTGTCGCATCAACGGCAGCCATGGGCATTCTGTTGCAGCAGGGGATCGGCGACACCATTCGGGTTTCGTTGACGCCGGAGCCCGGAGGGGACCGCACCCGGGAAGTTATTGTCGCCCAGGAAATATTACAGACCATGGGGCTGCGTTCGTTTGTGCCCCTGGTTACGGCCTGCCCCGGTTGCGGGCGCACGACGTCCACCGTGTTTCAGGAACTGGCCGAAAAAATCCAGAGTTACGTGCGCAATCAGATGCCGGTCTGGCGTGAAACCTATGACGGTGTTGAAGATCTGAATCTGGCGGTCATGGGGTGCATTGTTAATGGTCCGGGTGAAAGCAAGCATGCCGACATCGGCATCAGTTTGCCGGGAACGGGAGAAGAACCAACGGCTCCGGTATTTATTGATGGCGAGAAAACACACACCTTGCGGGGCAAGGGGATTGCCGAGGAGTTTCAACAAATCGTGGACTCCTATATTGCCGAACGCTATCCGCGTCGGGATGGGTCTTCATCGGCTGCTGCCGAATAAACGGATAAACCAGTAATGTCAGCGCTCCAGCCCATCCGCGGCACCCACGATATCCTGGCCGAAGACCATCGTCTGTACCGGCTGGTAACCGAAACCGCCTATGAAATCGCCGCCCGCTACGGCTATCAGGAACATTCGACCCCGATCTTCGAGTTTACCGACGTGTTCGCCCGCACATTGGGTGATACCTCGGATATTGTGACCAAGGAAATGTACACCTTTCAGGATCGCAACGGGGAAAGCCTGACCCTGCGACCTGAGTATACGGCCGGCATCTGCCGTATGTTCATGTCGAACGGAATGACCCAGCAATTACCCCTGAAAGTATTTTGTCGCGGACCCATGTTTCGCTATGAGCGGCCGCAAAAGGGGCGTCAGCGCCAGTTTCACCAGATCGATGCCGAAATTCTGGGTGTCGCCGACCCGCTGGCGGATATTGAGGTGATTGCACTGGGCGCGCATATCCTCGATGCGCTGGGCCTGACGGACCGGGTAAAGCTGGAATTGAACACACTTGGCGACGCCGAAAGCCGCACCGCCTATCGAGCGCTCCTGGTCGAATACTTCAACGATTTTCGCGACAAACTGTCAGAAGAAAGTTTAATTCGCCTGCAAAAGAACCCGTTGCGTATTCTTGATTCCAAGGACAAGGGCGACCGCCTGCTGGTGGCCAATGCACCGTTGATGGCGGAAAGCCTGAATGCCCTGTCCGAGGATTTTTTTGCTGCCGTGAAGGACGGGCTGACCGGTGTCGGGATCGCCTTTCAGGTTGAGCCGCACCTGGTCCGCGGCATGGATTATTACTGTCATACGGCATTTGAGTTTACCACGGATACCCTGGGCGCGCAGGGTGCCGTACTGGCGGGTGGACGCTATGACGGACTGATTGAAACCATGGGCGGTACGCCGACCCCGGGCATCGGCTGGGCGGCCGGTGTCGAGCGCCTGGCGATGATGGTTGGCGAAGCCCCGCCGGCACCGCGGCAAATCGTCGTCGTCCCGGTTGGTAATGATCAACATGCCGAGGCCTTTGTCATCACGCAACGGCTTCGCAATGCCGGATTCCATGTGGATCTGGGATTTTCCGGCAATGTCAAAAAGCGTCTCAACCGCGCCAACAAGGCCAATGCCCTGGCGGCAATACTGGTTGGTGAGGATGAAATGGCGAAAGGCGTTGTCACCCTTCGTGATATGGAAACGGGCGAGCAATCTGAAGCTCCGTTGGCCTCTCTTGAGGAACACCTCGCCCGTTACCGTTAGCGGGTCTGTATGAGTGATACATTACCCCTGCCCGGACGCGCCTTTGTTGTTGGCGCAAACCACCGAACAAGTGGCTTGAGCCTGCGTGATCGTCTGTTTGTCGATGACGCAGACGTGCCTGCATTTTTGGCCAAAATGGCGACGGCAGGCCTGGGTGACGCCATGGTTCTTTCGACCTGTGACCGGATTGAGGTGCAGGGCTACCATTCTGACCCCGACAGTTTGCTGCCGATACTTACCGATCTGTTCGCTGCCCATGGCCAGGTGCCGGCAGGTGAACTGGAGGATAAATTCTATTTGTATCAGGAGGTCGATGCGGTTCGCCATATTTTTTCCGTCGCCGCTTCCATGGACAGTCTGGTCGTCGGTGAGCCGCAGGTACTCGGCCAGATGAAAGCGGCCCATCGGCTGGCCCGTGATGCAGTCATGATCAGCGGCCCGTTTGAAGGTTTGTTGCAGGCGGCCTATGGGGCGGCGAAGCGGGTGCGCACAGAAACCGCAATTGGAGAACGCCCGGTTTCCATTGCTTCTGCAGCCTGCGAAATCGCCCGTGGTCTGCACGGCGACCTGTCGCAGTCCTATGTAGCAATGATCGGTGCCGGTGAAATGGGTGAACTTATCGCCCGCCAGTTTAAGAATACCGGGGTGAAAGGGATCACGGTTTCACACCCCATCCGGGCCCGTGCCGAACCCCTGGCCGGTCGGCTGGAATGCCATTTAACGTCCTTCCAGGATATTTCGTCGGCTTTGAGTGATGCCGACATAATTATTTGCGCCATGGGGAGGCGTGAGCATTCCCTGACCGCCGACATGGTTCGCGCCGCGTTGAAAAGCCGCCGCAATCAACCGCAGTTCATTATCGATACGGCGGTACCCGGAGATGCCGAGCCATCGATCAACCGGATTGATGACGCTTTTTTGTATGAACTTGCAGATTTGGAACGGGTCGCCCTGGAAGGGCAGATGAACAGGCAATCCGAGATTGATGTGGCCCGCCAGCTTATTGAAGCTGAAGTCTCGGTTTATATGACAAACCATGCCGCACGGGAGGCGATTCCCGCATTGTCCCAGTTGCGGGCCCATTTCGAAGCAATCAGGCAGACCATTCTCAGGGAAAACCCCGACGATGCGGCGCGGGCGACTGAATTGCTTGTGGCGAGGCTGCTGCATCATCCGTCCCGCAGATTACGCGAACGGGCATCCGCCGGCAGGCCGCAAATTGATGCGGCTGAACAGGTGCTAAGTGACCTTTTCAATTTAAAGACATCCGACGCAACCGATAAAAACAATAAGGAGGACGACCGTTGAGTTTAGACGAAAACCTGAGCCGGGTATTGGCCCGGCACGAGGAACTATCGAGCTTGATGTCTTCAGCGACGATGCCGTCTGCCGAGGATTTCGTCAAATTGTCCCGTGAATATTCGGAGCTGACCCCGGTGGTCGAAGGCATTACTAAATTGCGGGAAGTGGAATCCGAACTGGATGATTTGCGCTCGATGATGGATGACCCAGCCAGCGATTCCGAAATGCGGGAAATGGCGGCGGCCGAACACCGGGTATTGCAGGCCAAACTGCCGAAACTGGCGCGCGATGTGCAAATGCTGCTGGTGCCGAAGGATGAAGCTGATTCAAAAAATGCAATTCTCGAAGTGCGGGCCGGAACCGGTGGTGACGAGGCCGCATTGTTCGCCGCAGACTTGTTTCGCATGTACCAACGGTATGCGGAAAACCGGCGCTGGACGGTTGAGATAATGAGCATGAACGAGATCGGTATCGGCGGGCTCAAGGAAGTGATCGCGTCGGTTTCCGGTAAGGACGTATTCGCCCGGCTGAAATTTGAATCCGGCGTGCATCGGGTGCAGCGGGTGCCGACAACAGAATCGGGGGGCCGCATTCACACTTCGGCGGCGACGGTTGCGGTGATGCCGGAAGCCGAAGAAGTTGATGTTCAGATTGAGGACAAGGACTTGCGGATTGATGTTTTCCGCGCCAGCGGCCCCGGCGGGCAATCCGTGAATACGACGGATTCTGCAGTTCGAATCACCCACATACCGACCGGTATTATGGTCTCCCAGCAAGATGAAAAATCCCAGCACAAAAACAAGGCTAAGGGAATGCGTGTGCTGCGGGCCCGTATCTATGAGCGTCAGCGCCAGAAACTGGATGATGAGCGTGCGGCCAACCGGCGCAGCCAGGTCGGCTCCGGTGATCGCTCCGAGCGGATTCGCACCTATAACTTCCCGGACCGGCGGGTAACCGACCACCGGATTGGCCTCACGCTTCATCAACTGGACAGCATCCTGAACGGGGATCTGGATGTGGTTATCGATCCGCTGATAACGGATGACCAGGCACAAAAACTGGCGGAGATAACTTGAACCTGCCAGCGATCAATAGTGCCGGCGAAGCGGTTCGCCTGATAACCGATCGTTTTAACGAAGCCGGCATGGACAGTGCGCGCCTGGACGCCCGGGTTTTGATTGCCAGTGCCCTGGAAATCACCACGACACGTTTGTTTTCCCACCCGGAAACACCGGTGAGCGAAACCCAGCGGGAACTGATGGGCAGATTTGTCGAACGCCGTCTGCGCCACGAACCGGTCGCCCGGATCCTTGGAGAGCGTGAATTCTGGAGCCTGAATTTCAAAATTGATGCGAGCACACTGGTTCCGCGGCCCGATTCCGAAACTCTGGTCGAAGCGGTGTTGGCCCGAACGGTTAATCACGATGCAAATCTGTCGATCCTTGATATGGGCACAGGCAGCGGTTGCCTGATTCTGGCCCTGTTGTCCGAACTGACATCGGCAACAGGACTTGGCATAGACATCAATCCGCAGGCGGTCATCAAGGCGCGGGAAAATGCAACGGCCTTGAACCTTGATCAGCGTGTGCAGTTCAAGCACTCAGACTGGTTTGCTTCGCTGGCCGGGAACGATGCACAGCGGTTTGATATTATCGTATCAAATCCGCCTTACATCCCGGAGGCTGAGATTGCAGGGCTGGAGCCTGATGTGAGCGCGTTTGACCCCATGATCGCGCTTTCTGGCGGCGAAGACGGGTTGCAGGCATACCGCAACCTGTTGCCCCCGATGGCAGCGCGTATCGTTGACGGAGGCCTGGTTGCTTTGGAAATTGGATGGAAACAGGCAGCTCAGGTTACTGAACTCGGTGAACGGTTCGGATTAAAGCTGGACGCCGTTGTTGATGATCTGGCAGGACGAAATCGTGCCGTTATTTTTCGAACAGAGAGGCCAAGAAAAATTTCCTAAAAAAACTGTTGGAAAGTCGGTGTAACCCGATTAAGCTACTTGAAGAAGCAGCTTTCGGGCTGCCTAGGTCCATAAGAAAATTCGATCCTACTTGTTTATCTGATATCGAATTAACTGTGTAGACCCCGTTTAATTTCCCTTTGCGGACCCGGATTGGCACCCATGGTGGGTGCTCCCGTTAATAGCCGTGTTGACAATATTGTAATGAAAACAATTTGTTGTTTGGGGATCAGGAAGAAACCGGAAATTGAAATAAAATGAAACCAGGTTCGAATAGAAGGCCACGCTCTCGCCCGAATAACAATAATAATTCCAACAACAATAGCAACAAACGTCAGGGGGGGCGCAACTCCTATGACAGCAACGGCCCGGATGGAAAGGTTCGTGGTACGGCGCAGCAGGTATTGGAAAAATACCAGGCCCTGGGCCGGGATGCCACATCCGCTGGGGACCGTATTGCCGCGGAAGCCTATTTTCAATTTGCCGAGCATTATTATCGGCTGGTCAACGCGGACGGCGGAACGCAGCCATCACGCAGCGAACAGCCGACTGATGATGACAGCTATCAGGACGATGATAGCTTTGGTAACAGCATTGCCGAACCGCGGCCTTCAGTCGTTGCTGTTGAAAAAGAACAGCCCGCAGCTGAAAAAGAACAGCGGGCAGCTGAGAAAGAAAAGCGGGCAGCTGAGAAAGAACAGCGGGCAACTGAAAAAGAACAGCGCGCTGTTGAAATTGTAAAAGTTCCCATCATGCCGGGTCCCATTTTGCCGGCGGTTGCCGATGAACCGTCAGATCAACGTGCCGGACAGACGAATGAACTGGACTTGGCTGGCACTGCTCCCTCTGCACCAGAAATGGATGCGGCAGAAAAACCAAAACCGGTACGGCGCCGGCGGCCACGTGTAAAAGCTGATGCGCCGGAAGCACCGCCCGTGGAACCTGCACAGGCTTAGATTAAAACCCGAATTGTCCGCTAGCAGGGTGCTGAAAAACTCCTCGCACTGACGCCTATCTCGTGATTCACTGTTTTTACAGATTGCGGAGGTAGAAATGCGTGGACCTGACCAGATGAGCGGTGCTCTTTTCAATTACATAGACATTGAGGACCGTGTTC
>JABMNT010000031.1 GCA_013203595.1 Rhodospirillales bacterium
CCCGTCGTGAAGAAGCCTGGTTCGAGCTTGAAAAGGCCTTCAACAATACCGAGCGCGTCAATGGCGTGATCTTCGGGCGTGTTAAAGGTGGCTTTATTGTCGATTTGTCGGGTGCTGTTGCCTTCCTGCCGGGCAGCCAGGTCGATATCCGTCCGGTTCGCGACATTGGCCCGCTCATGGGCACTCCGCAGCCGTTCCAGATTTTGAAAATGGACGCTCAGCGCAACAACATCGTTGTTTCACGCCGCGCCGTACTGGAAGAGACCCGTTCGGAAGCCCGTTCCGAGTTGATTTCCAACCTGACCGAAGGTCAGGTCCTCGAAAGGATTGTCAAAAACATCACCGATTACGGCGCCTTTGTCGATCTGGGCGGTGTGGACGGCCTGTTGCACGTTACCGACATTGCCTGGAAGCGGATCAATCATCCTTCCGAAGCCCTGCAGATCGGTGAAACCATCAAAGTCCAGGTCATTCGTTTCAACGCCGAGACCCAGCGTATTTCGCTGGGCATGAAGCAGCTGGAAGCGGATCCGTGGGATGGTGTGGATGCCAAGTTCCCGGTCGGAACACGGTTTACCGGTCGGGTTACCAACATCACCGATTACGGTGCCTTTGTTGAGCTGGAAGCCGGCGTTGAAGGCCTTGTCCACGTCTCCGAGATGAGCTGGACCAAGAAGAACATCCATCCGGGTAAAATTGTCTCCACCAGCCAGGAAGTTGAAGTCCAGGTGCTTGATTCGGATCCTGAAAAGCGTCGTATCTCGCTGGGTCTCAAACAGTGCATGGATAACCCGTGGGATGGCTTTGCCGCCAAATACCCGGTCGGCACCCTGGTTGAGGGCGAGATCAAGAACATCACCGAATTTGGACTGTTCGTCGGCCTTGAAGGTGATATCGACGGTATGGCCCACCTGTCTGACCTGAGCTGGGATAAATCCGGCGAGGAAGCCTTGGAAGACTATTCCAAGGGTGACATGGTTAAAGCCAAGGTTCTTGATGTGGATATCGAAAAAGAACGCATCAGCCTGGGCGTCAAGCAGCTTTCCGCAGATCCCTTTGAAGGCAGCTCCGGTGATCTCAAGAAAGGCGATGTTGTCACCTGTACAATCACCGCCATCCAGGATGCCGGTATCGATGTCATGGTCAACGAAAACGTTCCCGGCTTTATCCGCAAAACGGAATTGTCCCGCGAGCGTTCCGAGCAGCGCCCGGACCGGTTTGCCGCTGGTGAGAAAATCGATGCGAAAGTCACGCAGTTCGACAAGTCCAGCCGCCGCCTGACGCTTTCGGTCAAGGCCCTGGAAGTTCAGGAAGAAAAAGCCGCCATGCAGGCCTATGGGTCTTCTGACTCAGGGGCGTCGCTGGGTGATATCCTGGGCGCCGCTTTGCAGGAAAAGCAAAAGGAAGCCGAAGTGGCTCCGGCCAAGAAGAAGGCCGCTCCGAAAAAAGCAGCTGAGGCCGAGGTTGAGGCTGCTGCCGATGCGGACGAAAAACCGGCCAAGAAAAAGCCCGCCGCAAAGAAAAAGCCGGCTGCTGATGCCGACGACGCAGACGCATAGGGAACAGCTCCTGTTGTGCCGGACCGGGTTCCGGTCCGGCACGCGGGGCTGGCAGATAAATGTCTTTTGAAACGGATATGATTATTGACAGGCGTCGTCTCAAGCGACGCCTGACTTTTTGGCGGATCGTCGGGGTTCTGGCGGTGGTTGCGGCGGTGCTGACAGCGCTGGCGCCGTTCGACCTGTCGGTGAATAAAGACCGCATCGCCAGGCTCGAGGTCGACGGCATCATTGTCGACGACCGGCTGCGCGAGGAGGCCCTGGCGGATATCGCCGAAGACGACAAGGTGAAGGCCCTGATTATCGCCATCAACAGCCCCGGCGGCACTTTCACCGGCGGCGACAGCCTGTATCAGAGCCTGCGCAAGGTTGCCGAAAAAAAACCGGTGGTGACGGTCATGGGTGGAACCGCCGCCTCGGCCGGTTACATGATTGCCATTGCTGCTGATTACGTGATCGCGAGCGCCGGCACGATCACCGGCTCGATTGGTGTGATCATGCAGACTGCCGACGTGACCGGGCTCATGGATAAAATCGGGATCAAGCCGGTGGTTGTCAAAAGTGGCCACCTGAAGGCGCAGCCCAATCCCATGGAACCGTTCAGCGAGGCGGCGCGCCGGGTGACCGAGGGGATTATCGGCGATTTTTACGATATGTTTGTGGAAATCGTCATTGAACGGCGCAATTTGCCCAAGAGCACCGCCTATGAACTGGCCGATGGCCGGATTTATTCGGGACGCCAGGCGGCCGCCAACGGCCTGATTGATGCGATCGGCCGGGAAAGCGATGCCATTAAATGGCTGGCCGCCAACCACAATGTGGACGATCAGTTGCCGGTAATCGACATTAAAATCGATTACGAGGACGAACCCTGGCGCGAACTGGTTGGTAAAAGTTTGGGAAAAGCGCTGTTTTCAGAAAGACTTAGGCTTGACGGCGTGTTGTCTCTTTGGCACCCTGAGGGTTATCTTGACTAGCAACGCGAACGGAATTCAATAATCCGGGTTGTTGCTGTGGTTGTCGAAGCCGGGGATCAGGTTTCAGAACATCGATGTTGAGCGGAAAGAGGGGAGTTGGTATGACCAAATCGGAATTGATCGCAAAACTGGCGAATGAAAATCCGCATCTGTTTCAGCGTGATGTCGAACGCATCGTAACCACGATTTTTGACGAGATCACCAATGCCCTGGCCCAGGGCGACCGGGTTGAATTGCGCGGCTTCGGCGCCTTCTCAATCAAGGAACGGGGCTCCCGCGTCGGTCGCAACCCGCGCACCGGCGAAGCGGTTGATGTGGGTGAAAAGTTTATCCCCTATTTCAAGACCGGCAAACAACTGCGCGAACGCCTGAATCCGACGGACTGATCGTCCCGTTCAGGCGGCCGCAAGCGCTGCCATAGCTGAACCCGAAAGGCCCTAGGAACACGCCGTGATACATGTCCTCAAAAAAATCATCATCGGGGTCATTGCCGTCAGCTTCACTGTCGCTGTTGCGCTGTTCTCCGTTGCCAACCGCGGCCCGGTCACCCTTGATTTGTGGCCGCTGCCGATGTCCCGGGAGGTGCCGCTGTTTGCCCTGATTCTGGCCTCGGTGGGCTTCGGTATATTGTGGGGTGGTTTCGCCGCCTGGTTGTCGGCGGGAGCGGCCCGCAGCCGGGCGCGCGAAGCCAATCGCCGGGCCGAGGTGACGGAAGACCATCTGCGCCATGCGGAAGACCGCAGTGCGCGGCTGGAAGCTGATCTCAAGGAATTGCGGGCCAGGGAAAAAGTCAGCCGCGATCTGATCGATGCGCCGTCCGGCCAGCGTCTGCTGGTGCCCACATCGAACGCGGTCGACGCCGCCTGAACATGCTGCAACTGGATGCCGAACTGGTCGCCCGGCTGCTTGACCGCCCGGCCCTGATTGAGGCCCTCGACGCCGCCTTCCGCGCGGCCATCACCGTGCCCAGCCGCCATCACCATACCCTGACCGAGGTGAGCGGGCGCGCCTCAACCCTGCTGCTGATGCCGGCCTGGGACGATAGCGCCTATATCGGCATCAAGATCGCCACCATCATGCCGGAAAATGCGGCCCGTTCCCTGCCCGCCGTGCAGGCCACCTACATGCTCCTCGACCGGCTCAGCGGCCGCCCGCTGGCGATCATGGACGGCGCCGAGATCACGGCGCGCAGAACGGCGGCGGCCTCGGCCCTGGCGGCGCGCTATCTGGCGCGCAGCGAAGCGTCGCATCTGCTGATGGTCGGCACCGGGGTGCTGGCGCCACATCTGATCGCGTCCCATGCCGCCGTCCGCCCGCTGACCCGGGTCTCGATCTGGGGCCGCAACGGAGCAAAAGCCGAGGCCCTTGCCGAACGCCTTTCTGAAACGGGTTCCGTAAACCGGGACGGCGAGCCGATTGAATTCAGGGCGGTCTTCGAGCTGCAGGACGCGGTGCCGGATGCGCATATCATTTCCTGCGCGACCCTGACCGAGCAGCCGCTGATCTGCGGCGATTGGCTGGTTGCCGGCCAGCATCTGGATCTGGTTGGCGCCTTCACCCCGCATATGCGCGAAGCCGATGATGTGGCGATCCGCCGCGCCCGGGTCTATGTGGACACGCCGACCTGTATCACCGAAGCCGGCGAAATCTGCCAGCCCATCGCCGACGGGGTGCTTGATGCTGCCGCTATCCAGGGCGATCTGTTTTCCCTGGCCAGCGGCGCGGCCCCGCTGCGCCTGAATGAGGGCGAGATTACCCTGTTTAAATCGGCGGGAACGGCGATCGAAGACCTGGCGGCGGCACAACTTGCATATGAACGCCATCAGGGCTAAAAGCCTTCGGACCGATGGTGTGTTTCCCATCAGTATAGGATCGGTGTGGACGCCAGCAGGGTGCACTTCCGATCCCGGAAGTTTCCGTATCAACGGGAAATGCACTGGGGGTCAATTTGCAACCAGTCAAATTGGAGCCGCCCATGCCATCCCAGATCAAACCCACCGACCGCATTTTTGTTGCCCTTGATACCACCGATATCGAGCTCGCCGTCAGCCTTGCCCAACACCTCGCCGGCCTGGTCGGCGGGGTCAAGATGGGCAAGGAGTTTCTGACCGCCTTCGGCCCCGACGGGGTGCGCCGGGTGTCCGCCTGCGGCATGCCGGTGTTTCTCGATACCAAGTTTCACGACATCCCCAATACGGTCGCCAGTGCCATCCGCGCTGCGCTGCCGTTGCAACCCTTTATGATCAATATCCACGCCAGCGGTGGCAGGGCGATGATGGAAGCGGCCCG
The DNA here is from genome assembly GCA_013203595.1 of Rhodospirillales bacterium. GTDB lineage: Bacteria > Pseudomonadota > Alphaproteobacteria > Rhodospirillales > Casp-alpha2 > JABMNT01. The sequence goes on from JABMNT010000031.1 coordinate 4,826, forward strand.
CGATGCGGTGCTTGAGGCCGAGAGCCCGCGCCCGTTGTTGATCGCGGTCACGGTGCTGACCAGTTTGAGTGATCAGGATCTGGATGAGATCGGCCTCAAGGGCCCCTCGCAAGACCGGGTGGTTGCCCTTGCCAAGCTCACGCAGTCCTGTGGCCTGGATGGCGTGGTCTGCTCACCGCTGGAAATCGCTGCCGTGCGCCAGGCCTGCGGCCCTGATTTCAAGCTGGTTGTCCCCGGCATCCGCCCGACCTGGGCCGCCGCCGGTGACCAGAAACGGATCATGACGCCCCGCCAGGCGGTCGACCTCGGCGCCGACTATCTGGTCATCGGCCGGCCGATCACCGGGGCGGATGATCCGGTGGCAGCCGCTAAGAAAATTGCGGAGGAATTGGCGTAGGTTAACTTCAGGCCCAATTACGGCGCGAATTTCAAACACGGAACCCGGCGCTCACCCCCCTCCTGACCTCCCCCCATCAAGGGGGGAGGGAATTGTTCTGTATTTCCGCCAGTCACATTTCAATTATCCCCTCCCCCTTGATGGGGGAGGGTTAGGGTGGGGGTGAAGAGGGTTGCAGCGGTGTTGGTTGGGCTTTAAGAAATGGATTGCTGGCAGATTATAATTGAGTTGGCATTACCTCATAAGGACCAATCTGGCGGTCCGACATTTTCAGCGGAAAAAAGGGACAATTAGACTTTAAATCTAAAATGGTATCAAATTTCTGTCGTTCCTGAGGCTGAGAAATATTTGAACGATATAAAAAAGTCGCCGGTGAAAATGTGTTTTTGGCGAAGGAGTCTATAATGGCGTTGTTGAAATGACTGTTTGATCAATTTCAACTTACTGGCCTAAGGTTTGTAAGAGATCAATTATTTTTTGCGGGTTATCATTTGAATCCATTGGTTTATTTTTCTGCTCAACGTTTTACAAGCGGGGCCAAAAAGAATAAATACAATTGATGATGTAACAATTTCCCAGGGACCAGGCATTTTAGGTTTCCTACTAAATGTTGTGAACTGATCCTATTATTCATCTGTATCTGGTAATTAATACAAAAGAAACCGGTGAGTTGTGTGAAACACAGGGGAAAATAGTCAGGGTTTCCTATTGACTGGGGATATGTGCATGACTTGTGGATAAGTTGTCAGATGGAAAAATAATTGAAATGAAAATCAAAACAAAAATCTGCGGTCTCCGCACCCCCGAAGCCGTTGACTGCGCCGTTGAAGCGGGAGCAGCCATGGTTGGCTTTGTGTTTTTTCCGCCGTCGCCGCGCGCAATTTCCGTGGCCGAAGCGAAGGCGCTGACGGCGCGGGTGCCAGATGGTGTTAAAAAGGTTGCCCTGACCGTCAATGCCGATGATGCGCTGCTGGCCGAGATCGTTGAAAATGCCGGGGTTGATGTCTTGCAACTGCATGGCAACGAACCGCCGGAACGGGTGTTTGAAGTGCGCCATACCTATAACCTGCCGGTGGTCAAGGCGCTGCCGGTGGAAGATCAGGTCGATCTGATGGTGGCTCGCGGTTACGACGCGGTGGTTGATTATTTCCTGTTTGATGCCAAGCCGCCCGCTCACGCGACCCGGCCCGGTGGCAACGCGGTGGCGTTTGAGTGGTCGCTGCTCAAGGGCTTTTCCCTGGCCAAGCCCTGGTTGCTGGCCGGCGGACTGACGCCGGAGAACGTCGCCGAAGCGGTGGCCATCAGCGGCGCTCACTGGGTCGATGTGTCGTCGGGGGTGGAAGATGCCCCCGGTGTCAAGAATCTGGATAAAATTCGTGCCTTTATCGGGGCGCTAGACCCGAAATAGGTCAATTTCGGGTTCGTTTTTTCCGCTCTGGTGTGGTTTATTGCGACAAATGGCAATGACCGCCTAAAACGTTCAGGATAATGTGATGACTAAACCCAATACCTTTCGCGCCGGTGCCGATGAAGACGGGCATTTCGGCATTTATGGCGGGCGCTATGTGGCCGAAACCCTGATGCCGCTGATCCTGGCGGTCGAGGCGGCCTGGGACCAGGCCCGCCATGATCCGGATTTCTGGGCCGAATTTCATGATTACATGAAGCATTACGTGGGCCGCCCAAGCCCGCTCTATCTGGCCAAACGCCTGACCGAACATTTCGGCGGCGCCAAGATCTATTTCAAGCGCGACGAGCTCACCCATACCGGCGCCCCCAAGATCAACAACACCATCGGCCAGAGCCTGATGGCCCGGCGCATGGGCAAGA
>JABMNT010000032.1 GCA_013203595.1 Rhodospirillales bacterium
ATCATTGGCATTTGACCCTGGTAACCTTGTCCCATCATTGGCATTTGACCCTGGTAACCTTGTCCCATCATTGGCATTTGACCCTGGTAACCTTGTCCCATCATTGGCATTTGACCTTGGTAACCTTGTCCCATCATTGGCATCTGGCCCCGATAGTCTTGCCCGATCATCGGCATTTGACCCTGATAGCCCTCCCCCATCATCGGAATCTTACCTTGACCGTTTTCCCCAGAACCATGGGCCGATGCACTATCCACCATTGAAATACTTAAGACGCATACCAGTACGAAAGCAGAAACTCTCTGATCAGCAAGCATATCGGCTCTCCTTGTTAAAATATAAATATGAGGCAGGAATGTTGTTTATAGTGAATGGGTTTGATGCGCTCATTGATTCAGGTCAAATTTTGACACATGGCAACCTGTCTCTCTTCCTGACCTTCTTAATCGACAAATAGTCCCGAAAGTAAGGCATAGGAAGGTGGACGGTTACGTTTTATTGATCTTTAAATAGAAATTCCTGCAACAGACTTTATCCGGCTGAAAATGCCAAGTAATCAGCTCTCTTGCGAAAGGCCCCTTCTGGCTCCTCAGAGACCCTTCAAGACTGCGTGCATCGTGTCCGCTTCATTTCAATAGTGACCTCAGTCTCTCTACTAATATTGCATTTCTCACTTTCTGTGAAAACCGACAGCCGGGCCGCTGCCTTTGTCGGGGCGGGGCCTAAGGCAAGCGCGGGTCTCGCAATCGCGGATCGAACAGCGGCGGCATCAGGCCGGCCTGAAACCAGTTTATAAAACTGTATATGCTGTAAACCGGCACCCCCAGCGATTGGCGAAGATCAGCCGCATAAGGGACCATGTTGGTGCATTCCAACACGATGGCGCCGGTGTCGGGATGGGCGCTCATCAACGCCGCCCCGGCATCCAGCAGATCACCGCGTGCCAGTTCCACATCCAGTTGCGGCTCGTTATCCAGTATGGCGCGGGTAAATTCCCGGCCACCATCGGTTCCCATAACCGCCGTATCGGCGGGTGCGCCTGATGCCAGTAAATGTTGCGCCGTCAGCGTTGAGGCCGAAATGGTCAGCACCGCGACCCGTTTGCCCGGCGCCAGCAGTTGCTGGACCAGAGGGATCTGCATCAACGACGAGGCGGCCACGGGAACACCTGTAGCGGCAGCCAGTTGTGCCTGAAACAGGGCCAGAAACCCGCAGTTGGTGGTAATGCCATCGGCACCGTCGGCGACCAGCTCTCTGGCCGCATCGATAAACCGATCAAGCAAGCCCTCCGCGCCTCGGCGCACCACATGATCCGGCGACGCACCGCGCACGACTTTATATAAGACCGGAAACGGCCAGGTCAGGGCATTGCCCATGTCGCCGGGGATTCGCGGGAACCGGGTATCGAGCATGAGAATGCCGACGGCGGCGCCGTAAACGGTTTTGCCACCCCGAGCCGGATTGTTCAGGTTCATGTCTGTTCTCTCTGTTTAGCTGGCCATATAAATCCGCGAATAACTTTCCTTGATGGCACTGGTGATCTGGTCCAGGCGTTTGTTAATGTGCAGGTCCATCAACTGCACTGCGTGGTCCGCATCGCGCGCCTCAATGGCGGCAACAATTTTCCGATGCTCGCCCTGGGTTTCGGCTCGCCGCGCATCCATATCAACCCAGCGAAAATACCTGATCCGGGCATTTACATTATCCAGCACCCGCGCCATTTCCCTGTTGCGGCTGAGCGCCATCAGTTTCTGGTGAAAGATTTCATCCAGCGCCACCAGTTCGGCGCTCGAACGCCCGCCGTCTTCGGGTCCGGTTTGATCGAGAAAATCAACCAGGTCCTGCACCTCCGCTGCGGTCGCATATTCGCAGGTCAGGCGAACCGAGGCCGCCTCCAGGACAGATCTGAACTGATAAAGCTCGAACATCTCGCGCGGCTTAAGCTCCCGGCAAAAGAACCCGCGGCCCTGCTGAAAGGTCAGAAACTCCTCGGCCACCAGCCGGTTCAGGGCTTCGCGCAGGGGCGTGCGGCTGGCGCCCAGGCGGGCCGCCAGTTCAACCTCGTTTATGCGTTTGCCGGGCTTGAAGTCAAAGGAGATCGCCATTTCCTTGATCACCAGATACAAATGATCAACACGGCTCAACTCCCTGGTTTTTTTCTCATTCATCGGGGCTCGTGATCTTTCTGTATACAGTTAAAATACCCAGGCAAATAATTTTCGTTAATTTTCGGCGGCTATTCAAGCCTTACAAACTTTATTATTGACTCTTATAACAAGCCTGATCTTAACTGTATACAGTACAGTATTCAGTTTTAATGTCCACAGGATCATCCATGAGCAACTCACGCGGCAATGTGACCACCGGGGCGGAAGCCATGGTTCAGTTGTTAAAAGCCCATGGCGTTCGCCATATCTTCGGCTTGTGCGGCGACACCACCCTGCCGTTTTACGATGCCCTGTACCGGCTCGACCACGGCATGCAGCATATTCTGAGCCGGGACGAACGCTGTGCGGGTTACATGGCCGATGCCTATGCACGGGTCACCGGACGGGTCGGGGTTTGCGAAGGGCCAAGCGGCGGCGGCGCCACCTATATTCTTCCCGGCGTCGTTGAAGCCAATGATTCGTCGGTGCCGGTGCTGTCGATAACGTCCGATGTGTCGGTCTCGTCGATTGGCCGCTATCCGCTGACCGAACTGCGCCAGGATGATCTGTTTGCACCCCTGACCAAATGGAACGGCGTCATCAATTCAGCCGAACGGCTGCCGAATATGGTGCGCGCGGCATTTCGGGCGATGACCACCGGGCGGCCCGGAGCCGCCCACTTAGGCCTTCCCTTCGATATCCAGAAGGCCGCTGTAAACCCCGATGATCTGTGGGCACAACCCGAGTTCGCCAGCTATCCGGCCTGGCCGAGCGGTCCTGATGCCCAAGTTATTGATGACGCGCTGAGCGCCATTCTGGCCGCCAAAAACCCGGTCATGATTTGTGGCGGCGGTCCGGTGCTGGCTGGCGGCGAAGCGGCGGTGCAGGCCTTTGTCGAAACCCTGAACATGGCTCTGGCGACAACGGTCAGTGGTCAGGGCACCCTGTCCGATGACCATCCCAACCATCTCGGCGTGGTCGGCTCCAACGGCGGTGTGCCGGCAACGCGGGCGGTTGTCGATGCGGCGGATCTGGTGATCTTCGTTGGCTGTCGCGCCGGGTCCGTCACCACCGAACGCTGGCGCTCGCCCAAGCCTTCGACCAAGGTTATTCATTTCGATTCAGACCCCATGGTGATTTCTGCCAACTACCGAACCCAGGTCGGCGTTGTCGCCGATATCAAACTGGCTTTCGAAGCCATGAACACAGCCCTTGCCCAACTGGGTGCCGGGACCACGGATTTTGGCGGCGACAAGCGGGTCGCCGCGGCAAAGGGCATCAAGTTCAGGGAATTTGGCGAATTGGCAGCCAGCAACGAAACACCGATCCGCCCGGAACGGGTGATTGCCGATCTGAATGCCGTGCTGCCGTCCGACGCCGTCATCGTCGCCGACCCGGGCACACCCTGCCCGTATTTTTCGGCTTTTTATAAAATCCCCCATTCCGGCAGGCACTTCATCACCAACCGGGCCCACGGGGCACTGGGTTATGCCCTGGGCGCCTCCATCGGTGCGCAGTTTGGCCGGCCTTCATCGCGGGTTGTCTCGGTCATGGGCGACGGCAGCTTCGGCTTTACGGTGGGTGAACTGGAAACCGTGACCCGTTACAAGCTGCCGATCCTGTTCATTGTCTTTTCCAACAGTGTTTTCGGCTGGATCAAGGCCGGCCAGAAGTCAGGCTTCGATGAGCGCTACTATTCTGTCGACTTTAACCGCACCGACCACGCCGCCGTCGCCCGGGCCTTCGGCGTCAAAAGCTGGAAGGTGGAAGACCCGCGCGAATTGACGCAGGTGTTCAGGGATGCCCTCGCTCATGACGGGCCAACCCTGGTCGATATCATCAGCCAGCCCCTGCAGGACGCCAAGGCCCCGGTCAGCGAGTGGGTGGCCTGAGGGAACGGATGAACAGCCATGTCACTGAGCACAGTTTACAACGCCGGCCTCGGGTCAGACAAATTGACTTAACGACCCTATTCACTGACGATTTGAGCCCTGAATACGGGACATTCGGATAAACGGGAACCTGCCTATGACCACCGAAACGCCTTCACAGGAACAAAGTAATCCGACCATCGCCATTATCGGGGCCGGCATTGTCGGGGTGTCCTGCGCCCTGCATCTGGTGCGTCTGGGCAAACGGGTAATGCTGATTGACCGGGCCGGACCGGCGGAAGGCACTTCGCATGGCAACGCCGGTGTGCTCGCCTGCTGCTCGGTGGTGCCGGTGACCACGCCCGGCATCCTCAGGCGCGCGCCTAAAATGCTGTTCAGCAGCGATGGCCCGTTGTTCATGAAATGGCGCTATTTTCCAAAACTCCTCAAGTTCCTGGTCCCCTACCTGAAGGCATCAAAGGCCGAAACGGTTGACCATGTCGCCAGGCACCTGACGCCGCTTGTCGCCGACAGCGTCGATGAACATTTCAATCTCAGCGAAGGCTCACCAGCCCGAAAATGGCTGAACAGGTCTCCCTATATGTTTGTCTATGCGGACCGGGCCGCCTATGAGGCGGACTCCTTCACCTGGGACCTGCGTAAAAAGAACGGCTTTAAATGGCAGGTTCTGGAAGGCGATGCGATCCGCAAACGCGAGCCGTCGGTGGCCAGCCATTATGGCTGCGCGGTCATTCTCGAAGATCACGGGTTTGTCAGCAACCCGGGCCAGTATGTCAAGGATCTGGCCGCCACCGCCGTCGCCGAAGGCGTTGAGTTACGGATTACCGGGGTCAATGCAATCGTGCAAAATCCCCAGGGGGTTACCCTCAAAACCGAGGATGGCGAGATCGAAGCGGGTGCTGTGGTGATCGCCACCGGGGCCTGGTCGGCCAGCCTGGCAAAAGCCCATGGCGCAAATGTACCGCTCGAATCAGAACGCGGCTATCATGTGGTTCTGGCTGAGCCGTCCATGCAACCGACCATGCCGGTGATGGACGCCAAGGGAAAATTTGTCGCCACCCCCATGGCCGATGGCCTGCGGGTCGCCGGCGTTGTCGAATTTGGCGGGCTTGATGCGCCGCCGTCGCAGGCTCCCTTCGATCTGCTGCTGCGCGGCATCAGCAATCTTATTCCCAATTTCACATATAAATCGAAAGTAACATGGATGGGGCATCGCCCGGCGACCGCCGACAGTTTGCCGGTGATCGGTCGCTCACCCGTATCAAAAAATGTTTATTTCGGTTATGGTCATCACCATATCGGGTTAACCGCAGGCCCGAAAACCGGGCGTCTGCTGGCCGAAATGGTGGCGGGGCTTCAACCCAATATTGATCTGCATGCCTATCGCGCAGACCGTTACAGTTGAAGAAAAACACAGCAAAGAAAGTCCACAACAAAGGGAGAGAGTAGATGAAAATCATGTTAAAATCCGTTCTTGCCGCCGGGGCGATTGTTGCCACTGCCGGTGTCGGGACAGCGCAGGCTGAAAAATGGGATATGCCAATGGCCTATTCCGCAACCAACTTCCATTCTGCAACCGGTGCTGAATTTGCCAAATGTGTGACAACGGGCACCGGTGGTGCCATTGAAATTGTTACCCACCCGTCCGGTTCCCTGTTCAAGGGCGGCGACATCAAACGTGCCATCCAGACCGGACAGGCGCCGATCGGCGAGCGCCTGTTGTCCGGCCACCAGAACGAAAATGCCCTGTTCGGTTTTGATTCCATTCCGTTCCTGGCCACATCCTTTGATGACTCGGTCAAACTGTGGAAAGCCGCAAAACCAACTCTGACCAAATTGCTTGATGATCAGAACCTGGTGCTGCTCTATGCGGTGCCGTGGCCTCCGCAGGGCCTGTATTTCAAAAAGGAAGTGAATTCCGTTGCTGACATGAAAGGCATCAAGTTCCGTTCCTACAATACGGCGACGGCGCGATTGGCTGAATTGACGGGAATGCTGCCGGTTACTATTGAAGCGGCTGAAATTTCCCAGGCCTTTGCCACCGGCGTTGCCGAATCAATGGTCTCCTCAGGCTCGACCGGTTACGACCGGAAAGTCTGGGAAAGCCTGACCCATTTCTACGAAGTCGATGCCTGGCTGCCGCGCAACTATGTGATGGTCAACAAGGACGTCTGGGGCAAAACCAGCGACGCCAGCAAAAACGTGATCACCGGCTGTGCAAACCTGGCTGAATACACCGGTTATTATCGCTCCATTCAGTACACCGACTTCACCCTGAACGGCCTCAAAGCCGGCGGCATGAAAGTCGGCCCGGCCAGCGAGAAGCTGGTTAATGAGCTGAAAGTTATTGGCGAAACCATGACCGCGGAATGGCTGAAAGATGCCGGCGCCGAAGGCAAAGCCATTGTCGATGCGTTCAAGGCCATGAAGTAAGCAAGACGTCCGGGAGGTCACGGCAGTGGCCTCCCGCTTTTTCTGATCGTCTGTCGGGGGAACTGGATATGCAGAGCTTTGGAGGGAGCGTTCGTTCCCTGTTGGACCGCCTTTATGTGGGCAGCGGTGTCATTGCCGCCCTGTTTTTGATCGCCATTCTATCGCTGATCATTATCCAGATGCTGGCGCGCTGGACCGGCGAGGTTTTTTCAGGCGCGCCTGACTATGCCGGATATTGCATGGCTGCCGCTTCCTTCTTCGCCTTTGCCCATGCCCTCAACCGGGGCACCCATATCCGCGTCAGCATTCTGCTGAACGCGGTCGGACCACGCCTGAAACACGCCCTCGAAATCTGGTGTTTCGCCATTGCCACCGCGCTTGCCTGGTATTTCACCTGGTTTGCCACCAAAGCCACCTACTGGTCCTGGAAATTCAATGACATCAGCCAGGGCCAGGATGCGACCCCGCTGTGGATACCGCAATTGTCCATGGTCCTGGGCAGTCTTATTTTCGCCATCGCCCTGACCGATCATCTGGTTCACGTCGTGTTCTCCGGCAATCACCGCATCGTCTCGGATGTGGTTGAACAAAGTCACGGGGAGTAGAGCGCATGGATGAATTCCAGCTCATCGGCATCTTCCTGTTTATCCTGTTTCTGTTGCTCGGCACCGGCATCTGGGTCGGTCTGGCGTTGCTGGGGGTTGCCTTCGTCGGCATGGAAATGTTCACCACCCGACCGGTTGGCGATGTGATGATCACGACCATCTGGTCGGCATCTTCTTCATGGACATTAACCGCCCTACCCCTGTTCATCTGGATGGGTGAAATCCTCTACCGCACACGCCTGTCTGAAGACATGTTCCGGGGTTTGTCGCCGTGGCTGGCGCGGTTGCCGGGTGGCCTGATTCATACCAATATTGTCGGTTGCACAATCTTTGCCGCGGTTTCCGGATCTTCGGCAGCCACCCTGACCACGGTCGGCAAGATGTCGATCCCTGAATTGCGCAAACGCAACTATCCGGAAAACATGATCATCGGCACCCTGACCGGTGCGGCAACCCTGGGCCTGATGATCCCGCCATCGCTGACGCTTATTGTTTATGGCGTCACTATCAATGAATCGATCTCGAAACTGTTCATGGCCGGCATCCTGCCCGGTCTGGTCCTGGCCACCCTGTTCATGGGCTATGTGGCGATTGTCTCGAAGTTGTCAAAAAACTTCAACCCGACCCCGGAGCCGCAAATGACCTTTGCCGAAAAGGTCGCCAATTCCCGGTTTCTGATCCCGGTCATTCTGCTGATCTCGGTGGTTATCGGCTCCATGTATCTGGGCTACGCAACAGCGACCGAAGCGGCGGCCTTTGGCGTCATCGGCTCGCTGATCCTGGCGGCCGGGCAACGCTCCCTGAACTGGTCGACCTTCACGGAAAGCCTGATGGGGGCAACCCGCACGTCGGCAATGATCGCCCTTATTCTGGCCGGTGCGGCGTTTCTGTCCCTGTCCATGGGCTTTACCGGATTGCCGCGCGCCCTGGCCGAATGGATTGCCGTACTTGATCTCAGCCGGTTCGAGCTGCTGATGGTGCTGCTGGTGTTTTATATTGTCATCGGCTGTTTTCTCGACGGCATCTCGTCGGTAGTGCTGACCATGGCCGTGGTTGAGCCGATGATCCGCAATGCCGGCATTGATGTCATCTGGTTTGGTATTTTCATCGTGGTTGTTGTCGAAATGGCGCAGATAACGCCGCCCATCGGTTTTAACCTGTTTGTCATGCAGGGCATGACCAAACATGAAATGGGCTACATATCGAAAGCCGCGATCCCTATGTTCCTGATTATGGTGGTCATGGTCTTCATCCTGATTTTCGTGCCCGAGCTGGCAACCTATATGCCCAACAACATGAAAACCATCAACTCCGGATAGCCCCTTGGAACATTTTACATGTCGACCTGTTGCTCGACCGAGGATATTCTGGTCACACCATTTCCCGTGAAAGACGGGTTCGTCCATATCCCCTCGGGCCCCGGCCTTGGTGTCGACGTGGACCGCGCCCGCCTTGATAAATACACGATCCATTGTTCCTGAATAGACCTGAACTGAGCTTACCGCCCATGCCTGAAATCTCACTGCCGCAATTCGGCCTTGGCATGTATGCCCTGGCTGCTCTCGTGATCTTCATTGCCGCCGTTGTGCAAAGCGCTTTTGGCATGGGATTTGGCCAAGTCGCAGCACCCTTTCTGCTGCTCATTGACCCGACCCTGGTGCCGGTGCCGATCCTGTTCATGGGTATGTGTGTGGCCTGTCTAAGCGCCTGGCGCGGCCGCCGCGACATCATTTACCCGGAACTGGGAATTGCACTGAGTGGCCGCCTGATCGGGATTTTCCTGGCCGCCGAGGTGATGGTGGTGGTCGTTGCCTCGCCGCATTTCGCCCTGGTCTTTGCCAGCCTGATTCTGTTTGCCGTGGCGATCAGCCTGATAACAAAAAAATTCAGCCCGACACCCACCGCCCTGTTTATCGCCGGCGGCCTGTCGGGGTTCATGGGCACGATCACATCGGTCGGTGCGCCGCCCATGGGACTGGTCTACCAAAGCCGGGCGGCGGCCGGTGTGCGGGCCACACTCAACGCCTTCTTTGGTGCCGGAACCATATTGGCGCTCAGCGTGCTGGCCATGTACGGACTGGTCGAGGCAGTGCATATCGTGCTGGCGGCGGCTTTGTTTCCATCGCTGTTGCTGGGCACCTGGGCGGCGCGGTTCATCTTCCCCTACATCGACCGCCAGTTCCGACCGCTGGTGCTGGGCATCTGCACCCTGTCGGCCCTGGTCATCCTCTATAAGGCGAGCCTGTAGCCGGTCGGCGCAGGCGGCCCGATGACCTGACGGCCATTCACTTCGGCCCTTTTTTTTAGCTTTTATCGGATAAACAAATGAATAAGAATTTGACAGGCATCACCGTAGCCACTCCTCGGCGCTGGATCCCCCACCCGGTGGTCTTGTCCAAGGCCGTACAATGACCGTTTCCACACGTGCCCTCTGGTAGATAATTATACTTCATTTGAGTATGCTATGGCATTTTATTTGGCGGTACCTGATATCCTAGTCATCAACGAAAAACCTTACTTTGACGTACCATTTAAAATGTATTGAGTATATGAGGGTTTTCTTTTCATGTGAAATTGCCCTATCCCTGTATTTTATTTAGTAATTTTTGCGATCGGTATAGGAATTGGTGATGATTGCAACAATAGGATATGAACGTTCTTCACAAGAAGATTTTCTCGCCACCCTCCAAGCGAGTAAAATCGAAGTTTTGGTTGATATTAGAGACAGAGCACAATCGAGAGTGCCCGGCTTTTCTAAAACCGCTTTGTCGAAAGCTGCACGTGATGTTGGAATAGAATACATACATCACAGGGCCTTGGGCGATCCCAAAGAAGGACGGGAAGCTGCAAGAGCGGGTCTAATAAAAGAATTCAGAGCAATTTTCTCTAGGGTTATGAAAAGCCATGATGCGAAAGAGGCTCTCTCGAAGATCGAAGCATTGTCGCAGTCAAAAAGGATATGCTTAATGTGTTATGAGAGAGACCCTCTTAATTGTCATAGAAAAATTGTATCAGATCATTTAAGAAATACCCTAGGATGTAAAATCGCTCATCTAGGGGTTATTCAAAATGGAAGCAGAAGGAGCTAAGGAGGATGAATGTTTCATTCTCGTAAAAGCCCAGCCACACAGGTCGAGTAAATACTTCGAAACCGTTTGTTGTGCTGGAATTGGACGGGACGGCAAGTGGCGACGCCAGTACCCAGTGCCATATAGAATATTGAATGATGCGCAAAAATTTAGCCGTTGGAATTGGATTGAATATAGCTATACAAAATCAAAAGAAGATAAACGAACAGAAAGTCAAAAAGTTGTTCCCGAGAGCCTCGTCGTCACGGGGAAATTAAACAAAAATGAGCGTGCGAGAATTCTTAATCCGTTGGTTCGAAATTCTTTTTCAGAGGCTAATTCTCTAAACGAATCCCTTACTTTGATACGACCTCAAAAGCTCCTTATCTCATGGGATAAAAAATCTGAAACTGATCTAAACAACGAACGTCGGAAACACGCGGCTTTAGCTAACCAATTATCTTTATTAGATCCAACGGCTGAGCCTTTAGAACCTTGCCCAATACAATTTTATGTAGAATGGAAAGACTCTGTAGGGGCTGACCGCCGACATGAATGCGACGACTGGGAAACATCAACCGCATATAAGCGATTTCAAAGAATGTACGGAGAAACAAAGGCCCTCAAAATAATTAAAACGAAGTACGAAAAAGAGTACTTTCGAGCCGGTTTGGCCCTCGCCTTCAGCACCCACAGCAGAAGAAATATCACCTACGGCATGCAAAATCAGTGGCTTTTAGTTGGTCTCGTTCGTTTGGACATAGATACTCAACGAGATTTACTTTTATAGAAGCTCTGCTCCAACCGCCCTATCAGTTCGATTTAATTTGAGAATTTACCTGAAATTCAGGTTATTCTATTTCGTAGCAATTTCACTTCAAAGGCACTAAACATTGACGCACGTGCCCCGTATCAAAGCCCCCGCAAACACCTGCGACGTTCATATGCATGTCATTTATCCGGAAGACAAACTGCCTTTCTCGCCTGAAAACAAGGGCCGGTTTCCACCCTTTACAGCAGAAAATTATATGAAAGTTGCCAAAAACCTGGGGATCGGGCGTGCCGTGGTTGTGGTCACCCCGGCCTATGGCACCGATAACCGTTGCGTGTTTCAGGCCATGCAGGACCTGGCCTTGCCGACCCGCGGCGTCATCGCGCTTTCCGCCGACGCGCCTGATGACATGTTCCGGGATGCAAAGGCCGCCGGCATTGTCGGGCTGAGCACCTTCATGCTGGGCGGGCGCGGCGTCATCGACTGGCCCGAACTGTCGGGGCTGGCGGTCCGAGCCAGTGAGTTCGGCATGCATATTGATCTGCAGATGAACGGCCATGAACTGCCAGAGCGGTTTGATCTGTTGAAAAACCTGCCCTGCGATCTGGTGATCGATCATATCGGCAAGTTTTTGAACCCGCCAACGGCGGTCGATGATCCGGCGGTCCGCTGCCTGTTTGATCTGCTTGATACGGGCAACACCTACGTCAAGCTATCGGCCGCCGGCGAGACGTCGAACGACCGGCCACCCTATATGAACGATTCCGGGCGTATCGCCCAGGCGCTGGCGAGGCGTTTTGAGGATCGATTGTTCTGGGCATCCAACTGGCCGCATCTGGGTGATCCGGACCCGGCCCGTAAACCCGATAACGCCGACCTGCTGGATTGTTTATTGACATGGGCAGCGGACGATAAGATACAGCATAAGATTTTGGTCACCAACCCCGGCCGGTTTTATTTCGGAGACCCCGCATGACTATTCGAATTGGCGTAAACCCCATTGCCTGGTCAAACGACGACAAACAGGAACTGGGCGGTCACATTCCGCTCGAGACCTGCCTGAGCGAAGCCCGCCAGGCCGGTTATGCAGGTATCGAGCTGGGCCACAAGTTTCCCCGCGACGCGGCAACCCTGCGCCCGATTCTTGAGGCCCATGACATCGATCTGGTCGGCGGCTGGTATTCAACGCAACTGCTGCGGCGTTCCGTCGCCGACGAAATTGCCGCCATGCGGGACCATCTGCAACTGCTTTTGGATATGAACTGCAGCGTCTTTATCCTGGCCGAAACCTCAAACGCCATTCATGGCGACCAAAGCGCCGGACTATCCAGAAGCCCGCTCCTGACGGCGGCGGAAATGACCGCCTTTTGCCACGACATGTCGGAGCTCTGTGCCTATATCCACGATCAGGGGCTGGTCACCGCCTACCACCACCACATGGGCACTGTCATTGAAACGCCGGCGCAGATCGCCGCCTTCATGGAGCAGACCAGTGACCGGGTCGGGTTTTTGCTGGATACCGGCCATGCGACCTTCGGTACCGGCGACCCTGCGGCGCTGGCCCGCACCTATGCGTCGCGGATCACCCATCTCCATTGCAAGGATATCCGCCGCCCGGTGCTCGACGCCAAACGGAAAGCCGACTCAGCTTTTCTCGATGCCGTTGTTGACGGTGTATTTACCGTGCCCGGTGATGGCAGCGTCGATTACCCGCCGGTGCTGGACGCCCTGAAAGCCGCCAACTTTGCAGGCTGGATCGTGGTCGAAGCCGAACAGGACCCGGACAAGGCCAACCCGCTGGAATACACCTCCATGGGCTATCGCAACCTGTCAAAGATGATTGCCGAGGCCGGCTTCACCATCCAGGACAAAGCCTGAAGCGGTCCGGTTCAGAACTGATCAAGCGCTTTCCAGTCGAGCGCGACCCCGTGGCCCGGGCGGTCCGGTGCCGTGGCATAGCCATCGACGAAGGTCAGCGGCTCGGCGATATAACGCTCGAGGCCGAAGCCGTGCACTTCGAGATACGACTTGTTGGCGACAGCCCCCAGCAGATGCACATGGATATCGTGGACCCCGTGTGAGGTGACCTTCAGGTTGGCGGCTTCGGCCAGGGTCGCCACCTTCATCCATACACTTATGCCGCCACAGTTGGATACATCGGGTTCCGGAAAACTCACCCCGCCGGCCCGGATCATGCGCTCGAACTCATAAATGGTGTGAAAGTTTTCACCGGTGGCGATCGGCAGGTTACAGGCTTCGAGCAGGCGGGCATGGCCAATCTCATCGTCGGGGATCAACGGCTCTTCAATCCAGAACAGGCCGGTATCGGCCAGCGCCTTGCAGGCTTTCAGGGCCTCGTCGCGCGACCAGCGCATATTGGCATCGGCCATTAAGGTCACATCGTCAGGCAGATGCCTGCGCATGGCTTCGACCCGGGCCACGTCTTCTGCCAGATTGTCGCGACCGACCTTCATTTTTATGGCCTTGAATCCCTTCGCCAGATTGGCATCGGTTTGCGCCAGCAGATCATCCAGGGTGAACAACAGATCGATGCCGCCCGCATAGGCTTTGACTTTTGCGTTATGGCCACCCAGCAGTTTCCACAGCGGCAGGTCCTGGCGTTTGGCGGCCAGGTCCCAGAGCGCAATATCGATGGCCGAAATGGCAAAGGACGCAATACCGCCGCGCCCGATGTAATGCACGGCCCACCACATCTTTTCCCAGATCGCGGCGATGCGGGCCGGATCATCGCCAATCAACAGCGGCGCCAGATCGTGCTCGATCAGGGAATGCACCGCCCGACCGCCATGGTTGACCGTATAGGAATAACCGACCCCTTCGACCCCGTCGCTGTCGATGATCCTGGCCGTAATCAGCTCGAAATGGGTCATTTCGCCATGGGTTGAATCGGTCAGGGTCACCGGCAGGGGAATCCGGTAGCAGCGCGACGTGATCGACGTGATGGTGGTGGCCATGGTGATTGTCTCCGTTTTCTAGCAGTAATTGGCAACGCAATAGAGAGCACCATGGGTGCGCAACTGATTGAGGGCGTCGATCAGGATGATTTCCAGGCCGGGTGGCTGCGCCTCGGCGGCACCGAATATGGGCTCCATGGCCAGCATGCCGCTGACAATGCCAATAACATCGCCCCTGGCTTTCGTGTGGATGGCGGCGAGCTGTTCGGCGAAGGGGTCGGAAACGTCGATCGCCTGGCCCTGTTCGTCAACGCCGCCCACATACTGCATCCAGGCCGCCACGGCCAGGGACACGGCCCCGGTGGCCTTGCCCGCCCTGATGTTATGATAAAGGGTTTCCAGCAGGCGTTGCGGCAGTTTCTGGCTGCCGTCCATGGCGATCTGCCAGGTTTTATGGGCCAGTGTGGGGTTGGCAAACCGCGCCACAAGATTGTCCTTGTAGGTATCAACATCGAAGCTGGGCGGAATCTCCAGGGTCGGGGTCGCTTCTTCGTCCATCAGCTGGCGGACAAAGGCGTGCATGGCCGGCACGGCAATCGCCTCGGCAACGGTCTTGAAGCCGCCCAAATAGCCCAGATAGGCAATCGCCGAATGGCTGGCGTTGAGCAGGCGTAACTTGATCGCCTCATAGGCGGCCACGTTGCTGACGATCTGTGCCCCGGCGGCTTCCCAGGCCGGGCGCGGTGCGGTGAATTTATCCTCGATCACCCACTGCCTGAAAGGCTCGGTCAGCAGGGCCGCCTGGTCGTCAAGCCCGAGGCTTGCCGCTGCCAGTGCCAGCCCGTCGGCGGTGGCGGCCGGAACAATCCGGTCAATCATGGTGCAGGGAAAGGCGACATGGGCATCCAGCCAGTTGCCCAGTTCGGGCGCCGCGGTCGCGCAAAAATCACGGACCAGACCTTCCAGCAGGCGGCCGTTGTCGGGCAGGTTATCGCAGCTGATGACGTTGACGGGTCCGGCCCCGGCATCCATGCGGGCCTTCAGGCCCCGCACCAGATAACCCAATGCCGATCTCGGTGGCTTCGCCATGTCCAGATCGTTAACGATGTCGGGCAGGTCGCGGCGCAGGCTGCCGGTCGCCGGGTCATGGCAGTAGCCCTTTTCCGTGACCGTCAGCGACACCACATGGATGGTTTGGCGGGCGATGGCACTGATCACCGCCGCCGGGTCGTCCGGCCCATACAGAACCTCGGCGACCGCGCCGATAATGCGCACCGCATCGGCCCCGTCCGAGCGATCGATCACCGTATACAAAAAATCCTGGGGCCGCAGGCGGTCGCGGACCTCGGTGCCGCGCAGACTGACCCCGCAGATGCGCCAGTCGCCGCCCTTCGCCTGCATGGCATCTTCCGTATAAACCGCCTGATGGGCCCGGTGAAAGGCACCGATGCCCAGATGCACAATGCCGACACCGGCATCCAGCACCCGGTTGCCCGGCTGTTTGATGGATGGGGCCAGTTCAGCCAGCCGGCTGCGGTCAAGGCGTTGCCTAGTCAAACTGGAACCCGCCATTCATGTCGATGATTTCGCCGGTGATGAAGGCCGACATGGTGGATGCCAGAAAACGCACACAATTAGCGATTTCTTCCGGCTCGGAAAACCGCCGGACCGGGATCTCGGCCATCATTTTCTGGCGTTGCTCCTCGCTCAGCTGCTCGGTGACCATGGGCGACATGACATAGGCGGGCGCGATGCCGTTGACCGTCACGCCAAACTCTGCCGCCTGTTTGGCAACGGCAAAGGTCAGGCCGACAATCGCCGCCTTCGATGAGGAATAGGCCGTGCCCGAGGTCTTGCCACCGGATTTCCATGCATAGGAGGCAATATTGACAATCCGCCCCCAGCCGGCTTGCTGCATGGCCGGCAGCACTTCCTTGGACAGGAAGAATGGCCCGTCCAGATTAACCGCATGAATTTTGTGCCATTCCTCGGCCGAGGTTTCCATCAGCTTGTTGTTCGACAGAATGCCGGCGACATTGACCAGAATATCGATATCGCCAAGGTCGGCGCGCACCTGCTTCATGACCGCAGCGACTTCCGCTTCCTTCGACACATCCATGACGTAGGGCGAAACATCGCCTTCAAAAGCGCCGGTCACTTCCTGCAGCTTGCCCAGATCCATATCAACGGCGGCAACCCGGACCCCGTCTTCCGCCAGAAACCGGGTAATCGCCGCGCCGATGCTGCCGGCGGCACCGGTGACCAAAGCTGTTTTACCCGTAATATCGTCCAGTTGCGTCCGTTGCGTACCCATTAATGCCGGCTCCTGTCATTTAAAATAATCAAACGTGAAAGGTGATTTATACCGAATAGACGGGCAGTCAGAAACCCCCGTTTATCAATCATTTTTTTTAATTTTAGTTGACCAGAACATGCGCCGGCAGTTCACCGACCAGATACTGGCGCAGGGTGAGGTTGGCGTCGCTGAATAACAGGCTGAAAATATTGTGGGCATCTGAAATGGGCTCGTAACCGGCGTAAAGGCGGCGCGGCAGTTGATAGCCCAGCGGCAGTGAAAAGGAGGCCAGACTGGTGATCATTCCACCCGTTGGTTGCGCCTGCTTTGGGGCACCGGCGCGCGCGCTGGCAGCGATATAAACGTTTCCAGCCGTTGCCCCGGCGAGATACAGGTTCGGAAATGACCGGGCGATGGTAGCCAGCAGGCGGCCATTGGGCTCCGGGTTTTCAGAATCGAAAAACACGTTCATGACCAGAGCACCTGCTGGACGCAGGCAGGCGCGCACATCGCCGAAAAATTCCATGGTCATCAGATAATCAGGCACGTTATCGCCGAGGAACAGATCAACGACGGCGACGTCGTAATCCTGGCGACAGGTACGCACATAGGTTCTGGCGTCTTCGATCCGCACCTGGGCCAGATCGG
The DNA here is from genome assembly GCA_013203595.1 of Rhodospirillales bacterium. Taxonomy (GTDB): domain Bacteria; phylum Pseudomonadota; class Alphaproteobacteria; order Rhodospirillales; family Casp-alpha2; genus JABMNT01. The sequence continues at coordinate 16,777 of JABMNT010000032.1, forward strand.
GCCGGAAGCCGAAGTGTTCGACCGCCGCCTGCAGGGCCGTCTCATTGATCTCGACCACGGTGACCCGCTTGCCCTGGGCCGCCAGGTTGCGCGGCACAATCCCTGCCCCCAGGCCCAGGACAAGCACATCGCGGGCCTCGGGTGCGTGCAGGTGAACCATTTTTTCAAGCATTTCCGTGTAGGCCGACAGCGACGAATTATCGAGCCCTGTGCGGTTCTGGACCAGACCATCCTGGATAAAAAACCGCTCGGTGGCACCGGCGGCGCCTGAGCGACGCACTTCCACCACCTTGATATTTCCGAACATGGATGTGTATTCAGCGACAATTTTATGGCTGGAACCGGTTTCCGTGACCCGGTTTATGACCCCGAGATAGGCCTCCTTGAGCACGGAGACGGTTACGCAGAGCAGGCCGGAAACCAGGGCCAGCGCCAGCAGGCGATGCCTGCGTTGGCGGCTGAGCCCGCCGGCCGTCCAGATAAAGGCCAATACCACCGCGCTCAGGCCCAGGCCGAGTACCAGCGCACCCCGAAAGTTGGTAATGTTGGGGATAATCGCAAAGGCGGTCAGCAAAACACCAGCGACGGAGCCCATGGTGCTGACATAAAAAACCCGTCCGGCGCCGGAATCCCCGGCGTTCTTTTTTGCCCGCAGCAGGCTTATCAACAGGGGATTCATCGCCGACAGGGTAATCAGCGGCAGGGCCAGCAGGACGGTTGCGCCGACAAAACTGCCGAGGATCAGATACCCCTGGGCCAGCCAGGGGAACAAAAGCGGGTAGATCAGTGTCGCCAGGACAATCCCCATGGCCGAGGCGATGGGGGCGGCCAGAAACAGAAATTCCACATCCGCCGGTTTTGCCCGTGCAGAAATTTTGCCGCCCAGTTGATAGCCGACGGCCAGGAAAACCAGGGTGATTGACAGTATACCCGCCCAAATAAAAAGGCTGACCCCGAAAAACGGCGTCATGATCCGCGACGCCAGGACTTCAAGCGACAGCGTCGCCGCTCCGGTCAGGAAGATCAGGGTTTCATACTTCTTGAAATTGATGATGGCGATGGCAACCTCCCGGAACGGCTTGGACAGATTTCAGGTAGCTGGATAATATTCAATAAATACACGAAGCGATATCAAATAGTAATTGCAAATGAATATTGCCGTGGACCTGTGATCTCGGGACCTGTAATGCTAAAAACACGGATAAACGGGAATCGGTGGGACAATGCTCGAGACAGCCAGCGGCTTATATGCAAATCTGGGACCTGATATCATGCGCCGCCTGGATGCGCTTGCCTTGTTCAGCGAAGACGGCGACGGCGTCACCCGCCGCTTTGCCACCAGGGAACACCGGCAGGCCGCGGAAATGATCCAGTCGTGGATGCGCGATGCCGGTATGACGGCGCATATGGACGCGGTTGGCAACGTGATCGGCCGTTATGAAGCGACAACAATCAATGCACCGGCCCTGCTTATCGGCTCGCACCAGGACACGGTTCGCGAGGGCGGCAAATACGATGGGGCCATGGGCATTGTCACCCCGATCACCTGTATCGGCATATTAAACAACGCAGGAGAACGGTTTCCCTTTGCCATTGAAGTTATCGCCTTTTGTGATGAAGAAGGTGTGCGCTTCAATTCCACATTGCTGGGCAGCCGGGCGATCGCCGGGTCCTTCGATAAGGCCGTGCTAACGACAACGGACAGCGACGGAAAACCCATGGCTGAGGCCCTGCGCAAATTTGGCGTCGACCCCGACGGCATTGCGTCGCTGGCCCGACCGGCCGCCGGCATTCTGGGCTTCGTGGAACTGCATATTGAGCAGGGTCCGGTGCTGGAAGAGGAAAACCTGGCCTTGGGCGTGGTCACCGCAATTGCCGGCGGCACCCGCATGTCTGCCAAAATCACCGGCTTTGCCGGCCATGCCGGTACCGTCCCCATGGCGCGGCGCAACGACGCGCTGACCGCCGCCGCCGAGGCCATTCTGGCGATTGAACGCTATTGCTCTTCCGCGCCCGGTCTGGTTGGCACGGTCGGGCGCATTTCAGCGGCCCCCGGGGCGGTCAATGTGATCCCCGGCGAAGCCGTGTTCACCATCGATATCCGGGCCGGCGATGACGCTGTGCGGCGCCAGGCCGTAGCGGCTGTGCGGGCCGAAATCGAAACCATCTGTGCACGCCGTGGGGTCCGTCTGGCGGTTGATGTTTTTCACGAATCCGACGGTTGCCAATGCGCCCCCTGGCTGATGGATCAACTGGAAGCGGCTGTGATCGCCATCGGACAGCCGCCGAAACGGCTGATGAGTGGTGCCGGGCATGACGGCATGGCGATGGCCCGGGTGACCGATGTGGGCATGCTGTTCGTTCGCTGCAAGGGGGGCATCTCCCATCACCCGGCGGAATCCATTACCGCCGGCGACGCCGCCCTGAGTGCGCAAACCCTGCTCCAGTTTATCCGGAAATTCGAACCAAAGAACGAGATCTGAAATGCCTTCATCCGACGCCCCCGCCCCTGAAATCTTCAAGCCCCTGGACCCGGCACCACGCCTGCTCATGGGCCCCGGACCGGTCAACGTATATCCCTCTGTGCTGCACGCCATGGCAACACCCATGCTCGGCCAGTTTGACCCGCAGTTCACCGCCTATATGAACGAAGTGATGGTTCTTTACCGGCAGGTTTTTCAGACAAAGAACCAATGGACCCTGCTGATCAACGGCACCGCGCGCGCCGGTATCGAGGCCTGTCTGACTTCGATGATTACACCGGGCGACAAGGTGCTGGTACTCAACTTCGGCCGCTTCGGTCACCTGCTGACCGAAATCAGCGAGCGCTGCGGAGCCACTGTTGTCACCCTTGATACCGCCTGGGGAACGGTGTTCGAGGCAGATCAGGTCCGCGACGCCATCAAACAGCACCGCCCGCAAATCGTCGCCACAGTGCATGGTGATACATCGACAACCATGGCCCAGCCGCTGGCGGAAATCGGCGCGGCCTGCCGCGAGTTCGATGCCCTGTTGTATGTAGATGCAACGGCGACCCTTGGCGGCATGGAAATCGACGTCGACGGCTGGCAGCTCGACGCGGTGACCAGCGGACTGCAGAAATGCCTGTCGGGGCCACCGGGTTCATCGCCGATCACCATCAATCAACGAATCGTCGATGTGGTCATGCGGCGCAAGCATATCGAAGAAGGCATTCGCCCGGCAGGCTACCAGGCCGCCGATGGCCAGCGCATCCAGTCGAACTATTTCGATTTGCCCATGCTGCTCGATTATTGGGGACCACAGCGCCTGAACCACCATACGGAATCCACATCGATGCTGTATGCAGCCAGGGAATGCGCCCGGGTCATTCTGAGCCAGGGCCTGCAAACCACCTTCGCGCGCCACAAACAAGCGAGCACGGCCCTGCGCGCCGGTCTGCGGGCCATGGGGCTTGAGCTCTACGGTGATGAAAACCACCGCATGGACAATGTCACCGGCGTGCATATCCCCTCAGCCGTTGACAGCGACAAGGTGCGGGCCGAAATGCTGGTCGATTTCGGCATTGAAATCGGCACCTCCTTTGGCTCCCTGCATGGGGTGATCTGGCGGATCGGCACCATGGGTTATGTGTGCAGCAAACCAAATATCCTGCGCTGTATTTCCGCCCTGGAGGCGGCATTGCGACGCAATGGCTACGTCGCTCCACCGGGTGCCGCTGTTGATGCGGTTTATGGAGTTTATGATGGAAAAAAATAAAGTCAGTGACCTGCTTACCCAGCCCCTACAGGTGATCAACGTCGGCCTGGAGAGCTTTGCCGTTGAACTCAAACAGCAGAACGTGGCGGTTACCCATGTGGACTGGTCGCCACCGGCAGGGGGTGATCCGAAAATCGCCGATCTGCTGTCAAAACTGGGAACCTGAGGGTACAAAACATGGAATTAATCGAAAAAGCCAATCAGGAAGCCTTATCGCGCATGCTGGCGGCCGAGCCGGTTCTGGTTGATGTGGTGCCGGCCTCGGTTGCCATTCCCGCCCTCAAGGACCGCATGATTCTGCATGCTGGACCTCCCGTCGCCTGGGACAGGATGTGTGGGCCCATGCAGGGTGCGATCGCCGGCATTGCAGTTTTCGAGGGCTGGGCATCGGACCTGGAAGATGCCGCCAGCAAGGCCGCCGCCGGAGAGTTCGATTTTCATCCCAATCACCATTTCGATGCGGTTGGTCCGATGACCGGCATGACGACGATCAGCCAGCCGCTGATGGTTGTCGAAAACCGGACCTATAACAACCGCGCCTACTGCGCCGTCAACGAAGGGCTTGGCAAGGTCATGCGGTTTGGCGGCAACGATGCCGAAGTGCTGGCGCGCCTGGCCTGGTTGCGCGACGATTTCGGGCCGGCGGTCGGCAAGGCACTGCGCTCGGGCGACGGCATACCGCTCAAACATCTGATTGCCCGCGGCCTGACCATGGGTGATGAAATGCACCAGCGCAATGTCGCCTGTTCCGGCCTGCTGCTGCGCGAACTGGCTCCGGCCCTGGCCCGCACCTCCGACGACAGGGAAACCCTGGCCACAGCGCTGGCCTTCATCGGCGGCAACGATCAGTTCTTTCTGAACGTCGCCATGGCCATGGGCAAAGCGATCATGGACCCGGTGCGCAACATTACCGGATCATCCATCGTCACCGCCATGAGCCGCAATGGCACGGATTTCGGCATCCGGGTCAGCGGCACCGGCGACACCTGGTTCACGGCACCGGTTGAAATGCCGAAAGGTCTTTATTTTCCGGGCTTTACGGAAGCCGACGCCAATCCGGACATGGGTGATTCAACCATCGTCGAGACCATCGGGCTCGGCGGTTTTGCCATGGGCGCATCACCTGCGGTCGCCGGTTTTGTCGGCGCCGGCACGGCCTCCGATGCCGGTAATTTCACCCGCGCCATGGCTGAAATCACGGCCGGGGAAAACCCTGAATGGACGATCCCGGCCATGGATTACCAAGGCGTGCCAACCGGTATCGATATCCGACTGGTGCTGGAAACGGGTCTGGCGCCAACCATCAATACCGGGATCGCCCACAAACAACCGGGCATCGGCCAGGTTGGTGCCGGCGTCGTCCGCGCGCCCATGAAATGTTTCGAAAAAGCCCTGATCGCCTTTGCTGAAAGTCTTGGTGTGAAATGAGTGCAACAATCATCAACGACGTCCGCCGCGGCTTCTATCTGGATTCTGTCGCCCTGATGCGGTTTTCGCGGGTTCTGGCGACCATGGACGGCATTGAGGAAGCGGCGATGATGATGGCATCGCCGTCGAACCGGCAGATCATGGCCGACGCCGGCCTGCTCGATCAGACAAGTGCCGGCGCTGAAGGCGGCGATCTGATTATCGGGATCCGGGCAACCACGCCGGAAGCGGCCGAAGCCGCCCGTGTCCAGGCAGAGCAGTTGCTCGACCAGCCAACTTCGTCCACGGGTGACGGAGCCCGGTGGCGCCCGAAAACCATGCGGGCAGCCGTCAAGGCCCATCCAGAGGCCAATCTGGCCCTGATTTCAGTAGCCGGCGATTTTGCCGCCGCCGAAGCCCGCAAGGCGCTGCGCAAGGGCCTGCATGTGATGATGTTCAGCGACAACGTGTCCATTGCCGATGAATTGTCGCTCAAGCGCGAGGCCAGGGACCTGGGCCTGCTGGTCATGGGGCCGGACTGTGGAACAGCTATTCTCAACGGCACCCCGCTGGCTTTCGCCAACCGGGTAAGCGCCGGCGATATCGGCATCATCGGTGCTTCCGGTACCGGCACCCAGGAGATCAGCTGTCTGATTTCCGAGGGCGGCGGCGGCATTTCCCAGGCGATCGGTGTTGGCGGGCGCGATCTGCACGAAGAGATCGGTGCGATCACCACCCTGATGGCGCTGGATGCCCTCGACCGGGACCCGGCGACCCGGCACATTGTTGTTATTTCCAAACCACCGGCCGCAGCGGTCGCGGCCCAGGTCGTCGCCCGCATCGCCGCCAGTTCGAAAACCTTCACCGTCTGTTTTATCGGGGCCAGCGGCTGGCAACTGCCCGCCAACGCAACCTTCGCCGCGTCCCTCAAGGGGGCTGCCGAGCACGCCCTGGGTGGCAACAAGCTGTTTGCCGAATTCAATGCGGATGCCCTGGCGAAACCGGCAAAAGGCAGAACCGTAACCGGTCTGTTTTGTGGCGGCACCCTGTGCGCGGAAGTGCAAAGCCTGTTCCTGGGCGCCGGCGAGGCAGTCATGTCAAATGCCGCCATATCGGGGGTTGAGAATTTGTCGACCGATCCCAGGCGCCATAAAATTATTGATCTTGGCAGTGACGAGTATACCCAGGGACGCCCGCATCCGATGATCGACCCCGGTGTCCGCGACAAGGCCCTGAACGGCGAGCTTGACGATGCCGACGTCGGCATCGTTTTGCTCGATGTCGTCATCGGCTTCGGTGCCCATGAAGACCCGGCTGGCCATCTGGTCGACAGCCTGGGTGGGCAGACCAACGGGCAGACTATTCTCATTGCCTCGGTAACCGGCACCGATGCGGACCCCCAGAACCGCAAGGGACAGATCGCCAAACTGCAGGCGGCCGGCGTGCTGGTGGCCCCGTCAAATGCCGATGCGGCGGAACTGGCCCTTGCCTGTCTGCGCCTGGGAGGCTAGGCCATGAACGCGCCCAACCCGCCCGTCAACCCCGGCCGATTGATGGTCGCCATCGGCGGCAACGCAACCCATCCGGAAGATATTGAGGGCACCTCGCAGGAACAAAAGGCCATCGCCAAGCAAACAGCCGAAGCGCTGTTGCCGCTGACCATGCTCGATAACGAACTGATCGTCACCCATGGCAATGGCCCGGTGGTTGGTAAAATCCTGATGCGCCAGGTTCTGACACGCGACAGAATTGCCCCCATGCCGCTTGATATCTGCGTCGCCCACAGCCAGGGCGGCATTGCCTATCTGCTGATGCAGGCCATGGAAAATGCGCTGCGTGAACAGGGCAATGGACGCCACGTCACCTGTCTGTTGACGCAGGTGGAAGTTGACCCGGATGACCCGGCGTTTCTAAACCCCAGCAAACCGATCGGCCCGTTTTTCGACGAAGCGGAAGCCAAAAAAATCGGCGCCGAACTGGGCTGGCTGATGAAGGAGGATTCCGGCCGCGGCTGGCGTCACGTGGTACCTTCGCCGCGCCCCAAACATGTCTGTGATATCTCGCTTGTGCAGATGCTGGCGCGCCGCGGCACCGTGGTGATCGCCGGTGGCGGTGGCGGGATACCGGTTGTGCGTGGCCCGAACGGTGTCCGCAACGGAGTTGCCGCGGTCATCGACAAGGATCTGACATCGGCCCTGATGGCCAATGTGCTGGGCATCGATACCCTGATGATCCTGACCGCAGTACCCCGGGTTGCCATTCATTTTGGCACCGACAAGCAGCAATTCCTCGACCGGGTGAGCTTACGCGAAATCCGCGCCTATCAGGCCGAAGGGCATTTTCCGGCAGGCAGCATGGGTCCGAAAATAGATGCCGCCATCCGCTTTCTCGACGGTGGCGGCGAACGCGTGATCATTGGCCGGATCGATCAGGCCATGGACGCCCTGAACGGTAAAACCGGGACCCGCATTGTGCCCAATGACAAATAACGCTGATCCCTTCAGCCTCGACATTCGCCGCTTCGGACCATGCGCCGCCGATGTGCTGAGCGGTGATGCCAGCGGCAGCGTGGTTGGTGTATTCAGGCGCTGTTTTTATGTGCACCTTGATGACAGCTATATCTGCATGGGTAATACGGATTTCAGCGATGGTCCGATCAATGTGGTGACCTCGGCCCCGCACACCACCGACTGGCAGGCCAGCGGCCTGACCTCAGGCGCCCCAGCCCGGCTTTCAAACCACCGCCTGCGCCTTGGCCCGCACCTCACTTTTAGCCTGAACCGAGCCCGAATCTGGCGCCCGGCCCGGCCAGGAATAGCCCCCGTTTCTGCCCGTTCGCTGACCACCCTGCGCCGGTTCTTCGCGGCCAGCCCGCCGGTCGCAGGCCTGGCACCACAGGTCTTCGGCGCCCCTGTCGCGGCCCTGCCCCAGGCAGAACATCCGCTTCGCGCCCTCTCGCTCTGGCTTGCACAGAACCTCACCGCGCATCCCGACCACCAGCAGGAGCCACCGGTTGAAAAGCTGCTCGGGCTCGGCCCCGGCCTGACGCCATCGGGTGATGACTTCCTGGCTGGCGTGCTGATAACCCTGGCAGCCCTCGGCGAAACCCGGGCCCGACTCCACCTTGCCGGCGCGATCAGGACCCACGCCCCCGCCGCAACCAATCCGATCAGCGCCCAGCATCTCTATGCCGCCACTGCGGGCCTGGGCGGAGCCGCCATCCATGACCTATTCGCTGCCCTGCAAACGGATAACCCGGACAGCCAACGGGCCGCCCTCAAAAACCTGGTAGCGGTCGGTCATACCTCAGGGTGGGATGCCCTGGCCGGGCTTTATCGGACACTGAATATTTGGCAGAGTGCCAGACAGAATGAAATTATCGCCGCCTGACACAGAGGTTTAGACATGCAGCAAACAGTTCGGTCCTACCGGGGAATGGTTACCGCCCCCCATCATCTGGCGGCGCAGGCCGGCCTCAGGGTATTGCGCGAAGGAGGCAACGCCGTCGAAGCCATGATTGCCGCAGCCAGCACCATCGCCGTTGTCTATCCGCATATGAACGGACTGGGCGGAGATAATTTCTGGCTAATCCACACTCCCGACAAAAAAGTGATCGGCATCGATGCCTGTGGCGGTGCCGCCGGCCTGGCGAGCATCGATTTTTACAGAGACCAGGGCCTCGATGCGATCCCGTCGCGTGGCCCGCTGGCGGCTTTGACGGTCGGCGGTGCGGTATCCGGATGGCAGGCCGCATATGCCTACAGCAGTCAAAAACTGGGTGGACGTATGCCCCTGTCGCGGTTGCTGGAAGATGCCATTTTCTACGCCCGCGACGGCATCGCGGTGACCGCCACCCAGGCCGGCAATACAGCAGGTAAACAGGCCGAACTGGCCGCGGCACCCGGCTTTGGAAAACTGTTTCTGAACGGTGATGAACCGCCCCGGGAAGCCAGCCGGTTCACCAACAGTCGCCTGTCCGCCACCCTGGACATGCTGAGGAAAACCGGACTCGATGACTTTTACCGGGGCGATCTGGCGCGCTCCCTTGCCGCCGATCTGGAAGATGCCGGAACTCCGCTGCGATTAGCCGATCTGGAACGCCACAAGGCATTGATGGTAACCCCGCTCGAGGTCAACGTCGCCGGCCACCGGGTCTTTAACATGCCGCCGCCAACCCAGGGCCTGGCGTCTCTGATTCTGCTTGGCGTCTACGCCCGCCTTGGCGTCCGCCAGGCTGACGATTTTGACTTTGTCCATAACCTGGTGGAAGCCACCAAACGGGCCTTCCGGGTGCGCGACCGGTTCGTTACGGACCCGGCCTATATGACCGTTGATCCCGCCTCCTTTCTGGCTGATGCCAGACTGGACGCCATGGCCGCGGATATTGACCCGGCAACGGCCCTGCCATGGCCGGATCCTTCGGCAAAGGGCGATACCGTCTGGTTGGGCGCGGTCGATGGCGAAGGCCGGGCCGTCAGTTTCATCCAGAGCCTGTATTGGGAGTTTGGTTCGGGTACGGTTTTGAACGGTTCCGGGATCGTCTGGCAAAACCGCGGCACCAGTTTCAGCCTGGATGCGGGCCATCACAATGCATTGGCGCCGCATCGTCGGCCGTTCCATACCATTCAACCGGCGCTCGCCCACCTGTCTGATGGCCGGGTCATGCCCTATGGAACCATGGGCGGCGAAGGCCAGCCGCAAACCCAGGCCATGCTGTTTGCCCGCCATGTCCTGCACGGGCAAAGCCTGCAGCAGGCGGTCACCGCGCCGCGCTGGTTGCTGGGTCGCACCTGGGGCAGCGCGGCCACCAACCTGCGCATGGAAAGCCGCTTCGATGCAGCGGTCTATAAGGCGCTCGTCAAAGCCGGTCATGATGTCGAGGTGATTGGCGAATTCGACGAAGTGATGGGCCATGCCGGGGCCATTGTCCGCCATCCGGACGGCCTGCTGGAAGGCGCCAATGACCCCCGCAGTGACGGTCAGGCGAACGGCTTTTGATTTTGGTTTTTTGTTAAATATCAATTGTTTAAGGCTTAACAAAGCGGCCAGCGCCCGCTATAGTGGGGCAACAGAGACTTCATCCGGATAGCAGGGAATTTTCATGGCCGACCGCCCCAATATATTGTTCATCATGTCTGATCAGCATGCGCCACGGGTTACCGGTTGTTATGGCGATAAAATCGTGCGCACCCCCAATCTCGATGGCCTGGCGGCCCGTGGTGTGATCTTTGAAAATGCCTACACCCCGTCGCCGCTTTGCGTGCCGGCGCGAATGTCCCTGCTGTCGGGTCGCTATCCCTCATCTCAGCATTGCTGGACCAACAGCGACCCGCTGGACAGCGATATCCCGACCACCGCCCACGCCCTCGGCGCCGGAGGCTATCGCCCGAACCTGATTGGCCGCCTGCATTCCATCGGCCCCGATCAGATGCATGGTTATGCGGAACGACAGGTCGGCGATCATTCGACCAACTGGGTTGGCGGCATTGCCCATTCCCTGGGTGTGCTGGCAAAAACCGAAGGCCCGTTCCGGGTCAGTCTGGAACGGTCCGGGGCCGGACAAAGCGCCTATGAAGTGCATGATCGCGATGTCACGGCGGATGCCCTGAAAGCCCTGGAGCAACTGGCTGAAGCGCGCAAGGGCGGCGACAGCGAGCCGTTCAGCCTCAACATCGGCTATATGCTGCCACACCAGCCCTATGTGGCAAACAAGGAACTGGTCGCCTACTATCTGGACAAGATCGCCGAGCCGACCTACGACAAACCGGCACCAGGCACCGACCACCCCTATATGAAATGGTGGCGTGAAATGACCGGCATTGATACGGACATCAATCCGCTGGAGGTGCGCCGGGCGCGGGCCGCCTATTACGCCCTGACCGAGACCTTCGATACCATGGTCGGCCAGGTGCTGGCAAAATTGCAGGAACTGGGTTTGGCGGAAAACACCCTGATCGTCTACACGTCCGATCATGGCGATCAGATCGGCGAACGGGGCCTGTGGTGGAAACAGACTTTTTATGATGATTCCTGCAAGGTGCCAATGATCCTGTCCTGGCCCGGAGTCTTCCCCGAGGGCCAGCGCCGCAAGCAAATTGTTAATCTGATCGATCTGGCGGCAACCGTACTCGACGCCGCAAATGCGCCGGCCCTGCCGAACATCGATGGCCGCAGTTTTCTTCCTGTCATCCATAATGCCAGCGCCCCCTGGCTCGATGAAACCTATTCCGAATATTGCACCGACGGCATGGCCGCCTGGGCCCAGGGGATCCCGACCCAGCAACGCATGATCCGTGCCGGCAAATGGAAGCTGAACTATTATCACGGCCATCCGCCGCAAATGTTTGATCTGGAAACCGACCCCGGTGAAATCAACGATCTGGGTCTGGATCCGGACAAAACCGATATCCGCGACCACCTGCAGGCAAAAGTCCTGACCCATTGGGACCCGGAAGCAATCAAGGCGACCATGGCCGACCGCCGGGCCCGCAAGGAATTGCTCGGCAAATGGAGTCAGGCCATCAAGCCCCAGGACACCTATCGCTGGCAGTTTAAAATGGAAGACAATTGGCTGGACAACAGCTAGTGCCTTTCCTGTTGATATGGAAACAGGAAAGGAACTAGCCAGTTCGACCGATGACAAACCCGTCTGCCCGATCGCTCACCCCTGCTCAGGAAAAAGCCGTCCTGATCGCCACCGCCCTTGCCAGCGGCATGGGGTTTGCCGATATGCTGGCCGTCAACACGGCGTTGCCGGTGATCCAGAGCGAGTTGCATTTGAGCGCGGCGGATGCTCTTTGGATCGCCGAAATTTATCTGCTGTTTGTGGCATCGCTGATGATGATGGGTGGTGCACTGGGTGACCGTTTCGGGCGGCGGCGCATCCTTCACTATGGAATCCTGGCCTTTGCCGCCGCTTCGCTTTTCTGCGCCGCATCCGGCTCCAGTACCCTGCTTATTTTTGGCCGTGCCGCACAGGGGCTGGCGGCGGCTCTGATCCTGCCGTCGAGCCTTGCCCTGCTGAACGCCTGTTTCCCGCCCGAACGCCGGGGCCGGGCAATCGGCTCGTGGACGGCAATCAGCTCGATGATGATCCCTCTGGGCCCACTGGCCGGAGGGGCGGCTGTTGATTTTCTGTCGTGGCACTGGATATTCCTGATTAATCTGCCGCTCTGTGCGGTCGCACTCGGGTTTCTGCGGGCTGTGCCCCGGCCCCCCTATGCGCCGCAAACCAAAGCTCCTTTGGATATCGCCGGCATGATCGGCATCACCGGCGGCCTGGGTGCGCTGGTATTTGGACTGGTGGAAGGCACCCGCCTGGGGTTTTCCGATCATCTTGTTGTCGGCGCGTTGATTGCCAGCGCCATCCTGCTGCCGCTGACGGTTTTGATCGAGGCAAAATCGGCAACCGCCATGGTCCCGGTCTGGATGTTCCGGCAACGCACCTTCCTGCTGGTAAATCTGCAGACGTTTCTGTTTTTTGCCGGCTTTCAGGGCACCATGTTTTTACTGCCGTTTTTCCATATCCAGGTTTTTGGCTTTACCGCCCTCGAGGCCGGCGCCGCTGGTCTGCCCATACCCATCGCCATCATTCTTCTGTCGCGGCCGGTCGGCCGCCTGATGGACCTGCGCGGCCCCGGGCCGCTTCTGGCGACCGCTCCCTTTGTGGTTGGCGCCGGGTTACTGCTGCTGTCTCAGGTCCCTGCCCAGGGGGATTATCTGCATCATATCCTGCCGGCCGTGGTCCTCATCGCCATCGGTCTGGGGCTGTTTATTGCACCGGTGACGACGGTTGCCCTGAATGCCGCCGGCGATGCCCGCAGCGGTCTGGCATCGGCAGTCAATAATACGGTTGCCCGGGTTGCCGGACTGGTATCTGTGGCCGTGATGGGGGTGATCCTGACCACCGGCTATGGCCGCCACCTGCCTGGGGAACTGGGCCCCGTCGGCCTTACCCGCGCGCAGCTTTCAACCATTGCCGAGCAGGTCCAGCAATTGGCCACATTGCAGCCGCCACCGGCGCTGACCGGCGCGCAGCTGCAGCTCTTCCATGGCGCTGTTGCAGAAGCTTTCACCAGGGGCTTTGCCAGCGCCGTGACCACAGCAGCCGGGCTTATGCTGCTGGCCGGGGTGATCGGTTTTCTGGGATTGCGTAAAGTGGCCAGCGTTCCTAAAATCGATAACACCGACTAAGTGCAACACCACGATTTTCACCGGTTCCCATGAGCGAACCGGTTGACCAATCGTCACCGGGGGAAAACAATGACTGTTCGCGTCGCCATGTACGAAAAATCCCTGGCCCATATCGGCCCGCGCCTGGACGCCCTGGCGCTGGATATTTCGCTGATCTCAATCGACAGGGACGGCCGGTTTCTGGATGATGGCCAATCGGTTTCTGCCAATGATCTCGACATCGACTACCTGTGGCTCAGTTCCCACTTCAAGGCGGACGGCGTCCAGGAAACGGTATTCGACGCGGTCCTTGCCTGCAAATCAATTGGCCTGCTGCAAACCTTCAACGCCGGTCTTGATCATCCCTTTTACAAAAAGATATCCGACAAGGGCACACGCATTTGCAACAGCAGCGCGCAGGCGGTCGCCATCTCCGAGTATGTGATGGCCCAGGTGCTCAGCGTTTTTCACCCGATTGAACGCCAGCGTGCCCTGCAGGCCAAAACCCAATGGCAGACCACACCCTTTCGCGAACTGTCGCGCAGCAACTGGCTGGTGATCGGGTTTGGCCCGATTGGTCAGGAAATCTGCAAACGGGTCAAACCCTTCGGCGCCGACATCTCGGTTATCCGCCGCACCCCGGCCGCCACTGACCTGGCCGACCGGGTCGGCACCATGGATGATTTGGACGCTTACCTGGCGAAAGCCGATATTGTTGTGCTCGCCTGCCCGCTTAACGCCACCACCCGTGGCTTTGCCGATGCCGGTTTTTTCGGCGGCGTGAAGCAAGATGCAATTCTGGTAAATATCGCCCGCGGTGGCCTGATCGAGGACCGGGCAATGCTGGCCGCCCTTGATGACGGAAAGCTGGCGACGGCGATCCTTGATGTTTTCCACACAGAACCGCTGCCCGCTGACGACCCTTTGTGGGCGCATCCGAAAGTACGCTTGACCTGCCACACCTCATTTTCCGGAGAAGGCGTGCAGGACCGCTGGGACCTGTTGTTCCTCGATAACATCGCGCGGTTCGTAAACGGCGAGACGCTGCTCTACGAAGTCAGGCCCGGCGACATCTCCTAAGCGTCAACAGCGCCTGATCTCAAAACCCGTCAGCGGTGTTCGCGGGCAATGTCGCGGGTATGGTGCTGGCTGGCCATGCGCCATTCCAGCAAATGATCCAGCATCCGGCGTTTGACAGTTTGCGCAGACGGATCGTCCCATTTGTTGTCAACTTCGCCGGGATCCGCCTTCAGATTAAACAGCTGGCCGAAATCCTCGCCCAGAAAATGCACCAGTTTCCAGTCCTGCGATCGCACCATGGTCATGAACTCGGTATCCTGCAGGATGCCGTCGCGTGACTGTTCGCAATAAACATAATCCCGGTCCTGCCAGTCCCGGCCCTCGAGCGCCGCCTGCGCCGATTTGGCCTCGAATATTTCCGGCGTGTCGATGCCGCCGTAAGTGAGCAGCGCCGGCACGATATCCATCTGCTGCATAAGCGCATCGACGCGATGGCCCTGCTTGACCCGGCCCGGCGACCAGACAATCATCGGCACCCGGGTGACCTGCTCATACATGGTCCACTTCTGACTATGGCCATGATCACCCAGGCAATCCCCGTGATCGGCAGTAAAGACAACAATGCTGTTGTCCAGATAGCCCTTGCGATCAAGTGCCTCGATCAGCTCGCCGACTTTTCGATCAATCATGGTGACGTTGGCCAGATAATAGGCGCGCTGTTTGAAGCGGGCGTCGGCGGAAGGCTCGAGCTGATGAACAACACTGTCATGATCAACCTTGGCATTATGAACCCGCATCGATTTGAAAGGCGCTGGCTGGCCATCGAGGTCGCTTTGCAGGACCGGATCAATGGGCAGGTCCCGTGCCATGTAAGCGGCACTGAATTCAGGTGTCGGGTCGTAGGGTGGATGCGGTCCCGGAAAACCGACCTGCAGGAATAATGGCTCCGTGGTCGGGTAACTGTCGACCCACCAGGCGGCCATGCCACCGACAAACATATCGGAATGCATATGCGCCGGCAGTTCCCAGTCGAAAGCGCCGAGACTGTCTTTGTAATCACTGCGGCTGCGGTAGGTTTCGCGCTGCTGTTTGACCATGCCGTTGGCGGCCAGGGCCCGGTCCCATTCATCGAAGTAATAGCGGCCTTCGAGAAAGCGGTCCTTGTTTTCGACGTTGTAGCGCTCCTTGAATCCGGCCGGCGTATTCATCGGCCAGGTGTGCATTTTGCCAATATTCACCGTGTGATAGCCAGCATCGCTGAACAGCTCGAGCCAGGAATGGCGCCACAGATCGGCATTTTTCAGGATCCCCGTGGTGTGCGGATAGAACCCGGTAAACAGGCTGGCCCGCGATGGCACGCAGGACGCGCCAGCCACGTGGCAATTGGTAAAATGCGTGCCTTCTTTGACCAGCCGGTCCAGATGCGGCGTGTCCACATGCGAATAGCCCAAGCCGGCTATGGTGTCATAGCGCTGCTGGTCGGTGATGATGAAAATGATATTTGGTCTTTTATCGCTCATGACATGGAGGCCTGACTGACTGGAAGGTGATGACAAGGGATGTCTGTAACTAAGAACTCAGTTTAGTTCTTAGTTTTAAAACATTTCACCAGCGAAGACAACAGGTTTCCTGACAGGGCCCCGAATATCTCATGGGGCATAAATGGCCATGATTATTGAGTTTTCTTCATATCGCCCCAGAAAACAGAGTGACAAGCACCGTTATAAAAGGACCCCGCCGCCGGATGGCGGCGGGGCATGAGCGTTTCAATAATCCATAGATAATACAGCGTCCTCACTCAGCGTAATCGTGTGGACCGCTATTTTTGAATTTCCGACAACAGGTCAGGGTTCAACACGAGGTTACGGACACCATGCGCATAATGTTCGTCAAAGGTGTTTCCCTGGAGCCATGCATCAACGGAACCGATGGAGACCTTTGCGACTTGAGGGCGAACACTCCATGTCACCTGGAAGGGTGATCCGATTTCGTTATAATCGGGGCCGGTTGTGGAACCCGCATACTGAACTGGTGTTCCGGTATCGGTCGGTATGTGGATTGCCTGATGCAAACCGTTGACGACTTCGTGGTGCATCAACTTAACAAAGTCACCTGCATTTTCGTCGTTAACCAAAACATAGACCTGGGTTTCAACACGGAGCTGCGGGTTTCCGATGGCCTCGCTGAGACAGGAATTCAGTGTCGGTCCCGGCTCTACCTTTGCCGTTGTATACACGTAGTGAACCTCGATGGTATCACCGGGTTGCAAATCGCCATGGCTGCTCATTCCCACTTTATGGCCGTAGTCTGCCAATTCGGCATTGGACAGCTTGCCATTATATTTGAAACCTGTGCCATAGCCGCGGCCATCCCCGTTGCCGGCATAGGTGGTAAATTCCCCGCCTTTATGTTCAGCACTTTCATGAAAGTGGATATTACAGAGATTCATCCCTGTGTGGCCGGGCGCAGTTCCAAACGCGCGGCGATTGCTACCCGCAACGGCACCAATGTCACGCGGCGATTGGGGGCCAAAGCCCGCACCAGCGGTGTTCTTGGCCAGCATTTGACGTTGCGCTGCGATCACTTCGTCAGAAACCAGCCTGGGTCCTTCCGATGACGATGTGCACGCGGAAACCAGGGCGAGCGCTGAAACGGTGAAAGCGAGGGTTAAAAATGATTTTTTCATAAGAAATCCTATGTCGGTTTCAATGCGATCCTGTGCCCATCCTGGCGAACCTGCGCAAAAAGTCAGACGCGCGCAGGTCTCGACCAAATGACACACCTTATAATAATGTGTTTTTGATACAAAACAACTGAAAGAGGCAGGCAATGGGTCTGGGGGAGACTCCCTTAATGCCCGCTTTCAAGACACACCCCGATGAGCCGGCAACCGACCTATGGGCGCATTGCCCGCAGACTTTTGATGTTGTGGACGTGGGCGTGGGCACCGGCGGTGATGGCGGCTGTGGCAAGGCCGATGGTTTCGCCGTATTTGCGCACCGTATCTCCGGCGGCAATTGTCTCCACGGCAAACTTGTGACAG
Organism: Rhodospirillales bacterium; assembly: GCA_013203595.1. Taxonomy (GTDB): domain Bacteria; phylum Pseudomonadota; class Alphaproteobacteria; order Rhodospirillales; family Casp-alpha2; genus JABMNT01. The sequence goes on from JABMNT010000032.1 coordinate 34,157, forward strand.
AGCGCCACGTCCGTTTGCATGGTCAGTTCGCGCACCGCACCGGCTATTTTGAACCGCGCCGTTTCGCCTGCCTTTAAATGGCGCAGTGCGGTTGCCAGATTGTCGCTGGCGTCAAGCACAACCGCGTCCCAGCCCTGGCGCGACGCCTCGCTCACAGAGACGCTCCAAAGCGGCTGACCACTTCTTCGCCCTCGCCCAGAACCTCGCCCCAGGTTCGGGTGCCCGATGCCACATCAATCATCAACGCCAGCAACCGGGGGGCTGCCTCGGCCAGGGAGGTTGCACCGGTGAACACATCGGGGCAGCTGAAATCGAGCTGTTCAAGCAGGCGTTTATCGGAATCCGGATTGGCGCTGACCTTGATGGTGGGCGAGATCAGATTAACAAAACTGTTGCCCTGGCCGGTGGTGAACAGGATCAGATTTGCCCCGGCCGCCGTGAAACCGGTCACTGATTCCGGCGCATAGGTGGCGGCTTTCATGGCATGCAGTCCCGGCGTGGCCGGCGCCTCGGCATAGCCAAGCAGGCTCTGGATCGGCCGGCTGCCGCTTTTCGCGATATTGCCCAGTGATTTTTCCTCTATCGTTGTCAGGCCACCGGCAATGTTGGTCGGGCCCGGATTATCCCCGGTCAGGTCAAGGCCTGCATCAATGGCCCGTTGTTCATGATCGAGAGCCGCGTCCAGTATCGCTTTGCCGACCGCAGGCGTTGCCCCGCGTCTGGCCAGCAAATGTTCGGCGCCCAGCCATTCCGTGGTTTCGCCGAAAACGGCCTTGCCGCCCGCATCAACAATATGATCAGCCATCAGCCCCAGCAGCGGGTTCGCCACCAGCCCGGAACTGGGGTCTGAGCGGCCGCATTCGAGGCCGAGAAAAAGCGTGGCCAGCGAACAGGGCTGGCGCCGCTGTCTGGAAATTTCAATCATCAGCCGGGCGCCTGAACGAATGGCCCGGTCAGTCAGGGTCAGGGCATCATGGTCGCATTCATCAAGCGTAAGCGCGACCACCGGTTTTCCGCTTTTTGCCATCTGTTCAGCCAGCTGAGCCACTTTCGGCGGGTTGCCACCAATCAGCAAAACTGCGCCCACATTCGGGTTCAGGCCAAGCCCCAGTAAAGTGCGCAATTGCGCATCGCGGTCGTCGCCCAGCAGTCCGCCATCGTAGGGCATGCTGACAAACACCGAACCCGGCAGCGCGCCGGCGATGCGCCGTCCCGTGGGCCCGGTCAATCCGGTGGCGGAAAGCACCAGCAACCGGTTGCGCAGGCCGACCTGACCGTCAGGCCGCAGATAACCGGCAAATTGCACCGCTGGCTTACCCATTATCCGTTAATCCCCTGACCCGCTAACCAAGATCCGCTTTCCGCTTTTGCTGCCATTCACTATAGAACGGATAAACCAGAAGAATAACAGCGATTACGGTAAACGAGGCCGCCAGCGGGCGGGTAAAGACCGGAGTAATATCGCCATCAGTCATCATCAGTCCGGAGCGCAGTTTGGCCTCGCCCAGCGGCGCCAGCACAAATCCGATCACGAAGGGTCCGAGCGGGTATCTGGCTTTTTCCAGGAACAGACCGAGGATGCCAAAGGCAACCATTGTCCACACATCAAACATCGTGTTGTTCAGCGCGAAGGAGCCGATCACGCAGAAAATCAGCACCACCGGCAGCACATAGAGCCGTGGCATATACATGACCTTCGACAAATGACCGACAAATGTGGTCATGAAAATGAACATCACAATATTGGCGACCAGACAGGCGGCGATCATGGCCCAGACAATATCGGCATTGGTGGTAAACAACGTCGGTCCCGGCTGGATCGAATGAATGGTCAGGGCACCGATCAGGATCGCATCGATAACACTGCCCGGAATACCCATGGAGATCAGCGGGATCAGTGCACCGCCCACCGTCGCATTGTTTGCGGCTTCTGAGGAAACAATCCCCTCTTCCGATCCCTTGCCAAATTTCTCCGGAGTTTTCGACATGTTTTTTGCCGCCGTATAGGCGATGACGGAACCGATGGAGGCGCCGATTCCCGGCAGGATGCCAACGCCGGTGCCGATTACCGAGGACCGGATCAAATTGAAAGCCTGTTTGCGCCAGTCGTCGAGCGACATGAAAATGCCTTTTCTGGACATTTCGACCTTTTGTATTTTCTGGTTCATTTCCATCAAATCACTGAGGATCTGGCTGACGGCGAAGACTCCGATAAGAACCGGCAGCAGCTTCAGCCCCCCGTTCAGCATGTACCAGTCCCAGGTCAGGCGTGGCATGCCGGATGAAGGATCAACCCCCGGCATCGAAATCAACATGCCCAGAAGCCCGGCAATCAGACCCTTGACCAAACTGCCTTCGCTGACCGAGGCGATCAGCACCATGGCCATCATGATCAAGGCAAAATATTCAAAGGGGCCAAACCGGGTGGCGATAATCGACAGCGGCTTGGCGAGCAGAAACAAGGCCGTCCACGACACCATGCCACCAACGAAGGAGGCTCCGATACCCAGCCCCAGCGCCCGGCCCGGATGTCCGGCCCGGGCCATGGGATAGCCGTCAAAGGTCGTCATCACCGCCGCCGGTGTTCCGGGCATGCGCAACAGGGTAGCGGTTATCAAACCGCCGCTGATCGCCCCCACATACATGGCGATCAGCAGGATGATGGCCTCGACCGGAACCATGAAAAATGTCAGCGGTAGGGTCAGGGCAATCAGCATCGCCCCGGTCAGCCCCGGAATGGCACCAACCACGATGCCAAGCACAACCCCAACAACAATGAACAAAAACGGCATCGGCGAGAAGACGACCCCAAGAGCGGTAATCAGTTCAGTCATGCTCAGCTCCCCGGCAGATCGACATAGAAAATTTGTGTAAACAGGTACTGACAACCGGCGCCCATCAAAACCCCCAGCAGCGCACCGATCATCATCGACTTCCGATTGAAGCCGGACAGGATGGCAATGAGCGAGAATACCAGCACCATGGTCGCCAACCAGAACGGCAGAATATGCAAAGCCATGGCAAGGATGTAGATGACCGTTCCCGCCAGCACGATTATCGCGTTGAGCGGGCGTGGCGGTTCAGGCGCCTCTGCCGCCGGCACCGGATCCGGATCACTGATGATTTGGGCATCGCGTCGCCAGGCCCTGACGATCACATAGACACACATAGCGATAATCAAAACACAGATGGTTTGCGGGATTGGCCCGGACCCCAGCGGCTCGAAGGTGCCCGGCGGCAGATCCCAGCTTTCATACAAAAACACGCTGCAAATGACGATAAGCAGGGTTGCGACAAACGTGTCCATTTTAGCTGATACGGAGTTGGTCATGGTCAATATCTTTTAAAAAGGGTCCCGCCCCGAAAAATTCACGGGACGGGAGGGAGTGTAACGTGTGACCTGGTTGCCTATTTTTTGGAAGCCTGCATGGCGATCGGAGCAATTGCCTTCCAGGTTGCGTCCAGGGATTTTTGCAAAGCCTCGCCTTTCAGGAAGACCGGTGCAAAAAGCTTGTCGGCGTAGAGCTTCTTGACCCGATCCGTTTGCGCGGATTTCTCCAGGGCGTTGGCGAAACCGTCAACGGCTTCCTTCGGCGTGCCCTTGGGCGCGAACCACCAGCTGTGAATACAGAACTCAACATCGTATCCCAGTTCCTTGGCGGTTGGCAGATCCGGGAGTTTCGGATGCCGCGCGGCACCCGTGTAGGCCAGCGGCTTGATTTGTGATTCCGGATTAGGCATGCCGTCTTTCATGGTGAAATTAACCACCTCCGCACCGGACAGGACCGTTGCATTGGTTTGCGCGCCGGTCAGTGCGGTGAAGTTCGCGGTGCCACCACCAATCTGCACAAAACGGAATTTTGAGCCCGGATTTGCATTCTGCAGCATAATCCCGGCCATGTGGTTGATGGCCCCTAAATTAGCCCCGAAAATCAGGCTGTCGGGCTTGGCTTTCGCTGCATCCAGCAGTTCCTTCAGGGAATTGATGCCGGAATCCTTACGGACCATGGGGGCCAGGCAAAACTCGCCGGTGGCCGCTACCGGCTCAAAGTCGGCGTGTCCAAAGTCCATCTTACCGCTGCCCTGCCCGCCCATTAAAGCGATATGAATGGTCAGGAACTCGTAACCGTCCGGCTTGGCTTCCTTGACCCGGCGCGAGCCGATGGAGAAATGACCACCCACATTGACGATGGAAATCGGATGTGGCAGCGCGTTGATGTCACTGATTCCAGCCGCCAGCACGCGGGCAACCGTATCCGAGGTTCCGCCTGCGTTAAACGGAACAACCACCTTGATCGGCTTTTCCGGCCATGCGGCCTCGGCAGCGGTCAATCCCAATGCAGCGGTCATGGCGACGGCTGCTGATATCAATAATGTTTTCATGATGCATCCCTTATTCAGTTTACAGTTGGTGAAAATACTCCTTACGCGGCCTTTAATTGATCTCCTCCCTTCGCGCTTTCCTCCTCAAAATTTGCTGTGGCAGACAGCGCCACGAACGAACAACCAAACCGCTCACCCAACCCCTTGGCCCATTGATCACGGTCAGGGTGAACCGACTTTCGCGCCCGGGTCCGTGCGCGGCGGTGTCGGGTAATGCAGGCCCCGTTGTCCGGAAAAACTCCGGTTCGCCTCGATACGGAATTCCGGCGCTTCCATTCCCACCAGCCTGCCGCCTTCGACCCAGTCCAGGTCCTTGCCGTAAAGATAGCCCGCCAGAACAGATTCCAGACGCGCCCGCACAGGCCCGTGGCCGCTGTCATTTGCCAGATCCGTGATTTCTTCGCGGTCATTGTGCAGATCAAACAGCTGCACATGATTGCCGGCCGGGTACCAGATCAGCTTGTAGCGGGCATCACGTACCATCCGCATGGCCTTCGGCCCCTCCAGGGATTCGCCGTAAAAAATGTCGCGCTGATCTTCACCTACCATCGACAGGCCGTCGACCGTGCCCGGCACCTCTATACTGGCCATATGCAAAAGCGTCGGCATTACATCGTGCAGCCCAACCAGCCGGTCGTCGGTGCTCGCCGGCGCGATTCGCTCAGCATCGGCGCGATCAACCAAAATCATCGGCACATTGCTTGAGCCTTCGAGCATGGCGCGCTTGGCATAAAGCCCATGATTGCCCAGCATATCACCATGATCCGAGGTCAGCATGATGATCGTATCATCGAGCACGCCCTCTTCGCGCAGGGTGCCGAACACAACCCGCAGGGAATGATCAATGTGGGTGCACTGCGCATAAAAAGCGCGTCGGGCATCGGCCAGCTGCTCACCCGCCAGACGTGGCCAATAGTGGCGCGGCCCCTTCAAGGGGTAGGGCAGGGCATCATCATCGGCTGACCAGTCGGATGTATGGGCACCGGGAATCTGTTTGCGCGCGTAGCGTTCGAAATAGTCAGCCAACGGCACCAGCGGCGGATGTGGATGGGTATAGGACAGATGCCAGAACGCCGGACGCCCGGGATCGCGGCGCTTGATCATCTTCGCCATTTCCCGGGCTTTCCAGTTGGTCTCGTGGGTTTCCTGCGGCAGATGCCAGGGGCGCCAGACGTAATCGTTGTTGCACATGCCGTGGGTAAAATGCTGTCCGGCAAAACCCTGTTCGGCGAGATAGATATCGTAATCATCAACCGCACCCAGATGCGGGCGACCTTCTTCGGCAATCAGCACATCATCAAAACCAATGCGGTCACGGGCCGGATAAACATGCAGTTTGCCGACGCCATAGGCCTGATACCCGGCGTTGCGAAAGGTTTGCGCCAGGGTAGGCAAATCGGGCATGCGGGCGGCGGGCTGGAAGACCCGGTCGCCATGGCTGCGCGCGGTTGTTCCAGTCATCACGGAGCGGCGGGCCGGGATGCAGATCGGGCATTCGGAATAGGCATTGGTGTAGCGCACACCGAGGCTGGCCAGATTATCAATGGTCGGGGTTTCAATCACCGGATGCCCGGCAACGCCCAGCAGGTTGCCCGGCCACTGGTCGACCATGATCAAAAGTACATTGGGTTGTGACTGCCCGCTCATGGCGATCCGGCTCCCGTCACCTGGCCCAGAACATCAAGCTTTTCATCGCTCAGATATCCGTAACGGTTAACCACCATGCGCTGCCCTGAAGCCTGCCAGGCCACGTCCATGCGGGCCCGGAAATCATCCAGCGGTCCATAGGCATGAGAGAACGCATAGACCGGAATATCGCCGGCCAGTGCGCGGGTTTGCATAATCTTTCGCTCCTGCGCACGCAGGCCCGCCAGATGCGCCGCGTCCGGTTCCGGATAATTGACGTCCCCAAGCTGCAAAGGCGGCGCGTCATCCAGCACATCCAAAATCGCGAACAGGCCCCGCAGCAAAACAGCTTCCGAGACGTTGCCGTTGGCAGCCAGGATTCGCTGCGCATAACCACGCACCATCATCGGCCAGTGCATGGTGTAAAGCTTGACCCCGATGCCCGAAACATGGGGTGCGATTTTGCCGACATCAAACCCCGATGCCTGGCTCCAGGGCGGCGGGAACCCCTGAACAACAAAATCCATGGTACCCGCAGAGGCCTGATCGACGGTTTTAGAGTAGGCGCTCAGCATTTCAGCGATCAGGTCGGCTTTGAAGGCGCACAAATCAATGACGCCCGGAAATCTGCCGAGCAGATCCCGCAGCGCTGCCCTGCCCGACCCGACAAAGGCCAGAATAGCCGGGTCCGCCATCTCACCCAGCAGATAATTGATAAGCCGCTGGGTATCCATCCGCATCCGGGCAAAATCATAACCCAGCCGATTTGCCGCGGTTTCGGCATGGCCGCTGAAATCGAAGAACAGGCTGTCGAAGGCATAGGGAGGGTATTCGGGCCAGTCGACACGCAGGCCGCTCAGGTTGGGATAGGCCTGGATGACATCACGCAGCAGCGCGCAGCCGTAGGCAATGATGTGCGGGCTTGCCAGGCTGGCGTTCTTGTCGACCCGGCCTTCATGCGCGGACCCATTGGGCAGCAGCGGCCGGTCGTCGGCAACGGCGCCGCCGAACTGCACCCGGTAGCCCGGCGGGATCGCCGATTGCACCTGCATATAGGCATCCATACCGCGGGTTCGGGCGGCATCGATGAATGCTGCAATCTGTGCGCCTTCGCGCCTGGTCAGCGGGTCGGGTTCCGACGGCTGATAGCGCAGGCCGGTGTACAGGGATTTATCGGGAACAAAGCTGGGTGCGGCGCGCACCGTCAATTCGCGTTTTCCCCACAACTGGCGGTCCAGTAATCTGACCGCGCCGGCTTTCGCGTCGGCGGGCGGCTCGCGGCCGGCATCCGGTGCGGTTGATGGTTCCATCACATAGGGCGAGGTTGTCACCGCTGTCGCTGCCGTCCGCTCAGACAGATTATCCAGAACCCGTTCGCCGCCTTCCGATTGTGGATACTCGGGCATTACGGAGATGTTTAAAGAGCGTGCAAAGGGCGGCGGCTTATTCATGGCATGCTTGGTCTTCTGTGTTTTTATTATGCACGCGGCGGCAGCCACGCGCTCCCTGATTTAGTGTCGTTATACTAGTATGGTAGAATATTGACAAGTTGATATGGCTGTGATTGGTTACTTTTTTACAATGCACGTTTCTTTTCGGGCGTCGTTACCTTAAATTGCCCGGACAGGGACCCAACAAATATGGCACAGTCGACAATGGCCGCTTCTCCGACAAATCAGCATATTCCGGCGGCGCAGCAGGCCTATCAGGCGCTGCACGAAAGTATCCTCAGGCTTGAGCTTGAACCGGGACAATCGGTTTCGGAGAAAGAAATATCCGTCCAGATCGGGGTCAGCCGGCAGCCCGTACGTGAAGCCTTTATCCGGCTTGCCCAGGAAGGGCTGCTGAACATTCGCCCGCAGATCGGAACCTTTGTTTCACGCCTCAATGTGGCGCAGATCCACGAAGCCGTGTTTGCCCGTGTCGCCCTGGAATGTGCCTCCGTCCGCCTTGCCGCCGGCCGTGCCAGCGCCCGCGACCTGCGCGATCTGGGCGACAACATCCGCGCCCACAGGCAGGCAAGCGATGATGGCGAGTTCGATCTGGTTTATCAGCTCGACGCCGGATTCCATATCAAGTTACTGGAAATCGGTGGCCATCCGGGCCTCTGGAAAATGGTTAACCAGGCACGCTCCCATATGGCCCGCCTGCGCCAGTTATCAGTCACAAAAATGAGCAACACCTCGTCCCAGGCCGTGGCCTTCCATACCCGTATCATGGAAGCGGTCGCGGCCGGCGACGGGGACCTGGCGGCCCGCCAGCTGGAAGCCCATATTGCCCAGAACGTTGATTACATGGACCAGCTCATCGCTGAAATTCCCGCATACTTCGAGACCTGACTCGCTCAACGCCTTTGAAAGCCGCCCCATGCCAAATGCCCCCGTAATCGAACGTATTGAACTGACGGCCTTTGAGATTGAATTGGACAGCATGGTCACCGACCGGGCCGGATTCGGAATTTCCTATCAGCCCGGCGCCAAAGGCACGCATGTAAGGTTTGCCGTGCGCATCATTGCCGATAGCGGGGTTGTCGGCGAATATGTGCCGCCACGCGGTCGCGCCCGGGTCCTTATGACGGCGGCGGAAGCCTTGTCCTTCAGCCTGCTTGGCAAACCGGCCCTGCAGCGCGAAAAGCATTATCGCAGCATGCGCCGGCTGACCAAACATATCGGCGAGGCCGGCATCGGCGCTCTCGATATCGCGCTCTGGGATCTGGCCGGCAAGCAGCATGGCTGTTCCGTTGGCCAATTGCTGGGCGGCTACCGGGACCGGCTGCCCGCCTACGCCAGCACGCTCGGCGGTGATCGGCTGGACGGCCTTTCCAGCCCCGAAGCCTATGCTGACTTTGCCGAACAATGCCTGGATATGGGATACCGGGGGTTCAAGATGCACGGCTGGCACGAGGGGGATGTTGGTGAAGAAACGGCGATGATAAAGGCGGTTGGCGAGCGCGTTGGCGGGCGCATGGACATCATGTACGACGCCGCCTGCCATCCGTCGACACTGGCGGATGCCATCCAGATTGGCCGCGTTTGTGACGCCTACGGGCTCTACTGGCTGGAAGACCCCTACGGCGATGGCGGAGTCTCGATCCATGGCCACCAGATGCTCAAGAAAAATGTCAGAACCCCGATCCTGGTCAGCGAACATGTGCGCAATCTGGAAACCACAACAGACATGCTGGTCGCCGGCGCCACCGACTTCGCCCGCGCCGATCCCGATTACGACGGCGGCATCACTGGCTGCCATAAGGTTGCCGTCGCGGCGGAAGGACTGGGCATGGACTGTGAAGTCCATTCCTGTGGCCCGGCCATGCGGCAACTGATGTCGGCTTGCCGCAATGCCAACTATTACGAAGTCAATCTGGTCCACCCGAAATGCGGCAATGCCTGGTCATTACCTGTCTATACCGATGGCTATTCGGACGAAATCGACTGCATCGACGCTGACGGCTGTGTCCCTGTTTCTGCAGATCCGGGACTGGGTGTGCGCTATGACTGGGATACAATTCGTAAAAACGCCATTGAAACCCTGATCATTGAGTAGAAACTTTTGATGGGCGCTCCCTAAGGTTGCCACTCACGCAATCTTGATGGTCCTTTCTCAACGCATTTAACGATCACCTTGCACCTGTTGGCGATTTTCTGGTCTCCCCCAGGAGCCCCGCAAGGGCGGCGAGCCGGGCCCGGCTCTATGACGACAGCCCCGTCGAGGGCACGGTTTTATCGTCTGACCGGGCGCATTTTCAATTCCAGCCTCAAGACGATTGTTACCCTGCTGGCCATGCTTTTGATGTATAATGTGGTGACCGTGCGGGCTCCGAAGAGGCCGGAAAGTCTTTGTAAGGGCTTGAAACTGCACCCGGATCAAGGTAAACCCCCGGTTAGCTGGAGCTTTTGGGATAGGGTTATGGAAGAATTATCGATCGCAGACCCGAAAAAGGCGAGCAAGTTTTTAAAGTCGCTGGCCAATGATAACCGTCTGGTCATTGTCTGTGCACTTGCCAATGGGGAACGCAATGTCAGTCAACTGGAAGAACTGCTGGGCATTCGCCAACCGACCTTGTCGCAGCAACTGGCGCGCCTGCGCAGTGATGGCATCGTTTCCACGCGGCGCGAATCCAAACAGATTTTCTACAGCCTGGCGAGCAAGGAAGCCGAACGGGTGATCAGCCTGCTCTGTCTGCCACGCAAAGCCAAAATTCCACAAACCGAGGATGCCTGATTTTCACGCCCTGAGTTAACCGGGCCGTGTAACAGAGCCGGTGTCACCTTCATCGGCGAACCACTCCAGCCGATCCCGCAAACTGACAACAGAGCCGATAATGATGATGGCCGGCCCGGTCAGGGCTGCCTTCTCGACCGCGTCAACGATGGTGCCTATGGCACCGGTGACGACCCGCTGATCAACCCGGGTTCCCTTGTCGACAACCGCCACCAGGGTTTTCGGGTCCGCCCCATGGGCAATCAGTTCACCCATCACCTGGGCCAGAGAAATCAGACCCATATAGACGACAACGGTTTGATTTGGCTGAATCAGGGCCTGCCAGTTGAGGTCGAGTTTGTCGTCTTTGGCGTGGCCGGTAACGAACACGCAGGCCTGGGCATGATCGCGGTGGGTCAGCGGAATGCCCGCATAGGCCGCGCAGCCGTTGGCGGCACTGATACCAGGCACCACCTGGAACGAGATGCCTTCGGCAGACAGCATCTCTATCTCTTCGCCACCACGACCAAAAACAAACGGATCGCCCCCCTTAAGCCGCAGAACCCGTTTGCCCTGTTTCGCCAGGTCAACCAGGGTGCGGCTGATATCTTGCTGCTGCATGGAGTGATCACCCTGCTTTTTACCTACATAAATACGGTCCGCATCGCGGCGCACCAATTCCAGTATGCCGTCCGGCACCAGGCGATCATGCAAAACCACATCGGCCTGCTGCATCAGGCGCAGCGCGCGGAAGGTCAGCAGATCCGGATCACCGGGGCCGCTGCCGACCAGATAGACCTCGCCTGCAGGCTCAACATCCAGGCCCTGGCGCGCCGCCTCCAGCAGTTGCTCCATGCGCGCTTCGGCAGCACCCGGTTTCAGGCCCAGAATATTTTCGGCCACCGAGCCGTCGGCAACCCGCTCCCAAAAACGACGACGGCGGGCTATATCAGGGATCAGCTCTTTCACCCGGTCGCGGTAACTGCCGGCGAACGCTGCCAATGCGCCAAGCGCTGCCGGGACCAGACTTTCCAGCTTGGCGCGTAGCATACGGGCCAGAATAGGGGCTTCCCCGCCACTTGATATGGCCACTACAATCGGCGACCGGTCAACGATTGAAGGCATGATGAAGGTTGAGATGTCGGAGCGGTCGGCGACGTTGACCAACAGGCCCTGTTCGCGCACCGCCGCGGCAACGCGGGTTTCATAATCAGGGTCTTCCTCACAGGCGACATAGACCAGCGTGATACCAGCCAGGTCACTGGCGTCAAAGGGGCGGGCTCTGTGCTCAAACGCCAGGCAGCTCTCGAAGTCGCGGACCAATTCCGGGGCGACCACCACCACCCGCGCACCGGCACGCTGCGCCATGGCCGTTCGCCGCCAGGCCATGGCGCCGCCACCGACAACCAGCACGAAACGTTCGTTTATATCTATAAATGCGGGTAAATGCTTCATCGGTACAAGGCTTCTTCTGAAAAGCGAAAGACGGCTGTCTGCAGTGACATAAAGCGGAATACCTTTAGGTCAAGACCGCTTTTCCAAATCATAAGCAGACAGACTACCGATCCTGTGATATTGACGCCAGTTCCCTGTCCCAACAAGACCAGGCAAAGCCCCATGCAAGAGCACCCCTTCGCCCCTTATATCCGCATTCTGGCACGTGGTAAATCCAACACCAGGCCCCTGACCCTGGATGAAGCCGATGCGGCGATGACCATGATCCTCACTGATCAGGCCCTGCCGGAGCAGATTGGCGCCTTCCTGATGGTGCTCAGGTACAAGGAGGAAACACCGGAAGAAATTGCCGGTTTTGTGCGCGCTGCCCGGAGGCTGGTCAAGCGCCCGGCCGGGGCCCCTAAAATCGATCTGGACTGGTCCTGCTATGCCGGAAAACGCCGGCAATTGCCGTGGTTCGCACTGGCCGCCCTCGCCCTGTCACAAACCGGCGTTAAGATTTTCATGCATGGCGTCGAAGGCCATACGGCGGGACGGATCTATGCCGAACAGACCCTGCGGGCGCTGGGCTTACCGATCGCAGAAAGCCTGGAGAACGCCGCTGATATTCTGTCAAAAGCCAATCTGTGCTACCTGCCGCTGGCTGCCGTCAGCCCGAAACTGGCAGAACTGATCGATCTGAAAGCCGTCCTCGGATTACGCTCGCCCGTTCACACCATCGCCAGACTGGTCAATCCGTTTGCCGCCGATCATGTCCTGCAGGGTATTTTTCATCCCGGTTTTAACGCCGTCCACCAGCAGGCGGCGGCCCTGATCGAACAACCGCATCTGGCGGTATTTCGGGGCGAAGGGGGCGAGATCGAGCGGCGCCCGCAAAAACCCGTGGACGTGCTGAGCGTCCATAATGGCATCCTGGATACAGAAATCTGGCCGGCCCTGATGGAAGAGCCACGCCAGGCCGTCGATGCCGACATGAACATGAGCCGGCTGGCGTCAGTCTGGCGCGGCGATGCCACGGATGAATACGCCACGGCGGCGATCACCGGCACCCTGGCCATTGCCCTGAAATTACTTGGCAAAGCCACGACGCCCGCTGATGCCCAGAACAAAGCGGCCGCACTCTGGCAGAGCCGTGACCGGGCGGCGCTCCGGGAGAATATATAGATATCGTCCGAAGCGGAAATGCTCGCCGCCACCCCTGCGACAGCCACTTGCAAAGCCCGCTTTTGAGCGCCCAAAACCCCATACGCCCGGCAACAAGCGTATTGTCAAACGCGGTCTGGCACGCAATAGTTTGATATCAATCGGACCAATACAGAAGGAGCCCCCATGTCGAATGAAGGATATCACGAGCCGATCGCTGAACTGTCAGACGAAACACGTGACATGCACCGCGCGATCACATCGCTGATGGAAGAACTGGAAGCGGTCGATTGGTACAACCAGCGGGTTGATGCCTGTAAAGATGATGAACTGAAAGCGATCCTCGCCCATAACAGGGACGAGGAAAAAGAACACGCCGCCATGGTGCTTGAGTGGATTCGCCGGAAGGATAAGACCTTTGACCATGAACTGCGTGACTTTCTGTTTACTGACAAGCCGATCACGCACAAGTAGTTCAGCTAGGCTCTGGTAAAACGCGCAGTCGGCGCTGAAAACCCCGGTTCCCGGACAGGTTCTGTTTAAACACCTGATCTCATCTGTTGATGAGCTAATCGGACGTCCTGCGTTGCAGGGCAGACAAGCCAGTTCACTTCCCCATTACCCCAGGCCTTGGTATCTTATCCGGTCATTTAAAAGTCCGCCATCAAACCGCCAATTGGGTTCGAGACGGTGGCGTATATCGGGGTGTCGGAGCGGGATAACGCTGATATGATTTGGAATTTTTCGAAAAATCGGTGAAAATGCTGCCAACACACCAGATGTTAGGGGCCGACCATGAAACATTTCTTTCTGATCTTCCTGCTTACCGCTGTGTTTACAATGGCACCAGCGGCCCGACCGGCAATTGCGGAGAGCGCAAAGCTGCCCGCGGCGGAACTTTCCGACGACGGCGTCTATACCCAGCCGTGGTTCCTGGACTCGTTTCTTGATTTGCGCGACGACATTACGGAATCGGCCGCGGCCGGCAAACAACTGGTGATTTTGTGGGAACAACGGGGCTGTCCCTATTGCAAGGAAACCCACATGGTCAACCTGCGCATCCCTGAAATCGTTGATTACATCAAAGCCCATTTTAATGTGGTCCAACTCAATCTGTGGGGTGACCGGGAAGTGACGGACGTTGATGGTGAAGTGACGACCGAAAAAAAACTGGCCCGCAAATACCGCGTCCAGTTCACCCCGACCCTACAGTTTTTTCCGCCCACCCTCGCCGCTGACAACACGATGCCCGGCCACGACGTGGAAGTCTGGCGCCTGCTCGGCTACTGGAAACCCTTCCATTTTATGAATTCCTTCGTGTATGTCCATTCCGGCGGATATCAGACAGAGCCCAATTTTCAGCGCTGGTTGCAGGTCCGGGCCGACGAATTACGGGCTCAGGGCAAGGAAGTCGAGCTTTGGTGAAATCTGTCAGCTACGGCTGAACAGGTCTGCGCAGACGGCCTTGAAACTGCCCTCTTCCAGATACTTCATGCCGAACACCCCGCCGCCGATGATCGACGCCAAGGCGATCAGGGAACCGAAGGCCAGGGTCGACATTCCGCTAACGCCCTGACCGATGGTGCAGCCCAGCGCCAACACACCGCCCACCCCCATCAAGGCACCACCGCTCAAATGACGCCCCATATCGGCGGCATCAACAAAGGATTCAACCCTGAATTCGCCAGCCAGTTTGGCTGACAGGAAGGAGCCAAAAATAATTCCCCCCACTGCGGCGATGCCGAAATTGATCTTGGCACCGGTAAAAGTCATGAGATACTGCAAACCCTCGGCGATGGGAGCCACGAAACTGAACGAGGCGACGGGAGTCGGCTCGAAATCGTCATAGCCGATAAAACCGGTGACAAACCAGGCGCAGACGATCAAGCCACCAATAATCAGTCCCGCAGCAACGTCGGCTCTGGATTTCCGGAAGGCCGCACTTTTGAAACAGAAAACCAGCAAACCACCGCCAATAAGGACCACTGAAATCAAGCGGGCGACATCAGCATCGAGGCCCAGCATCATCAAAAATTCCGGAATTCCCTGGCTTTCCATCTCAAACGATGCCAGATCAATAACCGTCATGGCTTCCAGCTGCACCCGACCGACGCCGATTAATCCGCGCAATGTCATATAGGCAAAAATACCAAGAACCATGGCCACAACCAGCGACTTGAGGTTTCCGGCCCCTAAACGAACCAGTGTCTTGTTGCCGCAGCCGCCACCCAGCGTCATCCCGAACCCGAACATCAGACCGCCGATAATGGCACCAGCCCAGCCCAGATTGGTCGACAGATAAATAGATTCCTGGAGATCAACCAGGTCTGCCATGACCAGCGCCTGGGTACCGACAATGGCGGTTGCTGTCGCCAGCATCCAGGCCCGAAACCGGTTCCAGTCGCCAATAAAAAAGACATCGGAAATAGCCCCCATGGTGCAGAACTGGGTGCGCTGCGCCGTCGCGCCCAGCAATCCGCCCAGGCCAAAGGCCAGCAGGGGCACCAGAACTGCGCTGTCGATTTGATCCATTCGTGCCCATTCCTCAATAAACTGGCTCCTGGTGAGCCCGGCTGCGCATTCTATTGATTTTCTGCGACCCCGCAATCGCTTGCTTGGTAAAATTCCCGGGATTGCATATTTTATCTTTATTTAGTATACAATATTATATAATACGTATAATGAATGTATTTTATTTTAAATTACAAGAGTTTTAAAAATGACCGTTATGATTTCACAATCCATCGATGCCCGCGGCCTCAATTGTCCAATTCCCGTAATGAAGGCAAAAAAGGGCATCAAGGGCCTGCAAACCGGCCAGATCCTGGAAATTCTGTCGTCAGACCCGGGCTCGGCCCGTGATTTCGACGCGCTTTGCCGTTCAACCGGCGACAAACTGCTGTCATCGGACAACCAGGACGACGGCAGCTACCGGTTTGTCATTGAGAAGACCTGAGCAAAGAGTAGCGAACAGGCCCCTCCAAACCTCGGCAATAGATCTTTCATTATTTATCGGTAAATGTCGAAACGCGCTGTTTGACATATATGGACATCAAACCGACATCATCCAGAAACCTTTACCGGTTAGTATGTGATTTCATGTCTGATCTATCTGTCACCCCTACCGGTGCAGGTTCAATTTGCCAAGAATACTGTCCATGATCGGAGAATTCATGCACGGTCGTCTGTTTGTTGGTCTGATCGCTTGCTGTTTTTGGTTTGACGGGACGGCGCGTTCCGCTGAGCCTGTTGTCTTCGCCTGTAATGAATTCCCACCGTTTAAAATGGAAAACAGCGATACCGGGCTGAAAGGCTTTGATGTTGATTTTCTGGAAGAAATTTTCCGGCGAGCTGATATTGCCCTGAAAATTGTCTATCTGCCCTGGAAACGGGCCCTGCGGGAAGCCCAGCGGGGCGAAGTTAATGGTGTTTGCAGTTGTTCACGAACTGCAGAACGCGACAGCTATCTGACTTATTCCGCACCCCTGGGAAGAGCCTCGTCAGGTCTGTTCAGTCTGGCTGAAAACAAATTCCCGCCCCTGAAAAAACTGGAAGAAATCGAGAGCAAAAGTGTCAGTGTGATTCTTGGCTATAATCTGATCGAAAATCTAGCTGCCGCAGGAATCCAGAACATCGTACAGGTGGCTAGCGAGATCCAGGGGGCAAAGGTGCTGATCAACGGGCGCACCGATTATTTCTACGGCTATAAAGAACCGGTCCTGTTCAACTTAAAACAACTCGGCACTTCTGAAGGGATCGCCTATAACGAAATCGCCTACAGCGAATATTATGCCTGTTTCAGTAAAAACGCCAAAGGCATGGATCTGTTAGTGGAGCGGTTCAACCGCGGACTGAAAACCATACAAGCCGACGGCACCTATGATCAGATCCTGTCCAAATACCGCTGACCGCTGTCGGTGACAGGCGGTAAATCCTCAGTCTGACTTAGAGATAATGTACACAGGGGGCTGTCCCCTATCCGGCCTTGGCCTGGGCCAGATAGCTTGGGATCACGTAAGGGCCTTCCGGGATCACGGCAATCGCCCGATCGCCGGTTTCGGCAACACTTTTTGCCACCGCCTGTTCAACGGAGCTGACAATCTCAACCCCGGTCAGGGCCTGCTCGGCTGCCGACAAACCGTCCGTATACAGATGGATGGTGCCGATGCGCATGGGCTTGAGCTGCATTTCCGTTTGCCACTCATCGATATCGGCCCGTGTTTTTTTCTGAATTTCCGCCAGAAACCCGTCCGCTCCCAGCGCCACCAGCCGCTTCTGTGATTCGGCAAATTCGGCTGAGCCGATACCTTCCTCGCAGGCCGAGGCGATGATCAGATTGCCGCCGGGCTCCAGGATATCCATGGCCCCGACCATGCCTTTGACCGTCTGGTAGTAGGTCTTGTCCAGCGGATACCCTGCTGCACTGGTGACCACGGTCTTATACAGGCGCGGTACCGTGACTTCCGTGTAGTTTTTAACGAAGTTGACAGCCTGGCCATGGCTTTCGATGATTTCACCAAAAGTCACAAAAGAAAGCCTGCGCTCTTCATCAATAACCGTATTCAGAGCCAGGGCACCGCCCACCTTCTTGACGATTTCCAGCTGTTCCTCATGCAACGGGTTGCCGGCCAGATTGCAATTGATGGCATTGGGGTTTTCCATAAATTCCGCATTATGAAATGTGGTGATGGTTTCGGCATGGGCGACACCGGGGGCAATGACTTTGCGCCCGCCCGAATAACCGGCCATGAAATGCGGCTCGACCAGACCGGTGGCAATGCGAATATCGGCGGTAACGAAGCGGCTGTCGATGCGCACCGCAGTCCCCCGGGTCGGGGTTTTGCCCAGATCCGTATGGGCCGCGTCATCGCGGGCAAAATGATTTTCAACGCGAACTGTATCCATCACCCACTGACTGCCGACCAGTTCGATCAGCTCCGCCCCTTCATTGGGGCGGTGCAGACCGGTCGCCACCAGCACCGTGATATCATCGGCGGCAACGCCACGGTCGAGCAGACGGCGGATCAGGATCGGCAGGAACAGGCCATTGGGCACCGGACGGGTAATATCGCAGATCAGAATACAGGCGGTTTTTCCCGGCGCCGACAGATCATCCAGTGTCGGGCCGCTGCCGGTTGGATTGTCAATGGCATCGTTAATCGCCTGTTTCGGGTCGGCCAGCACCGGCATCGGGCGTTTGCCAATGACCGTCACCTCATAGCTGTCATCCAGATCGAGGGTCAGAGCGCCTTTTGCATAGTTGATATCGACTTGCATTTGGTAATCCCATTGTTTGATGCTAAATGCTTGATCCTGAATAGCACAAAGGGCGGCCCGTTCAAATGGCGCTTTCGTGCCAAATCGCTGACAACTGTATCAAGGATCCGCCATGCAATCGCCCGTTTTCCCAGCCGTCCATTTGTCCATGCTGCAATCCGTCCAACTGCCGAAGGTGCTGCGGGTCAAGCTCACCCACCCCCATGCACCGGCGATTGTCGACCTCCAAGCAGCCGTCGCCAGTGAACTGGCAAAATCCCGGCGCCTGGCGTCCCTGAACCAGGGTGCCAGCGTCGCCGTGGCCATCGGCAGCCGCGGCATATCCGGCATCGCTCAGGTGGCCCGCGCCACC
The DNA here is from genome assembly GCA_013203595.1 of Rhodospirillales bacterium. Taxonomy (GTDB): domain Bacteria; phylum Pseudomonadota; class Alphaproteobacteria; order Rhodospirillales; family Casp-alpha2; genus JABMNT01. Next base: position 52,596 of record JABMNT010000032.1, read on the forward strand.
GTTGATCATCTGAAGGCATCGGGTTTCAGCCCGTTTATCGTGCCCGGCATGGGCAGCCACGGCGGCGGCACGGCGGACGGACAGATCGCCGTATTAAGCGGCCTGGGGGTGACTGAAGACAGTATGGGGGTGCCGATCCGGGCAACCATGGAGGTCGTCAACTACGGCACCTCAAGCCAGGGCGTCGATGCCATGTTCGATAAAAACGCCGCCGAAGCCGATGCGGTAATTGTCATCAACCGGGTCAAGTCGCATACCAGTTTTGACCGGCCCATTGAAAGCGGGCTGACCAAAATGGTCGCGGTCGGTCTGGGCAAGGGCGAAGGGGCCCGGCGGGTTCATGTGCTGGGACCGCGAGGCCTGCGCGATGTGCTGCCGGAACTGGCCAGAATCTCCATCGCCAACAGCCCCATCTGTTACGGCATTGCGCTCGTTGAAAACCCGCATAAACAACTGGTGGTCATCGAAGGGGTGGAGCCGGAAAACTTCTATGCCACGGACGAGCGCCTGCTGGTCAGGGCCAAATCCCTGCTCGCCCGCCTGCCCTTTGCGCAGATCGATGCTTTGGTTTGCGAACTGGTGGGCAAAAACATTTCCGGTGCCGGAATGGATTTTGCGGTGACCGCGCGGACCGATATTCGCGGCATTGAAAACCCGCCAACGCCCCTGATCCACCGCATCGGAGTGCTGGGCGTGACACCTGAATCAAAAGGTAACGCCAACGGTATCGGTATGGCTGACTACGCGCCCATGGATTTCATAAATTCCATTGATCTGCATTCCATCTACTTCAACGGAGTTACCGCCGCCATCGTCGAGAAGGGCCGGATCCCCCTTGTTCTGCCCCATGACCTGGATGTGTTTCGCGCCTGCGTCTCGACGGCCTGGGTGGCGGACCCGACCGAGGCCCGCTTCTGCATGATCAAATCAACCGCACAGATGAACGAGGTCCTGGTGTCGCCGACCCTGTTCGCCGATATTGAAGACAGCCCGGATATGGAAGTGCTGGAGCAGGCCCGGGCCATCGAGTTTTCCAAAGAAGGTAAATTACTGACCCACTGCAGCGGATAGATAGCAATGCCCGAGCGCCCGAGCCACACCTGGAGAACCCGGCTTGCCGATATCGGCATGATCCTGTTCGGCGCGATCATGGCGATAACACCCCTGGCCCTATGGGTCGCGCCCACCAAATCCTGGTTCTATTTTGTCCTCGAACTTTTTGTCATCTCGGGTTTCATCGTCTGGTATTTATCCAGGTTCGAGAGCTCGGCGGCGGAACACCAGCGCAACCAGCGCCTCAAACGCTCGGTTTACGATCGCATTGTGCATCTGCTGCAAAATCTGGGTTTAATGAAACGAAACGCCCCCTCTCAGGCGGAGCTGAAAGAGCGGGCGGCAAAGCATCGCCGGGACATTCAAGAGCGGAAGGCCCCTTAGACCTTCCCGTCAACCGGAGGAAATTCGCTTTGGGTGTCACTGGCGCTAACCGCTCCGGAAATTACGTTATATAAAATAAATGCGTCTTTTTGCCTTCAGGACCGTCTTTAAGGGTTGTAAACTGTTTAACTCAACAAGGAGACGATGATGCGCTTACAATTGGCTTTAAACGTTAAAAACCTGGATGCGGCCATAAGCTTTTATTCAAAAATGTTTGATACACCGCCACACAAGGTGCGCAAGGGGTACGCAAACTTTGCCATTGATGATCCGGCCCTGAAACTTGTTTTGTTTGAAAACCCGGACGCCGATGAGCACCTCAACCATCTCGGCGTCGAGCTTTTTGATGACAAGGACATTGAACATACCAGCCAGCGTTTTGCCGCTAATGGACTGTTAGGCAGCGTGCAGACCGATACCCTATGCTGCCACGCCGGCCAGGATAAGGTCTGGACCAAAGACGCCACCGAGCTCAGCTGGGAATGGTACCTGATAAAGGATGACAACCCGCTTGAGCCTGAACTGGACGCGTCCAAATGCTGCAGCGGCGGCGACGATCAGAAAACGGCTTGCTGTTAGAGCTGATGCAAAAAACCAGGACGCAGCAGGTGGCAGAATGAACGACAGGGCGTGGTTGGAATTCGACAAGAAACTGCGCGCCTATGTGGGCCGTCGGATGAACAGCAATGCCGTCGACGATGTGGTTGCCGATATCCTGCTGCGTCTTGTCCGTTCCCAGGAAAAAATGGAAGGCGCGCGCAACCCGATGGCCTGGGTCTATCGGGTTGCCAGCCATGTGATCGCCGATCATTACCGCAAGGCCGCCAGTGAAAAACGGCTATTGGCGGCAGTCAATCAAGATATCCCTGACGCCGGGGTGACGGATCCGACCGAGGACACGTCCGCCGCCCTCGCCCGCTGTCTGGTGCCCATGATCCGAAACCTGCCTGCCGTCTATGGGCAGGCCCTGATGCTGGTTGACATTGGCGGCGTCAGCCAGAGCGATGCCGCCCAGCAACTGGGCCTGTCGGTATCGGGGGCAAAATCCCGGGTCCAGCGTGGCCGGCAAAAACTGAAGGCGATGCTGTTGCGATGCTGCCGTCTGGAAACCAATTCCCGCGGCGCACTGATCAGCCATCAATCGCGCAACGCTTCCGCCTGTTGCGACTAATCAGCCCGCAGGCAAAACCGGCGCGCCTTAAATTTCGAGCCCGAATTCCTTAGACCTTGAAGCGGTCAAACACCCGGCCAAAGCGCCAGCGGTGAAAGGTGATATCGGCGTAGCAGCCAGCCCTGTAAAATGGCTCGTTCTCCATAAATGCGCGTGCGGTATCCATGTCGGGAATATCAAGCAGCAAGACACTGCCAATGCCGTTTTCACCGCTGGCGTCGAGTAAAGGGCCACGGACAATGACGGTATCGGCGTGGTCTTCGAGATAGGCCTCGTGGGCATCGCGGTTCTGGCTGCGGATGGCGCTGCCGTCGGGCCCGTCGATGGCGTGAAACAGGGCCTGGATATTGCCTTGCGTGCGCGGACAATCGCGCCACGTGTTGGCAACCGACGGCCGCCAGCGGTTGATGATCCAGCGCTTTTGCACGCCGCCGGTCACATAGGGCTCGTCGGCAATGTGATTTTCGACCGCCGCCAGATCGGGGAAATCGATCAGCCGCAGGCTGCCCAGATCGGCGGACTCATCGTCGGTGGTGAAAGGCCCGGCAAACAGGGTCTGCGCATCAAAAGCCTTCAGATAGTCGAGATGGGCCTTGCGGTGGATATCGCGCAACTCCGCCGTGTCGGGCTCGTCAAAAATCACAATGGAATACAGCATTTCAGTCTCCGCAGGGGTTATCTAAAAAAAATAAAGCTGGCTCGGGTTATCGACAAGAATTTTGCGGCGGCTGGTTTCATCGGCCACCCAGTCAAAAAAGTAGTCACACATATCGGCATCATGGGGCATGGGTTTGGAAATTTTCACATGCGGCCAGTCGCTGCCCCAGATCACGCGCCCGGGCGCCGCCGCAACGGCGGCGCGGGCAAAATCGCCGGCATCGCCATAGGGCAAGTCAGCGGCTGAAATCCGGTAGGGCCCGGTCAGCTTGATCCAGCATTTACCGGCCCGCGCCAGCTCCAGCATAGCCTGGAAACCCGGATCATCCGTTGTCCTGCCAATGCGCAGATACCCCGTATGACCAAACACGATCTCGGTCGGGAAATCGCCGAACATCCGGGCCAGATCCGGATAGTCATCAACATGGGCCAGAAACTCCACATGCCAGCCCATATCGGCTATGCGTTCCGCCAGCCGGCGGATCTGCGCCAGCGGCAAGCCCTTCGACGGGTCGGCCACATCCACAAGATTAAAGCGCAGCCCGCGAATGCCAAGCCTGTTCAGCTCTGCCAGTTCCGCATCGCTCACATCAAAATCGACCACCGCCACCCCGCGATTGGGAACGCCGGCCGCGTCTAACGCGACCATGGCATCCAGCATCGCCCGGTTGTCGGCGCCATAAATGCTGGGCTGGACCAGAACCGCGCGGGCCAGCCCCAACGCCTTCATCAGTTTGATATAATCGGCGACCAGAGCGTCGGGCGGCGTGTAAATGCGCTTTGCATCGTAAGGATAGCGGCTGGCCGGGCCGCAGATATGCATGTGGGTATCGCAGGCATCGGCACCCATCGGGCTTTTTGGCGAACGCATTTCGGGCCGGGGGCCGGGGCAAAGCGGCGCATCATCGCCAAGGGGGACAGCTGGAGTGAAGGTCATGATCAGGCTCGATATTAAAAAAGAACGTTTCGCCAAACGGAGCCTAACATCAAAATTCACCACGTCAAAGCCAGCCTGTCCGACGCCTGCACACCGCGCGTTTCCAGCGATTTTGGCTTGATCAAATTATTTTGACCGGGGAATTTAGGCGCAACGCCCTGACAACCAATAACCCCTTTGGTTATGAATTTTCGTTAGCGCGCCATCTCTTTAAACAACGCCACCATTTCCCCATAACCCGCCTGCTCCGCATGTTGCAGAGGTGTAACCCCCTGGCGGTCGGCAATTGTCCGGTCGGCCCCGCCCGCCAATAAGGCCCGCGCCGCCTGCCGATGCCGGGGGCCGCCATCACCGAGCACAACAACCTCGATCAGCGCCGTCCAGCCCAGATTATTGACATGATCGAGCGGGGCACCAGCCTCAACCAGCGCGCTGACAACCTCGGCATGGCCCAGATGGGCGGCGGCAATCAAGGCTGTTCCCTCATAGGGGCTGGTGATGTTGGCCGGGTTGCCGCCCAGGTTCAGGGCCCGCGTCAGCAATTCCAGATCATCAGCAACGGCGGCAATGGTGATCACGTCATAGGCCGCATGCTCAAGTGCGTTGATATCCGCACCGGCCGTAACCAGGGCTTCCAGCGCCGCGTCGTGGGATTTGAACGCCGCCACATGCAGGGCCGTCCGTCCGGCCCCGTCGCGGGCTTCCAGATCGGCACCGTCACCGGCCAGTTGGCGAATAAGGGCTACGTCACCCTGTGCCGCGGCGGCATGCAGCCCCCGATAGCCGGCTTCTTCCGTTGCCGAGGGCGGCACCTGTGCCAGGGCACCGGTTTGCACGATCAGTAGGACAGCAGCGCTCAGGATGAGAAATTTCATAGGCCCGGTCTCCCCGCTCAGGCGTCGACCAGACCCGGCTGGCGCTGGCTGTTTTCCCGTGTCCATTCCAGCACGTCGTCATAGGAGCCGCGAAAGGCAATGGCATCGGCCTGTTTGGCGAGCTGGTAGTCATACATGGGATCATAATAGTCGTTCAGCAAAGCCCTGATCCAGGCTTCGTGGCGGCTGCAGTCGCCGCTGGCCTTCTGCAGGGCAAGGGCGTCGTCCATCTGCTCGGCGATGTTGCGGAAGCGTTCCATCCCTAAGCGTTTTTGCACCCGCACCAGGCTCTGGGTCAGATAATCGACAAACAGCTCCCAGCCATCGGCTGGATAGGCTTCGGCAAACTCCCGGCTCATGTCGATGACATATTCCTGGGCGATGCGCTGGATGCGAAACGCAAGCGGCATTTCAACGATGGCGACCGGGCTTGCGTGCAGACGGTCAAAAAACGCCTGGGGGATGGCGCAGGCGCCGATGCGGCGGCTCTCATCCTCGAAGACCAGGGTTCGGCCCGGAAAGGCATGGCGTTTCTGCAGAAGATCAATGCCCAGAGCATTTTCGAAATCAACCTGGCTGGGCACGCCTGACACCCGGCGGCCAAAGCTCGAGCCGCGGTGGTTGGCATGGGCCTCCAGATCAATGGAGCCGTCAATTGCGTTGATCAGTACGGTTTTTGCAGTCCCGGTTTTACCACCGATACGCAGCATCGTAAGCCCGCCCGCGGCATCGTCGATTTCATCGATCAGCACCCGGCGCAGGGCCTTGAAGCCGCCGTCAATCAACGGCATATCGACACCGGCCTCATGCATCCACTGGCGGGCGAAGTTCGACCGCATGCCGCCCCGCCAGCAATACAAGTGCGCTCCCGGATGCGCGGTGGCAAACTGGCACCAGGCCTCGATGCGCGCCGCTTTGGTCTGACCGGTGACCAGCGAATGGCCGAGTTCGATGGCCGCCGCCCGGCCCTCTTGCTTGTAACAGGTACCGACCCGCTGGCGCTCCGCATCGTTGAGGATCGGCAGATTATGCGAGGTCGGAAACCGGCCCTTGGCAAACTCCACTTCGGCCCGCACGTCGAGAAACGGCGTATTGGCGAGAAACAGCTCTCTAAACTGCGTGGCGGGGATCAGATGGTCTGACATGGGTAAGATCAAGGCTCCTGTTAGCGATGCACCGCTTCATAGCCGGTTTCACCGGGTTTTTAAATGGAAACCACACAGCGAGCCAGCGGGATTGGGAAATTTGGCCCTATCGCCGCCAAATCCGAGCCCTGGCCGGGCCACAGATACACCTTGTCCCCTGCAATCGAAAGTTGCTAGGCTTGTCGCGATCATTTGAAACGGTGCGTGTGCATGAGGGACACCACAGATTATTCGGGAAACTTCCAGCAGGGGACGGTTTATCATAAATCGTCGATCATCAATAATACCTATCTGAACACCCCCGCCGCCGTGGTTGAGGCGGAAGAACTGGCGGCAGCGACGGCGCACCTGGAAAAAATGCCATTGGATCGGGTGCCGGACGTAGCCCCCCTGCCCGCCGGTTCGGTGATCGGACTGGCGACCAATCCCCTGTTTGTCGGGCGGCAGGCGGATCTGCAGGCGCTGGCGGCGGCGCTGGTGGCGGGGACCACGGCGGCAATCGGGCAAATCGCCGCCGCGACCGGGCTCGGTGGCATTGGCAAAACCCAGCTGGCGAGCGAATTTGCCCATCGCTACGGCTGTTACTTCGCCGGTGGCGTGTTCTGGATAAGCTTCGCCGACGCCAGCGCCATCGTCGGCGAAGTGGCGCGCTGTGGCGGGGTGGCCGGGCTGGCGCTGGCCGACAATTTCGACGCATTGCCGCTGGAGCAACAGGTGACGATGGTCAGCGCCCAATGGCATAATGCCCTGCCCCGTTTGCTGGTATTTGACAACTGCGAAGACGAAGCCCTGATCGAGGCATGGCGACCCAAAACCGGGGGCTGCCGGATCCTGGTGACCAGCCGCAAGGTCGACTGGTCACCACATCTGGGTATCGCGCCGCTGGCACTGGGCGTGCTGACGCGCCCTGAAAGCCTCGCCCTGCTGTGCAAACACCGGCCCGATCTGGCAGCTGACGCGCCCGATCTCGACGCCATCGCCACCGAACTGGGTGACCTGCCGCTGGCGCTGCATCTGGCCGGCAGTTTTTTGCGCCAGTACCGGCATGTGCCGGTTGGTGAGCCGGCCCGCTATTTAGCGGCCCTGCGTGCGCCGGACCTGCTGGATCATCCGTCCCTGACCGGCAGCGGTGCATCGCCGACCCGACACGACCAGCATCTGGCCCGCAGCTTCGCCCTCAGCGTCGAACAGTTAAACCCGAAAGATCCGGTTGACGCCCTGGCGCTTGACGCACTGGCCCGGCTCGCCTGTTTCGCGGCGGGCGAACCGGTTCCCCGGTTCCTGCTGTTGGCCAGCCTGCCAATAGCCGAGGACGATGCGGCGCAAATGCAGGCCGCCGACGCGCTCAAGCGGTTGACGGACTTGGGTCTGGGCGAGCCGGAACCCGATGGCGCCCTGGTCCTGCACCGCCTGCTGGTGGCCTACGTCCGGCGCACGGTGGACGGCCTGCCTGCGGCCCGCAATGCCGTCGAACGGGCGGTTGAATCCGTATGCGACATCTTGCTTGAAGACGGCTACCCGGCCCCCCTTCAGGCCTGGCAGGCTCAATTACGCGCCGTCGCCGGGGCGGCGGTGGCCGAAAGCAGCGACAATGCCGCCAATCTGCAGCTCAGCCTTGGCAATTTCCTCCGAATGATTGCCGCCTATGACGAGGCGCAGACAGCTTTTGAGCAGGCGGTTGAGGTCTATGAACATCGGTTTGGCCCCAACCAGCCAGGGACCGCCACGGCAATTAACAATCTTGGCCTTGTCCTGCGTGAGCGGGGTGACCTCGAGGGCGCCCAGAAGGCCTTTGAGCAGGCGCTGAAAATTAACGAGACTATTTATGGGCTAAACAATCCAACGGTAGCCACAATTGTTAATAACCAGGGTGCTGTGCTGCAGGATAAAGGCGATCTCGACGGCGCTCAGGCGGCTTACGAACGCGCTCTGACAATTGACGAAGCCACATTGGGTCCGGACCATCCGGACGTCGCCAGGGATATCGGTAATGTCGGCGCTGTATTGCACGCCAAGGGTGACCTCATCGGCGCCCAGGCGGCGCACGAGCGCGCCCTGAAAATTGACGAGAACAGCTTTGGGCCAAACCACCCGAAAGTTGCTGTTCGTCTCAGCAATCTGGGTCCAGTGCTGCAGGGCAAAGGCGATTTCGACGGCGCCCAGGCTGCGCTTGAGCGCGCGCTGGCCATTGATGAAGTCGCCTTTGGGCCGAACCATCCGGTCGTTGCTACTCGCGTTAACAACCTGGGCAGTGTGCTGTACGCCAAGGGTGACCTTGAGGGCGCCCAGGCGGCGCATGAGCGCGCACTGAAAATTGACGAAGCCACACACGGGCCAAACCATCCAAACGTTGCTATTCGCGTCAGCAACCTGGGCGCTGTGCTCCGCGACAAGGGCGATCTCGACGGCGCCCGGGCGGCTTTTGAACGGGCCTTGACGATACTCGAGAGCCGCCTGGGGCCCGACCATGCCCGCACCCGATCCGTCAAGAAATCTCTGGAAACGGTAACAAGCATCCTAGAAAAATAGCGCCTCACCCATTCGACACGGAGGATCCCCATGAGCGACACCACCCATTTTTCCGGCAACTTCGCTGGCGCCATTGTCAATTACAAATCGACTCTGACCCAGGTCACCCAGTCCATTCAGACGGTCCCGGGCAGCGCCGCCGAAAAGCAGGAACTGGAGCGCCTGGTGCTTGAACTGCAGGCGGCACTGGATACGCTGCCACCGGCGCAAAAAGACATCGCCGAGGCGATCGCAACCCAGACCCATAACCTTGTCGAGGAAGCCAAAAAACCGGCACCCAACAAGGCCCTGCTGGGGATCACTGCGGACGGCCTCAAAAACGCCGCCGCCTCGATCGCCGATATCACACCGAAAGTGCTCAGCGCAGCGACCCAGATTGCCGCCTTTTTCAGTAAATTCGGCAGTTGACGGGCCTGCCATCCCGCGCTTTTCCTCAGCCCGGAGGAGAAGCAGAGGGCTGGGGATGACGATCACCGGTCAAAAATCACTCCTCCGGCCAGCCGCCAAAGCCGCCATCCAGGCTGTAGACGTTGGTGAACCCCTTTTCGGCAAAAAACTGGGCGGCGGACTGGCTTGAGTTGCCGTGGTAACAGCAGACCACCAGCGGCTTTGCCTTGTCTTCGCCGGTAATAAAGGCATCCACATCGACCTCTTCAATATGTTTGGCGCCGTCGATATGGCCCTCAGCAAAGGAGGCGGGGTCGCGGATATCAAGAATCACCACGTCACCGTCATTTATGAGTTGCTTGGTCTGTTCAGCAGAAATGTGTTTAAAACTCATAAGTCTCGTTTTACCTCCGTCTGTGGGTACCTGCCGCTTGTAGATTAATCAATGCCATTTGCAATATGCAATTTGAATCTATGGCCTTTCCGGGTGGCGAAAGCTAAAGTTCGCGGCGATTGAAACAATGAACTGAAGTCCTGTCTGATGGCCTCTAATAACGCGGTTTCCGCCACTCACATTCATCTGGACGTTCTCGGTGGCATTGCCGGTGATATGTTTATTGCGGCAATGCTGGACGGGCGACCTGATCTGGCTGAGCCCTGCATCGAAGCCATTCGCCGGGCCGGCCTGCCCGATAGCTGGCGGGTTGAGGCAGAAGCCGCCACCGATGCCGGCATGACCGGGCATCGCATGCGGATCGGACCGACAACGGCTGCCGCCAAACCGGGCGACCACAGCCACAGCCACAGCCATCACCATTACGCGGATATTCGCCGCACCCTGGAAGGCTCGGATCTGCAGCCCCGGGTGCTGGCCCGGGCCCTCGATCTGGTGCATTTGATCGCCGCCACCGAAGCCCGGGTCCATGGCGTTGACGTGGACAGCGTTGCCCTGCACGAAGTCGGCGACCTCGACAGTCTGGCCGACATGGTCGGTGCCGCCTTTCTGATCGAAGCGCACGCCCCCTGCACCTGGTCGGTTGGCCCGCTGCCCGTCGGCGGCGGCTTCATCCAGGCCGCCCATGGCCGGATGCCGGTGCCGGCCCCGGCGACCCAGTTGCTGCTCGATGGGTTTGTGTTTGTCGATGACGGGGTGTCGGGCGAGCGCATCACGCCCACCGGCGCCGCCATTCTGCGCTATCTGGACCCGGCCAGCGGCCTGCCCGCCGGCCGCTGGCGGGCGGCGGGCAGTGGCCAGGGGTTCGGGACCCGGCAACTGGCGGGCATGGCAAACATGCTCAGGGTGCGGTTTTACGAAAATCAGCTACAGCCGGTGGCGTCAGAATCACAGGTCGTGGTGCTCGAGTTTGTTATTGATGACCAGACTCCGGAAGATCTGGCGATCGGCCTTGACGCCCTGCGCAAGCGCGGCGACGTGCTGGAAGTTCTGCAGATTCCGGCGATGGCCAAAAAAGGCCGGATCGGCCATGTGGTCCAGGTCATGGCCAGGGCCGGGGCCATGGAAGTGGTTGCCGATGCCTGTTTTAGGGAAACAACGACGCTGGGCCTGCGCTGGCGGCACGAGGAAAGACGGGTTCTTGATCGCCAGTTGATAACCACAGACACAGGCATTGGCGTCAAACTGGCCCGGCGCCCGGACGGCAGCCACAGCGCCAAGGCGGAAGCCGATGATATTGCAAAGGCGGCCAGCGGGCATTATGAACGACAGCAGTTCCGCCATGCGGCGGAGACGGATGCAACAGTGGACAATGCAGATGAGTGATCCCCAAGCCCTCGCCCGGCTGCAGGCGGTACTGGTTGACCTGGGCCCGGTCGCCGTCGCCGCCAGTGGCGGTGTCGACAGCATGACCCTGGCCGCCGTTGCCCATCAGGTTTTTGGCAACCGGGCACTGATTGTCCATGCCGTCTCGCCCGCCGTGCCGCCACAGGCAACAGCGCGGGTGGAAGCCCATGCCAGGGCCTTTGGCTGGAATCTGAAAACCGTCGATGCCGAAGAGTTCAAGGACGAACGCTACCTGGCCAATCCGGTCAACCGCTGTTTTTACTGCAAGTTCAACCTGTACGACTGCATTTCCGGGGTCACTGACCTGCCCATCGTGTCGGGCACCAATACCGACGATCTGTCCGATTACCGGCCCGGCCTGGAAGCCGCCCGTGACCATCAGGTTCAGCATCCGCTGGTCACCGCTGGTATCGACAAACCGACCATCCGCCAGATCGCCCGCGATCTCGGGCTCGATGATCTGTCTGAACTGCCGGCCGCACCGTGCCTGTCAAGCCGCCTGCAGACCGGTGTGACGGTAACCCCGGAGCGCCTGCAGTTTGTCAACAAGGTGGAGCGCTATATCAGCGAGTTGTTAGCACCTGAAACCGTGCGTTGCCGAATTCTGGCAAAACAGGTTGAGATCCAGCTCGACCCGGCGAGCTTCGGCAAGCTGGACGGCAGTGATGATCTGCGCGGACAAATCGCCGCCTTTGCCGCAACCGGCCAGTCCCTGCCCATCAAGTTTGCCGCCTACCGCCAGGGCAGCGCCTTCGTGCATTCAGGCACCTGAGATGACAGTCAACGACGTCATCCTCGATCTCGAACGCAAGACCCGCATCGGCATGCCGGAAGCGATCTTCTGCGCCGGCAAAACCGTCCAGCAGATCAGCCGGGCCATTGCCCAGGCCACCGACGCCGATAGCAGTATCCTGCTCACCCATCTGGACGAAAGCAAAGCCGCCGCCATTTCAACGACACCTTTCGATTATGATCCGATCTCGCAAACCGCCATCGCCGGCCCCTGGACGCAACCGGTTGGCGCGCCTGAAATCGCCATTGTTGGCGCCGGCACATCGGACATGCCGGTGATCAGCGAAGCCAGCCGCACCCTGGCCTTCCATGGCCTGGCCTCTGAGCAGTTTGTCGACGTCGGCGTGTCGGGCCTGTGGCGGCTATTGAAAATCCGTGACCAACTGGCCGACTTTCCGGTGATCATTGCCGTCGCCGGCATGGAAGGGGCCCTGTTCTCGGTGCTTGGCGGGCTGGTGCCGGGCCTGATCGTCGCCGTGCCCACATCGCGCGGCTATGGTATTTGCCGGAACGGCGAAACCGCGCTGCATTCAGCGCTGGCGTCCTGTGCCCAGGGCATGGTTGCCGTCAACATCGACAACGGGTACGGCGCCGCCTGCGCGGCGATCCGCTCGCTGGGCAAGTAACCCCGCCGAATGCCGACGTCTATTCCCGCCGACCATGCGCGTGGCATTCTGCTGATGCTGGTTGCCATGCTGTTGTTCACCCTCAATGATGCCATCGGCAAATGGCTGGTCGCCACCTATCCGGTTGGCCAGTTGCTGGCGATCCGCAGTTTTGCGGCGCTGGTCGTGCTGGTGCCGCTGGCCTGGCGAAACGGCGATCTGAAACGCCTGTTTTCACTGGCCCGGCCGGGCCTGCAACTGGTCCGCATCCTGCTGGTGATAACCGAAGTCGGATGTTTTTACTGGGCCGTCAAATTTCTGCCCCTGGCCGACGTCTTCATGTTCTACCTGGCCTCCCCCCTGTTCCTGACCGCGCTGTCGGTGATCATCCTGGGGCAACATGTGGGTATCCGCCGCTGGGTCGCCCTGCTGGTCGGCTTCGCAGGGGTGATTTTTATTTTCCCGCCCAGCGATGCTGTCCTTTCGCTGCCGGCGCTGATTGCCCTGACCGGAAGTCTGGCCCTGGCTTTGATGCTGACCCTGGCGCGCACCTTGAGCGCGTCGGGCGGGCTGACCCTGATCACCCTGCAAACTCTGGGCGTCGGTCTGGCCGGTGCGGCGACCGTGCCGTTTGCCTGGGTGACCCCCGATTTTGTTGATTTAAGCCTGCTCTGTCTGCTCGGGCTGGTGGCAACAACCGGACATTTTCTCATGAACTCGGCGGTTACCACCGCACCCTCGGCTGTGGTTGCCCCGTTTCAATATACCTCGATCGTCTGGGCGATCATCCTGGGTTATCTGATCTGGGGCGATTTCCCCGCGCCGCAGGCGCTGGCCGGCGCCGCCCTGATCGTTGGCAGCGGCCTGTTCGTGCTGTACCGGGAAAACATCACAAAGGCCTGATCCAGCCCTTGATTATCAAGCAGTTTCAAGGTCATCATACCGGTGCCTGTCCGCAACGAACAATTGGGGAAATTAGATATGTTGAAAAAACTGCTGATTTTGCCGCCGATTCTTCTGGCTGTCGGGGTGCTGGTCTTCGTGATCTCCCAGAAACAGCCACCGGAACGCAAACCGCCGTCTGAACAGGCCCGTCAGGTCCGGGTTATCGAAGCCCGGCCGGTGATCCTGGTGCCCCGCGCCCTGGGTTTTGGCGAGGTCAGACCGGACAAGACCTGGAGCGCGACTGCCCAGGTCAGCGGCGAAATCACCTTTGTCCATCCCGACCTGAAAAAAGGAGCGGTCCTGCAGGCGGGAACTGAAATCATCGGCATTTCAAAGGTCGACTATGAACTGGCGATCCGCGAGGCCCAGGCCAATATCCGCTCGGCGGAAGCCACGCGTACGGAACTGGATGTGTCGCGCCGCAATACCGAGCTGTCACTGAACATTGAAGAGCGGTCACTTGCCGTGCGCGAAACCGAACTGGCGCGCAAACAGGACCTGATGCGCCGCGGCACGGTCGCCCAGTCGGCCGTCGATCAGGAGTTTCGCGATACCCTGAGCCAGCGCAAGAAAGTCCAGGACCTGAAAAATTCACTCAATCTGATCCCCACCCAGATTGCCGTGCAGACGGAGCGGATTGCGGTTTACCAGGCGGCTCTGGAACAGACCCGTCTGAACCTGGAGCGGACCCGCATCAGGCTGCCGTTCAATGCCCGCATTGCCGAAGTTGACGTGGAGACCACCCAATATGCACAGGTCGGCCAGGTTCTGGCCGTTGCCGACAGTATGGATATTGCTGAAATCGAAGCCCAGTTCTCGATCGACCCGTTCCGGGCCATGGTCCAGGCGGCAGCCGGCGAGGCGACGCAGCAGAGTATTGATCTTTTCTCCTTTGCCAATCTTGTCGAACAGATGGGATTAAGCCTGACGGTGCGACTGGGGTCCGGCGCAAACGCCATTGAATGGGCCGCACGGTTTTCCCGGATCAGCGATACGGTTGACCCGAAAACCCGCACCATTGGTGTTATTGCCGCAGTCGACGGCGCCTATGCAAAAACCATCCCCGGCCAGCGCCCGCCGCTGACCAAGGGCATGTTTGTAGAAATCGAGATCCACGCCAAACCACTTAAGGACCGGATCGTCATCCCCCGCTCGGCAGTTCACGATGGCCATGTCTATATTCAAAACGCCGAAAACCGGCTGGAGATCAGGCCCGTAAAAACCGGCCTCGTGCAGGGCGATTTGGCATCGCCGCTTGAGGGTGTCGCCGCTGGTGACCGGGTTATTGTTTCCGACCTGTCGCCCGCCATCGAAGGCATGCTGTTGGTGTCGACCACGGACGAGGATTTAAGCGACCGTCTTGCCCGTAATGCCGCCGGGAGCAGGCCAGGCACATGATCCGCTATTTTGCGACCCATCCGACCGCCGCCAATTTGCTGATGGTTGGCTTCATCGTCGCTGGCCTGGTCGCCTGGCCGACGCTGCAGCGCGAAACCTTTCCCCGGGTCGATGCCAAGCACGTCGAAATCCGCGTGCCCTACCCCGGCGCCCGTGCCGAAGACATTGAAGAGGCCATATGCCAGCGCATCGAGGACGCCGTTGACGGCATCAGCCAGGTTCAGGAAGTGACCTGTGATGCCAAGGAAGGACTGGCCACGGCAACTGTCGAAATGCAGGAAGGCGCCGATCTTGATCGCTTCACCGCCGATGTGAAAACCGAAATCGACGCCATAACCGATTTTCCAGAGCGTGCCGAACAGGCCACCGTTCGCCAGCTGGGACGAACCGATTTTGTGGCCTCGGTGGCCATCACCGGCCCCACGGACAAATCCGATCTGAAAGCCCTGGCAGAACAGACCAAGGACCGGATGCTGCGTTTTGGCGGCATTCCAAAGGTCGAGATCAACGGCTTTTCAGATCATCAAATCCGTATCGAATTATCCGATCACACACTACGCCAGTTCGGCTTGAGCGTCGAAGATATCGCCCAGGCCATTGAACGGCAAAGCGTCGATTTGCCGGCGGGAAGCCTGACCACGGAGGATCAGGAGTTGCTGATCCGATTTGCTGATGAACGTAAAACCGTTGACGATTTCAAGGACGTTGTGGTTGTTTCCAGCGCTGGCGGCGGCCAGATCCGGCTCAGTGACATTGCGACCATTACCGACCGGTTTGAACTGGACGAAAAGAAAATCCTGTTCAATGACAAACCCGCTGCCATTCTCGACATCACCAAAACCGCAAACGACGACACCCTCGATGTGATCAACAGCGTAAATGCATTTTTGGAGCACGAGCGGGCGATCTCGCCGCCCGGCGTAAACATCGTGCTCAACAATGACGTCTCGTCGATCGTCAAAGAGCGGCTGTCCCTCTTGCTGACAAATGGCGGTCAGGGGTTTCTTCTGGTCTTTCTGACCCTGTGGCTGTTCTTCGGCTGGCGCTATTCGTTCTGGGTGGTGATGGGATTGCCGGTGTCATTTCTGGGCGCCATCGTGTTGATGGTGCAGGTTGGCTACACCATCAACATGCTGACCATGGTCGGCCTGCTGATCGTTGTCGGCCTGCTGATGGATGATGCCATTGTGATTGCCGAAAACATCGTCAGCCATCGCAACAAGGGGAAAAACCCGATCGACGCCGCCGTCGATGGTGCCCGACAGGTTATCCCCAGCGTCTTTGCCTCGTTCATTACCACATCTTGCATATTCGGCTCACTGGCCTTTCTGCAGGGCGATCTCGGGCAAATTCTGCGCGTCGTACCGGTGGTTATGCTGTTTGTTCTTGTCATCTCGCTGATCGAAGCCTTTCTGATCCTGCCCAATCATTTGTCCCATTCGCTGGGAGCCGTCGATACGGAATTGCCCCCTGTCCAGGCCTGGGTCGACGCCAGGATGAATAGTTTTCGCGACCGCGTGGTCGGCCCCGTTGCCGACAAAGCCGTGCAGTGGCGCTATCTGACAACCGGCTTCGCCTTCGCCGCGCTGATCCTGGCGGTCAGCATCATGGCCGGTGGTTACCTGAAATTTTCGCCGTTTCCGGAACTGGATGGCGATGTCATGGAGGCCCGTATTTTACTGCCCCAGGGCACGCCGCTCAAGCGCACGGAACAGGTCGTCGGCAAGGTCCGCGCCGCTCTCGCCCGGGTCGATGCCCGGTTCACGCCAGCCCAGCCGGACGGCCAGGCCCTGATCCGCACAGTGGCGGTGAAATACAGTGAAAACAAAGATGCCTATGAAACCGGCGCCCATGTGGCGACCCTGACGGCGGATTTGTTAAGCTCGGAAATTCGCAGCACGACAATCGACACGGTGATGCAGGCCTGGCGTCAGGAAACCGGTGAACTGGCCGATATCATCTGGATCAAATATGCCGAGGCGCAAACCGGACCGGCCGGACTGGCCATCGAGATTCGCCTGCAGGGCGACAATATCGATGACGTGAAAAAAGCCTCCCTCGACCTGCAGCAATGGCTGCGCGGCTATGTCGGCACCTATAACATCACCGACGATTTACGACCCGGCAAACAGGAAATCAGAGTCCGCCTGAAAGACGGGGCATCGCCATTGGGCATCGATGCCCGGACCATCGCCGATCAGTTGCGCTCGGCCTTTTTCGGCTCGACCGTCGATGAAGTCCAGGTCAATGGCGAGTCCTACGAAATTGACGTTCGCCTGAGTGAGGCGGATCGCAACAGCATCGCAAATCTGGATTACTTCACAATTTCGACGGCCGCCGGTGACCTGATTCCGCTGTCAGCGGTTGCTGATCTAACCCTGGGGCGCGGCTATTCGCGCATCAACCGGGTCGACGGGGTACGCACCGTTACCATTCAGGGCGACGTCAATACCGCCCTCGCCAATGCCAATGAAATCCTGGCCGATACCCAAAAGCGCTTCTTCGTTGATATGGGGGAACGCTATCCCGGTGTTCACTTCGCCCTCGAAGGAGCCAACAAGGAGGCTTCAGGGACCCAGAAATCAATGATCCGCGGGTTCCTGATTGGCCTTATTGGCGTGTTTTTACTGCTCAGTTTCCAGTTCAAGAGCTATATCGAACCGCTGGTGGTGATGATTATAATTCCCTTTGCCTTCATCGGTGCGGTCGGCGGGCACGTCCTGCTCGGGCTTGACTTCACAATGCCCAGCATGCTCGGGTTCGTGGCCCTGGCCGGGGTGGTGGTTAACGATTCCATATTGCTGGTCAATTTCATCAAGCATTTTCACGGCGAATCAAAATCCGTCGCCATTGCCGCACCGCAGGCCAGCCGCGCCCGCTTCCGTGCGGTGTTTCTGACCTCGGCAACGACCATCGTCGGCCTGCTGCCGATGCTGTCCGAGACCAGCCTGCAGGCCCAGATCCTGATCCCGCTGGTTACCAGCCTGTGCTTCGGTCTGCTGGTGTCGACGGTGCTGGTGCTGTTTCTGGTTCCCGCCGTCTATGCGATCTTCGATGACCTGGGCTGGGCCCGGCTCGATTAAAAAACCCGTTTCCATTGGCCGGGTTTTGTCCTAGGTAAGCGGATACCGTCCACGCAAAGCGAAAGTCAATAATGCAGATTCCGAGCGCGCCTGGTTTATTTCCCTCGCAAACCATAACGGCAATGATCAATGACAACCTGATTTCGGCGGCCAGCCCGGTTACCGAGGAGCAAATTCAGCCGGCCAGTCTCGACCTGCGCCTGGGCGATATTGCTTACCGGGTCCAGGCCAGCTTCCTGCCGGGCAAGGGCTCGCCCGTCCGCACCCTTCTCGATGAACTGACCATGCATAAAATCGACCTGAGCCAGGGCACGGTGCTTGAGCGGGGTTGCGTTTATATCGTGCCGCTGCAGGAACACCTGCGCCTGCCGCCGACCGTATCCGCGATCACCAATCCAAAAAGTTCGACCGGTCGGCTCGACGTGTTCAGCCGGCTGATCACCGACGGTGCGACGGAGTTTGATACGGTCGAGGCGGGCTATGCGGGGCCACTGTATCTGGAAATTGCGCCCTGCACCTTCTCCATTCTGGCGCGCACCGGGGACCGGTTGAACCAGATCCGTTTCAGCCAGCAACGCTCGATCATCAGTGACGATCAACTGGCCCTGCTGCATGCTGAAACACCGGTTGTCAGCGGCGGAATATCGGAAAACTTTATCGACAAGGGGGTCCGGTTCACCATCGATTTGGCCGGTGGCAGGTCGCGGATTATCGGCTTTCGGGCACGCCCGCATACGCCGGTCATTGATCTGAGAAACATCAGCCATTACCAACCCGAGGATTTTTGGGAACCGGTCACGGCGGGGAGCAAACGCGGCATCATTCTGAACCCTGGTGACTTCTACATTCTGGCGACCCAGGAATCGGTATCCGTGCCGCCCCATCTGGCTGCAGAAATGCTCGCCTATGATACCCTGCTTGGTGAGTTTCGCGTGCATTACGCCGGCTTTTTTGACCCGGGGTTTGGCTGGGCCGCGGCTGGCGGACGGGGCTCGAAAGGGGTGCTGGAAGTGCGCAGTCACGATGTGCCGTTTTTGCTGGAACACGGACAACCGACCGGCCGCCTGGTCTTTGAACACCTGACAGCGACCCCTGAAATGGTTTATGGCACGTCGATAAGCTCCAACTACCAGAGTCAGGGCCTCAAGCTTGGCAAACAGTTCAGGGACTGGCCCCTGACAGGGAGTGTCTGATGCCCTACGCGGTCAAGGCCTTTGCCCTGCAGGCAACCCCGAAAACGCTCTGGTGTTTTCTTCAGGTCACCGCGGACGACGGCTATACGGGCTGGGGGGAGTTTACGATCGGCTATCCGCGGGTTGAACTGAGCGCCACATTCAGCCAGTTCCTGGGCCAGCTGACGGCCAGCGACTTTGACCTGGATGGGCGGCGCCGTGGCCCGCAACTGATGGATCAGCGCATTCTGTCGGCGCTTTACACCGCATTGGATCAGGCGGTTTTTGATATTCACGCACAGAAGCAAAACCGCAAACTGGTTGACCTGCTGGCCCCCGGGTGCCGCAACGACAGTGTCAGTTTGTACGCGAATATCAACCGCAGCGTCATCCAGCGCAGCCCGGAAGCTTTTGCCGCGCGCGCCCTGGAGGCCAAAGCCGCAGGATTTGATGCCATCAAAATGGCCCCGTTTGATGACCTGACCCCCGAATTATGTGGGTCCGACGTGGGCCGCCGATTACTGGACACCGGCGCCCGGCGTATCCAGGCGGTTCGCGACGCCATCGGGCCTGAGATGTCGCTGATGGTCGATTGCCACTGGCGGTTCGACGAGGAGACCGCCGATCAGGCCCTGGGGTTTTTAACTGCCTCCAGCGTCTCCTGGTATGAATGCCCACTGCCGGAAACCGCCGATACCATCGGGCCTTTGTTGAAACTGCGCAGCAAGGCCAACGACCGGGGCATGCGCCTTGCCGGATGTGAGAAGTTCACCGGCTGGACACAATTTCAGCCGTTCGTCGAGAACCAGGTCTATGATGTGATTATGCCGGATGCCAAATACGCTGGCGGCATGCGTGAAATCATGGATGTTGGCAGGCGCGCCATGAAACACGGGGTTGCCGTCTCCCTGCACAACCCGAGCGGCCCCATCTCCCACGCCGTCAGTCTGCATATTGCAGCAGCCCTTGATAACGGCATGCCTCTGGAGTTTCAGTTCAATGAAACCCCGCTGTTTGACCAGATTGCGGACGGGGTAATTCCCGCCCGCACCGGCCGATCAGGGCTGCCGGACGGGGTTGGCACCGGTATCGGCCTGCTTGAGGCCCGCCTGTCGCCACTTGCCGAGTGATGCTACGGCCCGGCCGGGATTCCGTCGGCCGATGCAATCAACCTTTCCCTTATAGCGGTGATTGAAGGCCATAAATTCATTTGACCCCCCGCATGCTGGTATGGTAGTCATCAATGAGATTTTAACTGAGTTGTTACTATAGAAATAAAACCAGCTCATTTCATATCATCAGGAGGAGGCCAAAGTGACATTCTTTAAATCAAAACTACTCATTGCTGCCGGCGCGCTCATGGGGCTCGCCATCAACCCGGGCGCGGATCTGAGCAAATCAGGGCAGGCCAGGGCCGAATTTCCGACCAAACCGATCAAGGTCTATGTCGGCTTCAAGCCCGGAGGACGGACCGATACGGTCGCCCGTCTGGTTGCCAAATATGTGCAGGAAAACAATTTATTGTCGCAGCCCATGATCATTGTCAACAAACCGGGTGCCGCCGCGGCCAACGCAGCCCGCGACGTTTTGGGCGCCAAGCCCGATGGCCATTCAATTTTGCATTGGCACCATCAACTGCTGATTACCAATGCCATGGGTGTAAACAAAATCCACCCCCAGGATTTCACCTCGCTGGGTTTCCTGGGTGGCGGCAGCCCGGTCTGGACCGTGCGTGCGGACTCGGGCCTGAATAGCCTTGCCGATCTGGTCAACAAGTTAAAAGCCGAGCCGGAAAGTCTGCTGGAAGCCATCGGCATCGGCACCATCCCACATTTGATGGGCGTACAGCTGGCTGCCGCTGCCGGATTCAAGACCCGCTACATCGGCTCCGGCGGCGGTGCCGACCGGCTCGCTAAACTGTTGGGTAAAAATGCCGATATCGCCTTGTTTTCAGCTTCCGAATATCTCCGTTTCAAACCCCAGGGAGTCAAGGCGCTGGTCTTTTTCGGACCCAATCGGATTGCCTCTCTGCCCGATGTCCCGACCACCACGGAGTTGGGTTATGACGCGGTCTGGGCCAACCCCAACTGGTGGCTGGGCCCCAAAAACATGGACAAGGAAGCGGCCGCCAAGCTTTCCAGCGTGCTCAAGCAGGCGATCAGCAGCAAGGAAATGATTGATTACTTCAATTCCAAGGCGCTCGATCCCTACTGGACGGACGGCGAGCCCGCCATGGAGCAGTCGCTCAAGGTCCTGGACAAGCTGAAAGTCATCGTCAAGGAACAGAATCTCGGAAAATAAATCGCAACGACAGAAATTCTCTTTCCCTGTCAACCGCTGCGCCCCACTTGGCGTGGCGGTTTTTTTCACATTCAACGGAGTGGAAACTGTGCAAAAACAGGTCGACCCCAAAGCGGATATCATTCTTGCCATTGGCATGATTCTTTTCAGTGGCCTGATTTACTTAGGCTCCCAGGATCTACCGCCGCCCCGCTACGAGCCGATGGGTTCGGCGGCGGTACCACAGGGACTTGCCGTACTCATGGCGCTGTTGTCGGTGCTGCTGATTTTCCGCGCCCTTCCCCATCTCAAAACCTTCCAGGCAAGTGCCAATCAGATAACCGACGTTACGCCCAGGCCCGTGCTGGCGATCATCGTGTTTGCCCTGACCCTGATTTTCATAGCCCTTCTCGATTTTGGGATTCTGTCCTTCATCCCGGCCGGCATCCTGTATATGACGGCAATCGGCTATTTTCTGACCCATCGGAACCTGAAGCGGATGCCGCGGTTTTTTGTGTTCTCGGTGCTGATGGTGGTCAGTAATTACTACCTGTTTACACGGGTTTTTTATATCGATCTCCCGTAGCCTCGCCTGAAAGGGATTTCTGTGGAACATTTATTAAATTCATTTTCCCTGCTGCTTCAGCCCCTGCCGCTGGCGCTGCTGTTTATCGGCGTCGCGTCCGGGATTATTATTGGCGCCATCCCCGGCCTGACGGCAACCATGCTGATCACCCTGACCCTGCCGCTGACCTTTTTTATGGAAAGCGTCAATGCCATCACCATGCTGGTCGGCATGTATGTGGGCGGCATTTCCGGCGGGCTGATTGCCGCAACCCTGTTGCGCATGCCCGGCACACCGGCGTCGATCATGACAACATTTGACGGCTACCCCCTCTCGCAACAGGGCCATTCGGCGCGCGCCCTGGGTCTGGGCATTACCGCATCCTTTATCGGCGGCCTGATTTCCTGGGCGTTTCTGGCCGTGCTCTCGCCACCGCTGGCCAATCTGGCCCTGACCTTTGGCCCCTGGGAGTATTTCACGCTGGTACTGATGGCGCTGGTGATGCTGGCCAGCCTGAGTCAGGGCTCGATGATCAAGGCCCTGATGGCGGCCGCGCTGGGCATGATGGTACATCTGCCCGGTGTCGATCCGTCGCTCGGGCAAATGCGCCTGACCTTCAATCTCGACAATTTGGAGGGCGGTCTGAGCCTGCTGCCGGTGCTGATCGGCGCCTTTGCCGTCAGCCAGATCTTCAAGGACATCATAGTCATCGACCGCGAACCGCCGCCGGTTCACCTGGACCGAAAGGGCATGGTACTGTCGCTTGCCGACATTAAAAAGTATGCCGGCAACTTCTTTCGCTCCAGCTGCATTGGCACCTGGGTCGGCCTGTTGCCGGGAATTGGCGCCAATATCGCGGCCATGCTGTCCTATACCACCGCCAAGAATGTCTCGAAAGAGCCGGAAAAATTCGGTACCGGGCACGAACACGGCATAGTCGCCGCCGAAACCGCCAATAATGCCGCCGTCGGCGGCGCCCTGATCCCGCTGATTACCATGGGCATTCCGGGCAGTGTGGTCGATGCGATCCTGATCGGGGCACTGATCATGCATAACCTGGAACCGGGGCCACTGCTGTTCACCACCAATCCGGAAATTGCCTATGGTGTGATCACCGCCTATCTGATCGGCAATATCATCATGTTCGGAATCATGATGTTTTCGGTCGTCCATATTGCACGCATGCTTTACATCCCCCGCGCCTATTTACTGGCGACCATCCTGCTGTTTTGTATCATTGGCGTGTTTGCCGTTGCCAACCGGTTCTTTGATGTGTGGATCATGCTGCTGTTCGGGGTGATCGGCTTCATCATGGAACGCACAAAAATGCCGTTGGGGCCGTTTGTCATCGGCTTCGTGCTGTCGCCGATCGCTGAAATGCAGTTGCGGTCCGGCCTGATGGCAACCGACGGCTCGCTGTTGCCGCTGTTCACACGGCCCTTCGCCGCCACCTTCTTTGCTATTTCCGTCTTGTCGTTGCTCTGGCCGTTGTTTATTGAATGGAAGAACAAAAACCGCGCTGGTCGCCACTAACTTTATCCAATGAGGACTAAATAGAATGTATCGCGAAAACACCCTTAAGAAAAAAATGCTCGGTGGCGGCAAGGCGCTTGGCTGCTGGAGCGCGCTGAACAGCGCCCTTTCGACCGAGATCCTGGCCATGGCCGGTTTCGATTTTCTGCTGATTGACCAGGAACACGGCTTTGGGGACCCGACCCAACTGGCCCACCAGTTGCAGGCCATGTCGGCAACCCCGACCACATCGGTTGTCCGGGTCCCCTCGAAGGACCCCAATTATGCCAAACGTGTGCTTGATGCCGGTGCCGAGGCAATCATGTTCCCCAGCGTCAACACGGCGGCCGAGGCCCGCGCCCTCGTCAAGGCCTGCCGCTATGTGCCCGAAGGACTGCGCGGCATGGCCCAGGGAATGATCCGTGCCTCCAATTTTGGCTATAATGCGGCTGACTATGTGAAAACGGCAAACCAGAACTTGCTGGTCATCTGCCAGATCGAGACGGTGGAAGCGGTTGCCAATATTGACGAACTGGTTGCGGTTGAGGGCGTTGATATGTTTTTCATCGGACCGAACGACCTGTCGGCAAGCAACGCCACCCACGGCCAGTATGAGGACCCCAGTTTCGTTAAACTGATGGATACCGTTGAGCGGGCTGTCATGGCATCCGACAAACTCCTGGCCACTATTCCCTACGGGCCCCATTCCTGGCAGGACAATTTCGATAAGGGCTACAACATGACAACCGCCGGTGCCGACGTTGTTTTACTGCGCACCGCCTGTGCACAAATCGTTGACCAACATCACGCAAAGAACGGGCAGTAAAATGGAACCCGTACGCCACCAACAGACAAGCGTCATCCTGGCACCCGACGCCCTGACCACCTATGTCGCCGAGATCTTCGAAAAAGCCGGCTGTTCGCAAACCGAAGCCGGCTGCATCGCCACCCGGCTGGTCGGCGCCAACCTGCGCGGCCATGACAGCCACGGTGTGATCCGGGTGCCGCGCTACGTGGATGCCCTGCAACGCGGGCTGGTCCATGCCGGACAGACGGTTGATGTGATTACCGAAAACGACGTGATGGCCGTGCTTGATGGCAAATTTGGCTTCGGCCAGTGGATCGGTGAACAGGCCGTCGATGCCGGCATTGAAAAAGCCAGGGCCAACGGCGTGGCAATCATTGCGCTGCGCAATTCCGGGCATCTGGGGCGTATCGGCGACTGGGCCGAGCGCGCCGCCGCGCAAGGGCTGGTTTCCATCCATATGGTCAATGTCAAAAACTCCCTGCTGGTGGCCCCCTTTGGCGGGCGGGACCGGCGCATGAGCACATCGCCCTTCTGCGCCGGCATTCCGATGCCGTCGGGAATTCCGGTGGTCCTCGATTTCGCCACCTCTGCGGCTGCCGAGGGCAAGGCCCTGGTCGCGCTCAGTGGCGGCAAGCCGTTGCCGGAAGGGGCCTTGATTACTGCTGACGGCAGCCTGACCAATGATCCCCTGCATCTCTATGGGCCGCAATCGCCTGATCAGATTCCCAACCCAAATCTCGGGCCGGGCGCACTGCGCACGTTTGGTGATCACAAAGGGTCCGGCCTGAATTTTCTGATGGAAATCATGGCCGGCGCATTAACCGGCACCGGTGCTAACGGGCCGATCGTCGACAAGCAGAAACGCAACGTCGGCAACGGCATGCTGTCCATCTACATGGCGCCGGCGGTATTTGGCTCCACCGACGGCTTTGCCACAGAGGTGCGCAATTATATCGATTTTGTCAAAAGCTCACGCCCGGCCGAGGCCGGTGGCGAAGTGCTGGTGCCCGGCGAAAAGGAGCTGAAAACAATGGCCCAGCGTTCCGCTGACGGGCTTCCGCTGAGTGAAAATGCCTGGCAGAATATTGTTTCCACCGGGGATCAGGTGGGCGCGCAACGGCCCGGATAAGGGGCGACAATGACACCCCGTGCAGGGCCTTGAACTGGTTGTATTTTGCCTGTTGCGTGACGGTCTATTCGCCCAGAAATTCGGCGATCACGGCCATGAACGAGGCCGCAAACTTTTCCGTCTTTGACTTGCCAACCCCGTATACCTCGAGAAAGGCTGCTTCGTTGCGGGGTTTCTGATCGGCCATATCGACCAGGGTCTTGTCGGCAAATATCACGTAGGCCGGAACATTGCGTTCCTGCGCCAGTTCCCGCCGCCTGACTTTGAGCAGGTTATACAGCTCCTCGTCGACTTCCGACAGACCGGTTGAAAGGGTTTTACGCGGGCGTTTTTCGGCCTCGGGGCGGGTGCTTTTCTTCTCTTCCCGGTAGCGGAAAACGTCCGATCCGCGGGCCAGTTTATATCCCTTTTCCGAGACACTCAGTCCGCCGTGGCCTGCCGTATCCAGATCAAGGTAACCGGCCGCCACCAGTTGGCGGATGATGGCCCGCAGTTGATCCTTGCCGAGGCCACGCCCGGCCCCGAAACCGGGCAGCTTGTCGTGGTTGAATTTGCGAATCTTGTCGGTATTGGCGGCGCTCAGAATATCGACAATATGGACAGCGCCGAAGACCTGGCCGCTGCCGTCGATAACCGACAGTATATCCGCGGCAATGGCATTTCCGTCAACCAGGGTTGGTGGGTTAAGGCAGATATCACAGTTGCCGCAGGGTTGGCTCGGCTCATCGAAATACGCCAGCAGCGATTGGCGGCGGCAGCTCGATGCTTCGCAGAAGGCGATCAACTGGTCGAGCCGCCGGTGTTCGCGCCGCTTGTGGTCTTCGGCCGTGTCTTCCTGGTCAATAAACATCCGGCGCATGCGGATATCATCGAGGCCGTAAAGCATCAGCACTTCAGCATCTTCGCCGTCGCGGCCGGCGCGGCCGATCTCCTGGTAATAGGCTTCCATGCTTGACGGCAGATTGGCATGGAAGACATAGCGCACATCAGGTTTGTCGATCCCCATGCCAAAAGCAATGGTGGCAACCATGACCACGGCCGGGTCAGTCATGAAAATATCCTGATGCTCGGCCCGGTCATTGGCGTCCATACCCGCATGATAAGGCAGGGCGCGGATGCCGTTGCTGTTGAGAAACAGCGCCGCTTCCTCGGTTTTTTTGCGCGACAGGCAATAGACAATGCCGCTTTCATCGGCATGGGTCTTGACGAAATCCAGTAACTGCTGTTTCCACGACGTGCGCAGCTCCACTCCTAAGCGAATATTCGGACGGTCAAAGCCGGAAACGAATTTTTTGCCTTTGCCGCCGAACAGCCGCGCGACAATATCGTTCTGCGTGGCATCGTCGGCGGTCGCCGTCATGGCGGCAATGGCCACATCAGGGAAATGCTCGCGCAGTTTTGCCAGTTCTTCATAGTCGGGGCGAAACGACGGGCCCCAGCGTGAAATGCAGTGGGCCTCGTCGATGGCAATCATGGTCACCGGCAGGCGGGCAAGGGCAGAGATCATACGCCCGGTCATCAGCCGTTCGGGCGATATATAAAGCAGCGACACCTGGCCCGCGGCAACGCGGCGCCAGATCGCCACATTGGCATCGTAGCTGCGCGATGAGTTTATGGTTTCGGCCTCGACACCGGCCAGTTTAAGGGCGGCCACCTGGTCTTCCATCAACGCCACCAGAGGCGAGACAACAACGGTCAGCCCACCCTGAACCAGGGCCGGCACCTGAAAACAAAGGGACTTTCCGGCTCCCGTCGGCATAACCGCAAGCACATTTTGTCCGGCAAGCAGGGTGTTGACGACGTCTTCCTGGCCCGGCCGGAAGGCCTGGAAACCAAAGGTGTTTTGCAGGATCGAGAGGGCTTGGCTCATTTAACGACGGGCAGACCGTCCTTGATCCATTTGTCGATCCCCTCGGTCACGTTATAGACCTTCTCATAGCCCCGTTGCTGGGTCAGGAAATTGGCAATCACCGAAGACCGGTTGCCGAGACGGCAGATAAAAATGACTTCTTCCTCCGCCGGGGCCAGCGCCGCCAGCTTGGGGATAAAGGACGGATCAAACTTGCCGCGACCGTCAAACGCGGTCAGCCGCTGGCTGTTGGCAATCAACCCGGTCTGGTCCCATTCATCCTGGCGTCGGATATCGATAATTTTAACACCTCTGGCAAGCAGTTCCTGCAATTGCAGATTATCAACACTGCTGTATTTTGGTGGTACAACGGCCAGCAGCTCAATTTCAAAAACCAAGGTCGCATTGGGCGGGATCGCCCCGGCTGCACCGCGCGCCCCATAGCCCAGATGCGGCGGGATGGTAAGCCGGCGTTTTCCGCCAATTTTCATACCCAGGACACCGATGTCCCAGCCGGCGATGACCTGACCCGCCCCCAGATAGAAGTCGAAGGGCTTGCCACGATCAAGGCTGGAATCAAACTTTTTACCGTCCTTCAGCCAGCCCGAATAATGAACCGAGACCTTGGCGTTGTTGACGGCGGCGATGCCGTCGCCGACTTTCAGGATTTCGATCTCAACCGACTTCTCCGCAGCCTGCAGGGCGGGAGAAAAAAAGGCCAGATTGACGAATAAGGCCGCTACCAAAATAATTATCGGGTTCCTGATCAACATGGTTTTTCCTGTTTGCATAAGAATTAACGGAGGATAGTCAACAAGTAGCCAACGGCCAGCAATAGCTGGACGACCGCAAACGGCACCGCGATTTTCACAAAACCCGCGAACGACATGGGCAATTTGTTTTTGTGAATAATCGTTACGGCGACCAAAGTCGAGGCCGATCCGATCGGGGTAATATTACCGCCCAGATTCGCCCCGAAAATGACCGCCCACCAAAACGGCGAATCCGCTGCCATATCCATTGTGCCCAGAATTTTTGCCAGCATGGTCGCCAGCGGGATATTATCGGTTACGGAACTGGCAATTGCCGAGGCAAACAGCAGGACCCCTGCTCCGGTCGTCTCGCCCAAACCGAGTATTGGCTTGAGGCCGTCGCCAATCAGTTCCAGCACTAAAGCGTGTTCCATCATGTTGATGACGATGAACAGACAGCCGAAAAAGGCCAGCAGATCCCAGTCCATGGCCTGATAGAACCGGTCCGCCGTCGATTTGTATCGCACCAGCATGATCAAGGCAAAAGCCAGGGCCACATAGCCCATGCCCAGATCCCTGATAAACGGCGTTACCGAAACGCTCGCCATGGCGACGATAAACAGGGCGGTCATCACTGTGCCGAATCTGAAAAATCCTGCAGATTCGATGCCGTCATTTTCATCAAAACCGGCAACCAGCTGAGCCGCCTGCGATTTTGCAGCCTCCTCCTTCAGGCTGGTAATACGGAATAACCGGGCCCCCATAAAAATGGTCACGGCGGTTGCCACCACCACATAAGGGCTGGCTTTCAGGAAAAAATCGACAAAGCTGATGCCGGCGGCGTTGCCGACAATAATATTTGGTACCGATGAAATGAGCGTCAACATCCCGCCAACATTAGTCAGCAACCCTTCCACCAGCAGAAACCCCAACAGCTTGTCGGTCATCCGCAGCTTGGCCAGTGATACACTGCTTAACGAGCCGACGATGATCATCGCCGTGACATTATTGAGAACCGCCGAAAAGACGACCGTCATGACACCGTAAAAAATTAACAACCGCAAGGGATCACCGCCGGACGCCTTGGTCAGCTTGATGGCGATCCAGGTAAACAGGCCACATTTTGATGTCACGTCAACGAACAGGGAGGAGCCCAAAATAATGGCGATCACCTCCCAGTCGACACCAGGTATGTAAACGGGCAATCGAATGGGATGGCCCAGCAGGATAACCGTTTCCGGATGCACCAGCCCAAAAACCGCAGCCAGCAAAAGGCTAACCGCGGCAAACGCGCCGGTAATCACCGACTTCTTGGCGTGCAATTTCTCCTCCAGCGCCAAACAGAAGATCATCGCCACCAGCAGGGTCGCAAACAGATAGGTTACATAGGGAGGAACGCTATGCATGTTCAAATCATCAAAAGGGGAATTTGACGCAAGCCAACCGCCAACGGATAGGCCGCGCCGTTCATGGCCAGGTGATCAGCCGTTTTGGTATGGAATACCAGCAGATCGATTTTGTGTTTCTCGATAATCTCCCGGTACTCAATGATCCGTTTTCCCATCACCACCACACGCTCCATTTTGACCGGCACATCCTGAGCCAGGATTTCGGCCTGGCAGGCCGCCACATAATCGGTCGGTTCCTTGAGCAGCTGTCCGGCAATGGTTTCACGCGCCGTATCCGTATTCAGCTGGGGAATTTTCGCGATGGTATCCATATAACGTTCGAAAATGCCCTGATCCTCGACATGGCTCAGCCAGCAGGTCCCGTTGGTTGCCGTGAATCCGATTGCCATGTTCACCAAGGCGTCATCGCCGGTTAAATGATCGGTTATCGCCATCACCCGGTCCGTATTGACCAGACTGTGGCTGTGGGCGCGGCCGGCATCAGGATGGGGCACGACCAGCACCGGCACTGCAGTCGCCTGGGTCATGACATCCAGATACTCACCCAGTGAATAAGGCCATTGCCAGGCATTGGACTTGAGATGACGGTAAGTAACGATCAGATCCGGTTTGCGTTTTTCAATCTGTTCCAGCACTTCCTGGACAGACTGGAAGTCGTCGGCGGTGAGGGCATCCCACTGCACCTGGTCACCGTCTATGACCGCTAAATAGGATCTGATTTGTTCCGTAAACCCTGAAAGACCTGTCGCGTTCAAATCCGTAACCACCAGCACCCGCGCGAACCGAGGCCGATTGAAGGTGTAAATCGCCTTGTCAGAAGATTTAAAAGCCGATTCGAATTGATCAAGATTGGTCATTACAAACACTTAAGTCAGGAAATAGGAGCAGAATGCGCAATAGCCGCCAATGTAGGCAGTTCCGGGGACAGGAACAACCCGGGTATGGGAATTACACAGATTTCTTTACCACGCCGGATTCTGCCCAGCCTGGCAATCTGTAAATCGGAGGCCGGGCAACCTGTATTAATCGCAATTCCCTAACCAACCGTTGCACTTTCCCGGCAAATTTCCTATTGGTATCGCAGCGTTTTCAACAGGGGACAAATCATGAATAAGCCAACCCGTAAACTGCGTTCACAAGCCTGGTACAACAATCCTGACAATCCGGGAATGACGGCCTTGTATCTGGAACGTCAGCTTAATTTTGGCATCACTTTGGAAGAACTGCAGTCTGGAAAGCCGATCATCGGTATCGCCCAGACCGGATCTGACCTGTCGCCCTGTAACCGCCATCATATCGAACTGGCCAAACGCGTGCGCGACGGCATCATTTCCGCCGGCGGCGTCTGTTTCGAATTTCCAACCCACCCGATCCAGGAAACCGGCAAGCGCCCGACCGCTAATCTGGACCGCAATCTGATGTATCTGGGGCTGGTCGAACTGCTCTATGGTTATCCCATCGATGGTGTGGTGCTGACCACAGGCTGCGATAAAACCACCCCGGCCCTGATCATGGCCGCGGCAACCGTGGATATTCCGGCGATTGCCCTTTCCGTCGGCCCCATGCTCAACGGCTGGCACGACGGCGAGCGGACCGGGTCCGGTACCATTGTCTGGAAAGCCCGCGAAATGCTGGCTGCCGAGGAAATCGATTATGACGGGTTTTTGGAACTGGTGGCATCGTCGGCACCGTCGGTTGGCTATTGCAACACCATGGGCACGGCAACGACCATGAATTCCCTGTCGGAAGCGCTCGGCATGTCGCTGCCCGGTTGCGCGGCAATTCCAGCCCCCTACCGCGAGCGCGGCCAGATTTCCTATGAAACCGGCAAACGCATCGTCGACATGGTCTGGGAAGACCTGAAACCGTCTGACATTCTGACCCGCCAAGCTTTTGAGAACGCCATTGTCATCAACTCCGCCATTGGCGGCTCGACCAATGCGCCGATCCACCTGAACGCCATCGCCCGCCATATTGGCGTCGAGCTCAGTGTTTCCGACTGGCAGACCGTTGGTCATGACACGTCGCTGCTGGTTAACCTGCAGCCGGCCGGCGAATATCTGGGCGAAGACTACCACCGGGCCGGTGGCGTGCCGGCGGTTGTCGGCGAACTGATGAAAGCCGGCAAACTGCCGCATCCGGACGCGATCACGGCAAATGGCAAAACCATGGGCGATAACTGCCGGGACAAACACAGCCTGAATACGGATGTCATTAAGACCTACGACAAGCCGATGCTTGAAAACGCTGGGTTCCTCGAGCTCAAGGGCAATCTGTTCAATTCAGCAATTATGAAAACCAGTGTGATTTCGGCTGAATTCCGCCAGCGCTATTTAGCCAACCCCGACGATCCGGAGGCCTTTGAAGGGCGCGCCATCGTCTTCGAAGGCCCCGAGGATTACCATGACCGTCTTGATGATCCGGCCCTGAATATTGACGTTAACTGCATGCTGTTTATTCGCGGAGCCGGCCCCATTGGTTATCCCGGTGGCGCCGAAGTGGTCAATATGCAGCCCCCGGCAGCGATGATCAAAGCCGGTATTTCGTCGCTTCCGTGCATTGGCGATGGCCGCCAGTCGGGGACCAGTGGCTCGCCGTCAATCCTCAACGCATCGCCGGAAGCGGCCGCCAATGGCGGTCTGGCGATCCTGCAAACCGGTGACCGGGTGCGCATTGACCTGCGCAAGGGCAGCGCCAATATTCTGATTTCCGACGACGAAGTGGCCAAACGCTTCGCCGATCTGGAAGCCGCCGGTGGTTTCCCGATCCCGGAAAACCAGACCCCCTGGCAGGAAATCTTCCGCGAGCGGGTCGCCCAGTTTGACGAGGGCATGATCATGAAAGGTGCGGAAAAGTACCAGAGGATTTCCGTTACCAAGGGCATACCGCGCGATAACCACTAACAGGCCACAGGATATGACAAATCAATGAGCAGATATCTGGTTGCCGCGCTCTATAAATTTGTCACCCTTGAGGATTATGCGCAGTTACAGGCGCCGCTGCTTGCCGTCTCGCAGGCAGAGGGCGTCATGGGCACCCTGTTGCTGGCCCGCGAAGGCATCAATGGCACCATCGCGGGCCCCGAGGCGGGTATCCGCAGGGTCCTTGATCATATCCGCAGTGAGCCGCGCTTAAGCGATCTTTCCCACAAGGAATCCTGGGCCACGGAGCGGCCGTTCCTGCGCATGAAGGTACGCCTGAAAAAAGAGATTGTGACCAT
Organism: Rhodospirillales bacterium; assembly: GCA_013203595.1. Taxonomy (GTDB): domain Bacteria; phylum Pseudomonadota; class Alphaproteobacteria; order Rhodospirillales; family Casp-alpha2; genus JABMNT01. The sequence goes on from JABMNT010000032.1 coordinate 85,054, forward strand.
GGGGGTTAAAAATATCGACCCCGCCCATTCCGCCGGACGTTATGTGGAAGCCGGGGACTGGAATGCCCTGATCTCGGATCCGGATGTACTGGTGGTCGATACCCGCAATGACTACGAAGTCGAAATCGGAACTTTCAAGGGTGCGGTAAACCCGAACACCACCTCGTTCCGCGATTTTCCGAAATGGGTCGAAGACAGCGGCATTATGGCGACCAAGAAGAAAGTGGCGATGTTCTGCACGGGCGGCGTCCGCTGCGAAAAATCGACCGCCTATCTGCGCCAGTTGGGAATTGAGGAGGTCTACCATCTCAAGGACGGTATCCTCAAATATCTGGAATCCGTGCCGCCCGAGGACAGCCTGTGGGATGGCCAGTGTTTTGTTTTTGACGAACGGGTCTCCGTCGGCCATGGCCTCGCGCAGGGCCCCTACGACCTGTGCCACGGCTGCCGCCATGCGATCGATGCCGACGACAAGCAATCGCCGCTCTATGAACCCGGTGTCTGTTGCCCGAAATGCCATGACAAATTGTCGGATGATCAGAAAGCCCGTTTCGCCGAACGGCAGAAGCAGATGGAACTGGCAAAGGCGCGTGGCGAAATCCATCTGGGACATGCTGCCCGATCAGAGTAAGCTGGTCCCATGACTGAAAGTCCCTACCCGCTTTTATATACCTTCCGCCGCTGTCCCTATGCCATGCGCGCCCGGATGGCGCTCAGCGTCAGTGGCCGGACCTGCGAGGTCAGGGAACTGGTGCTCCGCGACAAACCGGCCCATATGCTGGAGATTTCAACAAAAGCCACGGTGCCTGTTCTGCAGACACCTGATGGCACCGTCATTGATGAAAGCCTTGATGTGATGCTGTGGGCGCTTGGCCAGAACGACCCGGCGCAGTGGCTGGCACCGGAGCGCGGCGATCTGGCGGCAATGCTGGCCCTGATCGCAGCCTGCGAAGAGCAGTTTAAACCCCACCTCGACCGCTACAAATATGCCAACCGGTTCGATGCCACCGACCCCCTTGAACAGCGTACCCTGGCCGAAAAATTCCTCGCCCGACTGGACAGCCAACTGCTAGAGACACCCTATCTCTATGGGTGCCGGCCGGCCCTGGCCGACACGGCCATTGCGCCTTTCGTCCGCCAGTTTGCCAATACCGACCGGGCCTGGTTTGACCAATCCCCCTATCCAAACCTGCAGCGCTGGCTGGGCGAATTTCTGCAATCGGAAACCTTCACCACGGTCATGGAAAAACTGCCGGTCTGGCAACCCGGCGATGCGCCCACCCACCGGTTTTAGGTGTCGGGTCTCACAGTAAGTGAGACATTTCTCATCAACGGCGAGAATTGGGCGGGGTTGATCGCAATCCGGACTATTTTTTCGGGCGGAAATATAGGTATTTTTAGCCCAAGGCGGGCATTTCATAACCAATCGGTCGTCGTATGTTACACGAAACTTTATGCTCTTGTTACCATACAACAGACGTTAAGCAGTAAGCATCCGGCGGCAGGACGTTTAAACTCTTTACTCGCTCGACCTTTGAATTTGCATTACATTGGTGTAAACCACGCGCTCTCCGACCTCCAGCTTCGTAAAGAAGCGACAGGGGTATCATAAAAAGCGGACTTCCAGATATGCTCTCAAAAACCGACCTCATGGAATCGATTGGAATTAATTCCGAAGAACTGGAGCGCCGTCGACACGCGTTCGATATCTCTGAATCAGATCAGCAACGGCTGCGGAATTTCTCGCCGGTGCTTGAGCCGGAACTGGAACGTATCGTCACCGATTTCTACAAGCGCCAAATGGCGGATAAAGAGATTGCCAAGATGATAGGAGCCCCGAAGGTGCTGGCAAACCTGCATGTACATATGCAGTTATTCTTGTCGCGTTTATTTAGGGCGACCTATGACGCCGATTATATCAACAGCCGGCTTCGGGTCAGAAAAGTCCATAAAACACTTGGCGTGGCGCCTAAACTTTATATGTCGGCAATTTCAACCCTGCAGGACCTTGTCGACGAAAATATCAGAAACCTGTGCGCTGACGATGATGACGTGCAAGCCTTACATAAGGCATTTCACAAGGCGTTGTTGTTCGACTGCCAGTTTGTTTTTGAAGCCTATATCCACAGCTACCAGTTAGACATGGAAGAAGCCTATGGCGAGATCAACGATTACGCCGCGCATATGGAAATCAAGATCGAGGCGCTGACCCGCAAAGCGCATAATGAATCCTTGCGCGACAGCCTGACGAACATATTCAACCGGCGGGCCCTGATCGATTACCTGGAACGGGAACTGGAGATCGCAAAAAGATATGAACTGCCGCTTTGCCTGGTATACTTCGACCTGAACGGCTTCAAGCCCATCAACGACACGTACGGTCATGAGGCTGGCGACAATGTGCTGAGGCAGGTTGGTCAGTCACTACGGACAATCAGCCGTAATGTCGATATTCCGGCCCGCCTCGGCGGCGACGAGTTTTGTATCATCATGCCGCGGTGCGATATTGATAACGCACGCAAACCGATTGACCGACTGATCACGGATTTCGACCAGAATTGCAAATACGACGTCGCCTTTTCTATTGGGGTCGTTCAAACTGGCCCTGAAGTATTCGAGGACATAAATACACTGCTAAAACGCGCCGACGGTCTGATGTACGAAGCCAAAACCGCCTCTCGCAAGACGCCGGGGCATCAGATACGGTACGCGTCATAGGCAGCATCCGTGCGTAGGAGCAAGTACAAAAAAGACTCATGGCCGTCATACCAAATGAGCTTGCTCGGATCTCTCCGGCGGACCCTGAAAAATGAACAGATCCCGGTCTGGCTACCCGGCGATGCACCCATCCACCCACGGTAATGCTCTGTCGCGGTTGATCGCTTTGGAGTAAATCATAGTAAGGATAAATATCTCAAAAGCTGGCGGCATAGGTTAGGGGCGAATACGTGAACGGAATTCATGTTATGAAACCGATCCTGGCAGGTATTTTTGCCGGTGCTCTGTTAGGGCTTGTTGAGGGATACGATGCGTTGCCCACGCCAATACCTATGAACAATGACATTCGCACAACTTTACTGGTGTTTGGAATCATTGGGCCAATATTAATCATGTTGTTTAACATTTTCCTGTCTCCCCAGCTCTATACTAAAATGTTCTCGAAAATTAGCAGATTCATAAATCTGGTATTTGCTCTGTCATCGTACGGCCTTACCTTATCCATTATTTTGACGCTTAACGCGCAGTCTGATGGTCTGGAGGATATCTGGGGCCTGCAGAACACGTTTTTTGGAGCAGCGGGAATAGGTTTTTTCATTGGGGGATTGATTGAAATGAGGTTCGGATCCACTCCCATGAAAAATACAAAAAATACATAGAAGTTCACAGGGATATAGGTTAACCCGGCCAAATCTCTAATTTGGGATGAACTCAGGAGATATACCAGAGACATCCATCAATTCATCACAAGGTCGATAACGACCGCTTCTGGCCAGCAGGCCGCATTTCCGATCTCAGCTGTTACCCGATCAACAAGACAGCCAGCTAGGATGTGCGGATGTACTGCTCAAGCTGGTCGATTGCGAACTCCTGATCGGCGATTTTGTTTTTCACCAGATCACCAATGGAAACGATGCCAACCAGCTTGCCGCCGTCCATGACCGGAAGGTGGCGCACTTTTTTGTCGGTCATGACCGCCATGCATTCATCGACGCTCTGCGACAGATCTGCATAACATACCTGCCTTTCCATCACCTCGCTGATTTTCGTATTCGGCGATCCGCGTCCTTTCAGAAAAACCTCACGGGCATAAAGCCGTTCCGTGAAAATGCCGACCGGCTTGTCGCCGTCGAGCACCATCAACGCGCCAATGTTCCTGTCGGCCATCTGCTGGATTGCATCAAGGACCGTATCATCGGGACGGGCGAAATGCACATCGCCGCCCTTTTTGTTAAGCAATTCCCGCAATGTGGTCATTCAGTTCTTCCTCCTCTAACGGATTTAAGTCTACCTTAAAATCAAATTGAATAGAAGCCCCCCGCCACACGACCCGACACACGACAGGGCGATCTTTCCTCTCCGGCACTCCTGCTGCCCGAAAATGGCAATCAGACCCTGCAGGCGCTTAACTTTCCCTTTCACTGACAACCCGGATTAAATACGGACCGGGATCCTTTGAGGGGCGGGCAGGCGCTGCGCGCTACGGCTTCCAGCTTGCCTGTGCTGCCCCCCACCAGGCCCGCCACTGGTCTTTATCATAGGCAAATTTCTGGCCGGTCAGGGCGGCCAGGGTGCCGGTAACTTGTGACTGCAGCCAGTCGGGGTCGCCGCTCTGGTCGAGCCTGCGGATCAGGATATCAATGGTTGCCCGGTCGTTTTGCTGGGCCCGCTGGACGGCGTGCAAGGCGATCAACAGGTTATCAAACCACTTCTGCGGGCCATTTGGCTGGCGTTCCCATGGCTTTTCAAGGAAAGCCAGAGGCACCTGTTTTTCGCCGTTCTCGGCCATGGCGTTGAGCAAATGCCAATTGGCGATGTCGCCCATGGGTACGGAAAAACGACCGCCAAAGGTCGCCACCTGGCCGTCAGCCACCGGCGCCGCCAACAAGGGTGCGAAAAAATCGATTGGTGGTTTCTGGGCCAGGATTTCAGATAACTGCTGGCGCAGGGCGCGGCCGCGGTCGGCAAACGTCACAGGGTCCGCCAGCACGGCCTGCATTCTTGCGCGCTGCGCGGCTGCCGGAAATTCAGGGTCCGGGTCCGGTCGCTGAACGGGCATTGGCTGAAACGGGGTCTGCCGGGTCTCCTGAGGCGGGTCCGGCGGCCCCCAGAGGATGGCCTTTCCATCGTCTCCGGCACCGCCCAGGTAAATCCTGCCAGCGGCCAGGGCAACGGCAGCATGGGCAACACCGCCTGAGAATGTGTGACGGGCAGTGAAGGCCCTGGCATTCGGGCTCGACCACAACTGACCGCCCGATGGCCCTTCCGTGACGATCCACAGGGCCTGCCCATCACTGACCAGCAGCCGTTTAAGGCCCTCTTTAATATCGACATCCACCACTTCCGGGGCGCCCGATCCGATCCGCCACAGCCGGCTTGTACCATCCCTGTTTTTGACAAGGGAATACAGGGCGTTTCGGAAGCGCACAAAATCCGAAAAGGACCGGTCTTTCGGCCAGCCTTCCACATCCTGCATTCTGCCATTGCGATACTCGGCAAGGGACTCACCGGTTTTTTCCCAGTGGCGGGCGAACAGGCGGCCTTTTATGGCACTGATGTGGTTGTAGCGATGAAACGAGCCGTCACGGGGCGGATCATTGACCAGCACCTGCCAGGACCGGCCGGCGTCTTTGGAAATGGAGAGGGCACTGTGCCAGCCGGCCATGGCCGCCACCAGAACGCCGTTCCATTGCGTCGCCCCGTGGGTATGCATCATATGGTCATCGCTCGGCACCGACAGATTCTGCCAGTCCCGGTCGTTGGTAACACTGATCACGCCGGCCCCAAGCCCGACCCGCATGTCTTCATGGGGCCAGAAAAGCAGAGCCTTGTGAACAACCGGAGCCCCCGTATCCTGGGAAAACAGATAGCGTTCGAACTGCAGCTTTGATTGCGCCGGATCGTAGCTCCAGATGTCGGCCGAGTTGTGATTAGCGCCCTTCACGGCGCTCGAGAACCAGACCCTGTCCCGATAGGCGATCAGCCCATCGGCAACCGGCCAGGGACCGGGGCGGGCCAGCACCTGCAGTTCTCCTCCAATGGCTGCGGCAGGAGGTGCCACGGAGGTAACCAGCAGCGACAGCACAAACAACAAGCGGATCATCATCACCTCAACAGGGGACATACGGGACATCATGCAGATTACACCTAACAGGGAGCTGGCCGGATCACAACTGAGTTATGTCCGCACTTTTCAGGCTCTTCAGGCCTTGCGGAAAACCGCAACCGCTTCCACATGCGAGGCGAATTTGAATTGGTCAACGGGGGTCAGGCGCACCAGTTGATAGCCGCCCTCGACCAGCAGGTTGGCATCGCGGGCCAGGGTCGCCGGATCGCAGGACACATAGACCACCAGGGGAACCTCGGATTGAGCGATCTCCTCGGCCTGGGCCTGGGCGCCGGCCCGCGCCGGATTGAGAATAACTGCATCAAAATCATCCAGGTCATCGCGGTACAGCGGGTTACGGAACAGGTCCCTGACCTCGGCTTCAACCTGTTTCAGGCCGACGGCATGACGAAGGCCATCGTTCAGGGCGTCGATGGCAACGGCGTTGCTGTCGGCGGCGTAGACACTGGCGTTGGTCGCCAGGCGCAGGGCAAAGGGTCCGATCCCGCAAAACAGATCCGCAACCTTGCTGGCCCCGCCCACTTCCGCCAGCACCAGTTCAGCCAGGGTGTCTTCGCCCAATGCCGTTGCCTGCAGAAAACTGGACGGCGGCAGCGGCACCCGCACCGCCCCCACCGGCAACATCGGCCGGCGCCGTTCCAGTTCGATCACACCGTCAAGGGTTATCCGGGCGAGATCCCATTTATCGGCCAGTTCCGCCAGGGCCACATGAATGTCATAGGTTATTTTGTCGGTGCCCCTGATATCACAATCCAGGCCCTCCGGAATTTCGGTCAGCGCAATATCCAGTTGCCGGTGCGTTTCAGCGAAGGGAGCCGCCAGTTCGCGGGCGATCCGGGGGGCTTCCTTGAGCGCCGGGGCCAGAATCGGGCAGGCCTCAATTTCAATCAAGGTGTTGGAGCGCGCCTGCATATATCCGACCTTGGCTCTCGCCTGGGTGAAGATCACATGAAAGGTTGCCCGCCTACGGCCCGCGCCATGGGCATCTTTCATATCGGCGATGGCCACGTCGAGTTCCTGATTGTGCAGCGCCGTCTCGATGATCTGGCGTTTCCAGGCCCGATAGGGCTCATCCGCCAGATGTTGGGCGACACAGCCGCCGCATTGCAGGTAATGGGGGCAAAAGGGCTCAACCCGGTCGGCGGATGCTGAAGAATTTCAACAAGTTCGGCCCGGTTGCCCGCTGCTCGCACCCGCACCTGTTCGCCGGGCAGGGCAAAAGGAACAAAATAGGTTTGCGGCTTTTCGGCTCCTTCAACGGTTGCAACACCATCACAATGACGCCCCAGACTGTTCACCCGCAGGGTCAGCTCGACGGTCTCGACAACCCGCTTGGCGCCACCGCGCCGGGTCTTGCCGGTAGATTTCTTCCTGCCTTTGTATACCATGGTGCCGCCTTTATCCCGAGAAAGCGTTAGGTAACAGAGATTACACACAGATGAAAGATTGCTGTCCGGCCCGAGCGGCATCGAAACAGTATCAACGAATTAAACCGACCCGTTGCCGCCACTTAACGGTGGTTTTCCCGTTGCCCGGCGACCCAGGTGGCCTGCACGTCAAATGCGTCATCAAGCAGCACAAAATCCGCCTGATAGCCGGGTCTGATGTAGCCCAGGGTGTGGGACAAACCGAGAAATGCGGCCGGATAGAGAGACGCCATGCGCAGCGCCTCTTCGATCGGCTGGTCCAGCAATTGTACCGTATTGCGTACCGCCTGGGCCATATCCAGATCGGACCCGGCCAGGGTGCCGTCGGCGGTCGTCAACACGCCGTTTTGCCAGTGAATAGCCTGACCGCCCAGACGGAACGATTTGTCGGTGGCGCCGACACAGGGCATGGCATCACTGACCAGCATCATTTTTCCGGTTTGTTTGGCGGCAACAGCGATTTTCAGGGTCGCCGGATGGACATGGTGACCGTCAACAATAATTCCGCACCAGGTATGGCGGTCTTCGAGGGCGGCGCCAACAACACCCGGGGCACGGCTTTGCAGGGGAGTCATGGCGTTAAACAGGTGGGTAAAGCCGGCCAGACCCTCGGCCATGGCCGCCTGCATGTCTTCATAGGTGCCCGCCGTATGCCCGGCACAGACACGCACACCGGCCCTGCTGAGTTCCCGGATCAAACCGGACGGGCAGCGTTCCGGCGCCAGAGTGACAACAACAACTCCCAGTTCAGGATCGTCATAGAGCGCCCTGGCCTGATCTTCAAAGGCACGGATCTGGGCCGGGTCATGCACCCCCTTGCGTTTGGCGTTCACATAGGGGCCTTCAAAATGAACCCCGATGATGCCGGGCAAAGACTGATTTCTGGCCTCCCTTATGGCTTGCGCCGCCGCGACCATTGTCGGGAAATCATCACTGATCAGGGTCGGCAGCATTGCCGTTGTCCCGAACTGGCGATGGCCTGCAAATAGGGTCCGCAACCCGTCCACGTCTGGCCTGTCGTTAAACAACACGCCGCCACCGCCGTTCACCTGAATATCGATGAATCCAGGTGCCAGCAGCCCGCCCTGCAGATCGATAATTTCCACATCCCGCGGGATATCCCTGTCCGCAATGACGGCACTTATTTTGCCGTTCTCAACCTGCACGGCGCGGTTCTCATGCACCGCCTCGCCATCAAACAGGCGTCCCCCGCAAACGACCTTCATTGAATTTCCTCTATCAGTTCATATCGTTTAGGTGCAGGGAATGCCCGGCAAACCACGGTCGCTGGTAACGGAGCCCTGTCCCGGAATCTGTGATAGCAGGTTTTGCACAAAAGCCTCAAATTACAGAAAGGCGGGTTGCCTTGCGGTGATGCAATTCAAGGAATTAATCACCGAACAGATGATCGTGTAAACAGCTAAATCTTCGCCAAAACGATGGTTACCCGCATAGGCTCTTGATCAACCGCACCGTTTAGGTTCATAGTTACAGGTGTGATGATAGATCGCTCTTGCTAAGCCTGAGCGATTAATTTTTATGGTTTTTGAATTTTATTAAAACAATAAAAGTATAAGACGTGCGCGCCCACAGGGAATAAAAATGCTTTCAGGGTTGTTAAATAACTGTCCAATTGGTGTGACTATTGTTTCTGAAAACATGGAACGACGGCTTTATGCCAACGATAAACTGGCAAAAATGTTTGGTGCGGAAACCCCTGAAAACCTGTTGATCGACCGGATTGAAGACAGTTGGTGCGATGTCGAACGCTATCAGCAGATGAAGGCGTTTATTGCATCGGGGCAGGATCTTGAGAATTTTGTCGCCAAGCGCCGCCGGGCCGACGGATCTGTTTTCTGGGTCACCATGAATTCGCAGATGGCGGAAGTGGAAGGCCACAAGGCCCGGATAATCTGGATGTCCGATGTGACCGACCTGGTCGGTCTGCTTAGGGATACAGGGCCAGCCACCGAGGCAAAGTCCGCCTAAGGGCGACCCCGGCCTGAATTTCACCTTTACCAACGGGGCCGTCGCAAGCGGCGCTCCGCTGACTTCAGCACTGACCGCCCGATTTCCTGGGCGTCTGTCGTCTGCCGCACATCTCTGCTCGCCTAATCCCTTTCAGGCCGTTGACTCGCGAACCACAAAAATGTATAAAATGAGACATTGCATCCCATTTTATAAGAATGATTCATAACTTCCAGCAAGGATCGAACGCCTGGCCCCTCCTTCAGCGGCATCTGCCCAAGCCAACCCGACAGCGGCCCAGATTATTGAGCAATTGATCAAGCGTGCCCGTATCGCCATGGCGGAATTTGAATCAGCGGATCAGGCGCGCGTTGACGAAGCGGTGACGGCGCTGGCCTGGTCTTTGTACGAGCCGGGCCGGGCAAGGGAACTGGCAGAGATGGCCGTCGAAGATACCGGCCTTGGCACCGTTGACAGCAAAATCATCAAGAACACCCGCAAAACCTTCGGTACCCTGCGCGACCTGATGCGCGCCAAAACCGTTGGCATTATCGAAGAAGACAAGGCATTGGGCCTGGTTAAATTCGCCAAACCCGTTGGCGTGGTTGCCGCCATTGCACCCTCCACCAATCCGGCAGCAACACCGGTCAACAAAGCCATGATGGCGGTCAAAGGCCGCAACGCGGTGATTGTTGCACCGTCTCCGGCGGGTGCGCTGACGACCGCAAAGACTGTTGATTACATGCGTGCGGAATTAAGGAAAATCGGCCTTCCGGAGGATCTGGTGCAGGTCCTGCCGTCGCCCGTCAACAAGGAATTAACCCAGCAGTTAATGAACCAGTCCGATTTGATCGTCTGCACCGGCTCGCAGAACAATGTGCGCCGCGCCTATTCGTCGGGCACGCCGGCGATCGGCGTCGGCGCCGGTAATGTGCCGGTGATTATCGATTCGACAGCTGACCTGAACGACGCCGCCACGAAGATCCAGCAGTCCAAATGTTTTGACAATGCGACGTCCTGCAGCTCCGAAAATTCCGTGACGATCATCGACGATGTATACGACGCCGCGATCGATGCCCTGAAGGCGGCGGGCGGCTATCTGTGCACGCCTGAGGAAAAGGCCAAAATCCAGCAGACCCTCTGGGTCGATGGCCATCTGAACCGGCACGTGATCGCCAAGGACCCGGGCATTCTGGCAACCGCCTGTGGCCTGTCGCCGGCGGCAGCGGATGCAAAGTTCTTCATGGTCGAAGATGACAACGCCGTCGGCAAAGCCCACCCGTTCTCCGATGAGAAGCTGTCGCTGGTGCTGACCGTGTATCGCGCCGCCGACTTTGCCGCCGCCAAGACGCACGTCCAGAATATTCTCGACTTTGTCGGCATGGGCCACTCCGTCGGCATTCACACAAAAAATGAGGATCATGTGCGCGAACTGGCCGAAGACCTGAAAGTCGTTCGGGTCCTGGTCAACCAGGCGCATACCTTTGGCAATGGCGGCAGTTTCACCAATGGCCTGAATTTCACATTGTCCATGGGCTGCGGAACCTGGGCGGGAAATTCCATTTCTGAAAATCTCAATTACCGGCATTTCATCAACATAACGCATCTGGTTCGCGAGATTCCCGAGGACAAACCGTCGGAAGAGGATCTGTTTGCCAGCCATTGGCAGAAATACGGGAAATAAGCCATGAACTTCGAAGAATATGCAGCCAAGCCGATCCTTGCGGCCGCCGGCATTGCGGTCCCCGCCTCGCAACTGGCGACAACCCCGGAGCAGGCGGCAAAGGCCTGCGCAGCCATCGGCCAGGTGGTTATCAAGGCCCAGGTGCCAACCGGCAAACGGGGCAAGGCCGGTGGCATTCAACTGGCCGATACGCCGGACCAGGCAGCGCAGCATGCAGCCCGGATTATCGGCATGGACATCGGCGGGCACCGTGTCGAAAAGGTTCTGGTCGAAGCCATGTCCGATATCGCCTTCGAATATTATGCAGCCATCCTCAATGATCCTGCCAGCAAGGGCCCGATGCTCATGTTTTCCACCGAAGGCGGCATGGACATTGAAGAGATTGCCGCCGAATCACCGGAAAAACTGCGCACCGCGACCATCGATATCCGCCGGGGTTTATCGGCCGAAACGGCGCAGGCACTGATCGGGGGCCTCGATCTGAATGGTGCCAACGATGCCATCGCTGACGTCCTGCTGAAACTGTATGACGCCTACCGCACAAACGATGCGGAACTGCTGGAAATCAACCCGCTGATCCAAACCCGTTCCGGCACCATCGTTGCCCTGGACTGCAAGTTCGTGCTGGATGATTCAGCCATCAAGCGCCAGCCGGAGCTCGCCGCCAAAGGCACGCCTGACAGGCTGACCGCGCTTGAAAAAATCGGTGAGGACAATGTGATCAAGTATATTGAACTCGATGGCAACGTTGCCGTGCTGGCCAATGGCGCAGGCCTGACGATGACGACCATGGACGTGGTTCGTCATCACGGCGGGGCACCGGCAAACTTCTGCGAAATAGGCGGCGAGGCCTATACCAAGGGCAAAGTGGCGCTGGAAATGGTGTTGGGCAAACCTGGCGTCAAAAGCCTGGTTGTCAATTTCTGCGGGGCCTTTGCCCGCTGCGACGTGATGATGGATGGCCTGTTGAACGCCTGGGAAGAGCTGAAGCCTGAATTGCCTGTGTTTTTCTCGATCGCCGGCACCGGTGACGAAGAAGCCATCCGCATGCTGAAGGAGCGCCTCGATATGGACCCTTACCCGAACATGGATGCGGCCAGCAAAGCCGCTGTCGATGCGGCCCGGGCGGGAGCAGGCACATGAGAATTTTGCGCAAGCACCACCGGGTTCTGATCCAGGGGATAACCGGCAAACAGGGCACCTTCTGGACCGAGCGCATGCAGGCCTACGGCACCAACGTGGTGGGCGGCGTAAACCCGAAAAAAGCCGGAACCAGCCATTGCAACGTCCCTGTCCACGCCTCTGCGGTTGATGCCATGAAAGACGGAGATGGTTTTGAGTCATCGATCATGTTTATCCCGCCGTTGGGGGTCAAGGCGGCGGCCCTGGATGCCATCGAAGCGGGCGCCAAAAACATTTGCATACTCACTGAACATATTCCGGTCCAGGACGTCATGTATGTGATGGCGGCGGCAAAGGAACGCGGCACCATGATCACCGGCCCCAATACCGCCGGCTCGGTCACCGTTGGTGAATGTTTTCAGGGATTTATGCCAGCATTCAACGAACGTATTTTCAAGCGTGGCCGGGTCGGTGTGATGTCACGCTCGGGCAGCCTGGGCACGTTGATGTGCCAGAATATCGTTTCGGCCGGCTACGGCCAGTCGGCATTCATCGGCATTGGCGGCGATCCGATTATCGGCACCACAACCCGCGATGCCCTGCAGGCACTGGACCAGTTTGAAGGGACCGATTGTGTTGTCATGGTCGGCGAGATCGGTGGATCCATGGAAGAGGATGCGGCCGATTATGCGGCCACCATGGCAAAACCGGTGTTCGCCTTTATTGCCGGCGGGGCTGCGCCTGCCGGTAAGAAGATGGGCCACGCCGGGGCGATCGTCATGGGCGACAAAGGCACTTATGCGTCAAAAAAGAAGGCTCTGGAAGCGGCTGGCGTCACCGTTCTCGATACCCCGTCCCATGTCGGAGACGCCCTGCACGAAGTGCTCGGCTGAGCGGCCTTTAACCGCAATCACGTGGGGCCGTCAGATAATGACCTGCAGAAAATGAATGTCGGAAGCCCCGCCTTGGTGCTGACAGCAAACCAACACCCGGGTGATCATTTTCCTGCTTTTCAGCGTCTGAAATGTTCTTAAACATCTAATCGTGCCAAAAAAACCGAGAATGCTTGCCTAAACACAAACAATTTCATTACATTGTGTGCATTGATTCATTACATTGTGTGCATTCATCCGTCAGCCTCGATTTGTTGAACTTATTTAAAAGCGCGCCTGAGCCTTTTCCTTAACGACCTCAATTCGACCGAACGAGATACGACGAAAGGAACAGTTCGTGACACCCGATCAAGCAGAACTCATTCAAACCGCCTATGCGACCCATGTTAAAGGCCAGTCGACCTTTATCGAAACCATTCTGGCACATATCGCGATGGCCAGCCCTGAGTTGTCGCATCTGATTGGTCACGGCACCGACGAACTGGTCGGGCAGACAACCTCTGCCATTGACCATGTCGTCGAAAAATTACATACGCCGAGCGAAATCGCCGATTATGTCGCCGGCTATGGCGAATTCCTTCATGACCGGGGCGTTCAGGATGACCACTACGCCATCCTCGGCGATGCCCTGATGCAGGGCTTTGAACAGTGCTTCAGCAATAATCTTGCCCCGGAAATCAGGGATGCCTGGTCTGATGCCTGGTTGATGTTTTCGGCGATCATGCGCGAAGCTGCCTTTGGTGTGGCCCATAACCCGTCGGCCGAACGCATTGGCATCGGCGCTCCCCCGGCAAATGCGGCCACTTCGGCCCCCGGCGGGTCGCGTGCAGATACCGCGAGCATTGAGCTGGAAGCGCAAAACCTGGATGACGAAGTGGCCAACGTAAACGAGGTCGCCCAGCAGATTTCCGGGGTTGCAAAACAGACCAATCTGCTGGCCCTGAACGCGCGCATTGAAGCGGCCAGAACCGGAGATGCCGGCAAGGGGTTTGCGGTCGTCGCCAACGAGATCAAGGATCTGGCTGCCCAGTCTGGAGAAGCAACCAAGGGCATTTATCAGGCTGCCGCCGAGATATCCGATCAGGTCAGAAACCTGCTTGTGTCGCTGAAAAATGAAACGCAGACCGATCCGGGTACTTCCGTTGACGACCAGATCATTGCTCTGGTAACCGGTATCGAGAAAATCGGCGCCATATCCCAGCGGATTGACGGCATCGCCAGCGAAACCAACATGCTGGCCCTGAATGCGACCATTGAGGCCAACCGGGCCGGCGACAAGGGCCGCGGATTTGCAGTGGTCGCCGGTGAAGTCAAGGTTCTGGCGTCGCAGACCTCGCAAGCCACCCAGCAAATCAATGCCCTGGTCGAGAAGTTGAATGCCCTGGCCCAACGCATGGCTGAAATGGTCACTTAAAGACCGGCCGGGGCCGGAGCCGAACCAGTAGCCGCTGCAACCAGGCATCATTTTTCGCTTTTTGTGACCCCCGTCACAGGACCTGGCCCCGGCGCGTATTACAGTTCACACAGTTCCATCGAACGGGCAAACCATCGGAAACCATGGGGCGCAAAACGACCGGCCTAAGGCGACAGCCACGGCAGCGGCGTTACCGAAAGGAGATCGACGATGCTCACAGATCTTGCGGCCTTTATGATCGGGCTCTGGCAGGCGTGGTCGGCAGTCTTTTCCGGCATCCCCTACGGCAACCCCTTTCTGGCGATCTGCAGCCCGCTCCTGGTTCTGGCCGCCGCCATCTATGGGCTTGTCGCCTACCGCCGGCGCGCCGCCCTGATGCGCGCCTGCGGAGATCAATACGCGCGCCTTGAACTGTTCAAGAAGGTCATGAATTATCGCTAGTGCCCGCACATCGCCGGCTTTACTCGCTCTCCGTTAAGGGCGATATTCGAGCGCGTATAACAGCTCTTCATCAGGTGCGAAATGACGACCAAACCGCTTCAGAACATATTGCTGATCACGGCTGATCAGTGGCGCGGCGAGTGTTTGTCGGCGCTTGGCCACCCCTGTGTCAAAACACCCCATCTGGATGCATTGATTGCTGAAAGCGTGGTGTTCGAGAATCATTATTCGGTCTGTGCGCCCTGCGGCCCGGCCCGCGCCAGCCTGCTGACGGGGATGTATCTGCAGAACCACCGCTCGTGCCGCAACGGCACGCCGCTGGATGAACGCCATACAAATATTGCCCTGGAAGCCAGAAAAGCCGGATATCAGCCGGTCCTCTTTGGTTATACGGATACCAGCCGCGACCCCCGCACAACCGACCCGGAGCTTTTAAAACGCGACCTCTATGAAGGCGTGCTGCCGGGTTTCAAAGTCGAAACGCTGCTGCTCGATAATTCGGAGCCCTGGATTGCCGATCTGAAAGCCAAAGGTTATGACGTGCCGGCCGCGCTGGACGACATCTATCGTCCGCTTGGCGATTATCCGGATGCGGAAAACCGGGGCCGCACCTTTCCGCCGCCGTTCTACAGGGCCGACGATTCACGGACCGCTTTTCTGACCGACCAGGTGACCGCCTATTTATCCCAACAGGACCAGGGCTGGTTTGCCCACGTCTCGCACCTGCGGCCGCATCCGCCGTTTATTGCGCCTGAACCCTACAATACCATGTACGCGGCGGCCGACGTGCCGCCGCCGGTCCGCGCCGCCAGCCCCGATGCCGAAGCCAGCGCCCACCCATGGCTGGCCTGCGCCCTTGATGACATGGGCGACTGGTTCGACCCGTGGATGCAGGCGACCATGAAAGACGACAGCTACGACCGCGACGCCCTGCAGGTGCGCGCCACCTACTACGGCCTGATCTCCAAGGTTGATCATTACATCGGCAAACTTATTGATCATCTCAAGCAGACCGGGGCCTATGAGGAAACCCTGATCATCTTCACCACCGACCACGGCGAGTTGCTCGGCGATCACTGGCTTTTTGGCAAACGCGGCTACTTCGATCAGAGCTATCGGATCCCGCTGATCATCCGTGATCCGCGCAGGGCCGCGGATTCAACACGCGGCCAGCACATCAAAGCGTTCACCGAATCCGTCGATATCACCCCCACCCTGCTCGAATGGATGGGTCTCGCCATCCCCCGCCAGTGCGACGGCCGGTCTCTGCTTGGGTTCTGCCATGGCAGCCCCCCGGCTGACTGGCGCACCGAAGTGCATTGGGAATACGATTACCGCGATGTCACGGACCCGCGGATGGAAAAGCGGCTTGGCATCACCATGGATCAATGCGCCATGAACATTATTCGGGACGAGAATTTCAAATATGTCCATTTCAACGGCCTGCCGCCGCTGTTCTTCGATCAGCGCAAAGACCCGGACAATTTCCACAATCTGGCCAACGATCCGGCCTACACGGCCCAGATGCTCACCTATACCCAGAAGCTGCTGTCGTGGCGCATGCAGAACGATGAGCGCGTCCTCACCGGCATGCAACTGACACCGGACGGCGTCGCGGAACGCGGCTGAGGGTATCAGTCGGGAACAGGGGATATATGGGCTCTTAACCAGGTTGCGAGATCTTTTTCTGACAAGTTCCCTGCGGCGAGCGAAAGAAATGTTTGCACGCAAGCAATATCGTCCGCATTCAACTGATAACCATTGAGGTTCAGGAAAAGCTCAACGACAACGAAGGCCGTCCGCTTATTGCCATCGAGAAAAGGATGATTACTGGATATTCCAAAACCGTAAGCGGCGGCCAATTCTGCAATATCTGCATTCTGGTAATTTGCTTTGTTGTCTGGACGGGCCAGAGCGGATGAAAGGAGCCCTTCATCTGTTAAGCCAGCGTGTCCGCCATGCTCGGCAATCTGTTCATCGTGAATTGCAAGAACGACATGTTGATCGATCCTGGTCCAGGAGGGCATTATTTGGCGAGTTCACGCAAAACGCCGCGGCGCTTTTTCATGACTTTTCGTGCCGCCTCCATTTGCCGCTCGAATTCCGGATCGTAGGGTGTCAGTTCAATGCCATTGGCGGTTTCGACCACAAAAAGTTGATCGCCTTTCTCGACATGGAGTTTGGCAAGAATCTCTTTCGGTAAAATGACGCCTGTCGAGTTGCCGACGGCCTTGAGCTTAAGAGTCGTCATTGCAGTCACCTGATTTTGCAGTCTTGTTATTAAAAAGTATTACATATGTAATAACTAAAGGAAAGACCAAACCTTGTCCATGGCTGTATTTGAATCGCCCTGATTTCTTAGTCACCCTGCATCTTCCGTTTCAAATAGTAATTTTATGGCCAACCACAGACGGCAACTTGCAAAAGTCTTAAGCTTCAGATCACCAATTGCCGATGCCAGAACCGGGTATCTTCGATTGAAAGCATATCCCTTTCGACAGAACTCTGTTTTAAGGAGTTCATGAGCTTCGCGAGGTTTTGATTTAGTTGAAGGCTGTTTTTCTCCCAATCAGCCATGAACAACGCTTCTGAGTAAGGACACTGCTTTTAACGATTCATCAATGATGCGTCCGTCTGCCGGATCGGGATAGCTATTGCCGGCCAGTACAAACAACCAGTTCCCGTCCCGCCACTGGCGGAATTGGCAAATCACGAACGAAGGTGCTGGCGGATCGGTAGAAATATCGGCTGCACCGCGTCGACTGCCTGGGCGCGACGGGTCCGATTGCCAGGGACTGCCCCAGCCCCAGCCTATTGCCCCCGGCGCAAAGCCGGGCCATCATAATACTGTGGACAGCAAGGACCGCGGGAAAATGAAATGATTGAAGTTCAGTCTTTGAAAAAATCCTTCAACGATGTGGTCGCTTTGGCCGGCATCGATTTCACGGCGCGGGACGGCGAGGTGACCGGTCTGATCGGCCCCAACGGGGCCGGCAAGACAACCGCGCTGCGGATCATTTATACGGTCATGAAAGCCAATTCCGGCTCGGTGCTGGTTGACGGGTTTGATACCGCCCGCCAGCGCCTTGCCGTGCAGCGGCGCATTGGCGTGCTGCCCGATGGCCGCGGGCTGTATCCGCGCCTGACCGCGCGGGAGCATATCCGCTATTATGGCCGCCTGCATGGCCTGGCGGCGGCCGATCTGGAACAGCGCATCAATACGCTGTGTGATATCCTGACCATGCATGAATTTATCGATCGCCGGGCCAAGGGCTTTTCCAAGGGCCAGACCCGCAAAGTCACCCTGGCCCGGGCCCTGGTCCACGAGCCGCACAATCTGCTGCTGGATGAGCCAACCAACGGGCTCGACATCGCCAGTTCGCGGGCGGTCCACGGCTTAATCCGCTCGATCCGCGATCAGGGCCGCTGCGTGCTGTTCTGCTCGCATATCATGAGCGAGGTTGCCGCCATATGTGACCGCATCGTGGTCATTGCGCAGGGTCATATTGTCGCCAGCGGCACAGTTCCGGAACTGATGACACAGACCGGGCGGGAAAATCTGGAGGACGTTTTTTTGAGCCTGACCGGCAGCACGGAGTGGGCATAGGGGCATAGGACCATGTGGCAACGGGTACTCATTGTTTTCAAAAAAGAAGTGATGGACAACGCGCGCGACCGGCGGTCCCTGCTGATTGCCCTGATCTACCCGCTGCTCGGACCGCTGATCATGGGGCTGATGATCGTCGCCGTCGGCAAGGCGACGGTAAGCGGCGGTGGCCAGGCCATGTCGTTGGCGGTCAAGGGCATCGAAAACGGGCCAATGCTGGTCGACTGGTTGGCGCAAAAGGGCGTCGAGGTGGTGCCCGCACCCGCCGACGTGGAGGCTGCCGTCAAGGATGGCTCGGTCGAAGTGGTGCTGGTCATTCCCGCCGGTTTCACCACCGAAATGGCAGCCGAAACCACCACCAGACTGACCATTGTCGTCAATACCTCGCGGCTGTCCGGATTTGTTTCCGTCAACCGGGTCGCCAGCCTGCTCGGCGTCTTCAATAACGAAATATGGGGGCAGCGGATCGCCAGCCGCGGGGTCGCCTTTCGCGCCCTGCAACCCATCGAAATCGACAACATCAACGTCACATCCGGGGCCCAGATCGCTGACATCCTGCTGTTTATGGTACCCCCCCTGTTTATTTTCAATCTGTTCATGGGCGGCGTCTATCTGGCCATCGATACCACGTCCGGCGAGCGCGAGCGCGGCTCGCTGGAACCGTTGCTGATCAATCCCATTGAACGCAGTGCCCTGGTGTTTGGCAAGTTTCTGGCCGCCCTGCTGTATACCGGCATCGCCGTGGTCGTGCAGCTGCTGGCGCTGAAATTCGCCTTTCATATGGCTGGCGGCGAAGGCTCCAATTTCACCTATACCCTGGGGATGCGCACAATCCTGGGCATCATCCTGGTCATGCTGCCGCTGATGATGGCGGCGGTTGCCGTCCAGTTCATCATCGCCACAATAACCCGCAGCTTCAAAGAGGCGCAAACCTACCTGGGCCTGCTGCCGCTGATCCCGGCGATCCCCGGCATGGTTCTGGTTTTCGCACCGGTGCAGGCGAACACCTGGATGATGACCATCCCGACGTTTTCGCAAACCCTGTTGCTGGGCCAGATCCTGCGGGGCGATACCCTGGTTGCCGCCCACGTTGCGATCTCCCTGCTCGCCACTCTGGCCTTTGCCTGCGCACTGATTGCCATCGCTGTGCGCCTTTACGAACGCGAAGAACTGATATTCGGCGGCTGACCGGTTGTTCCGGTCATTCATTTATGTGTGAAACAGAAAATGCCAATATCCAAGGGCGGCGCGCGGTGCTAGGCTGGGCCACAGGCTGTTTAACACAAAGGAATTCAGCAATGTCTCCCTATCGATTGTCGCCCCTGCTCGTGGTCCTCGCCCTTGCCCTCGGGACCATCACAGCGCCGCTCCAGGCCGAAGGCATAAACCACAAGGTCGCCATTCATGTTGATGAAAATGACCCGGCGCGCATGAACATGGCCCTGAACAATGCGGAAAACATCAACGCTTATTACGAACAACAGGATGATACGGTTGAGATCGAAGTTGTCACCTATGGTCCGGGACTGCACATGCTGCGTGCCGACACATCGCCCGTCAAAGCGCGTATCGCCGCCATGAGCCTTGAGCTGCCCAGCATATCCTTTGCCGCCTGCGGCAACACCAAGGCAAAAATGTCAGAACAGGCCGGCAAGGAAATCGACCTCGTCTCGGAAGCCAAAACGGTTCCGTCCGGGGTTGTCCGCCTGATCGAGTTGCAGGAAGACGGCTGGGCCTACGTGCGCCCCTGATCCCGCCAGCGATTCTTCGTGCCTGCGCACCAAAAACCGCCCGGCGCCGGACGGTGGATGGAGACATTTATCCGCAGATTGGGCCGGCTCAGAAGCCGCGCAGCATCTGGTGACGGCTGAGTTTTCGCTGATCTCCTGCGGCCCCGGCAGTCGGCACAACCGCGCTGCCGTTTACCAGATCAAATCCGGAATCGATATGGCCCTCGAGCCCGACCGTCTGATTGACATTCCATAGGGCCGTCTTCAGCCCCCGGTCATGGGCGGCACGAACGATACCGGTATATTTCTGTTCATCATCAAGGCGCTCCTCATGATCGAAACAGACATATTCGGCACCGCAATCGACAATCCGGTCGAGATCAGCGGCCGCCGCCGTTGTCCGAATGGCGGCGGCATGGCCCTGTGATTTCGCCCAGGCAACCAGCGGCTTCAGATGCGCGGCCGTCGCCTTGCCGGGAACCCCCAAAATCTCGAAAACCAGATGCTGGGAGCGCCAGGCGGGGGTAATATCCGCTAGGATTCCGGCAATACTTTGCGCATGCCGGCCGGCCAGCGTGGCAAACCGCAGGGGCAGAAACAGATTAACCCGGTAATTGAAATGGGCCATCACGGCCATATCGCGGACCGCCAGCTTTGTCGATTTTCCATCAATAAGAATGCTCAACGGGTCGGCTGCCGACTCTGGATATACGGCATTGCCGTATATGAACCCCCGGGACGTTTTAAGGCGGGTAAAACAGGCATAGGCGGTTACCGCTTCTTGCTCCGGTGCCCAGGTCGGGTAAAAGGCAACGTTGACGTTTTTGACCCGGTCCTTCGGGGTTTTATCAACCGCAGCCCCACCGGCACGAAATGCCGCTTCCGACTTTTCCAGGTTCAGTGAGCCGTCGGCGTTTGTCACATCGTCGGCATCGGCTGCAATCAGCAAGTCCGGAACTTCAACGGTCTGAAAACGGTCACCCAGAATGGCGGTTCCCACTTCATTGGTGATAACAGCGGCCCGGTGATAACCTTCCGACTCGCCCAGACCATCGAATTTCATAACAAAATTATCGCCGACAAAGGAGGCCTGACCCTTGCCCTTTTTGCAGTATTTGGCAAATACCTCCTGGCAGGTGCCGCGCAAATTCTCGGCTATCCGCCCGACTCGCGATCCCAGAATGGTATAGACCGGCGCCAGAGCCATCATATAGACCATATCTCCGGCGACGCCCCAGCCCTTGTCCAGGACCTTATCCGCCTCGATATCAACCCGTGCCGAGGCGGCAATTGCCATCACCGCGGCTTCCGTTTCGGCGTCAATATCCTCGACCGATGGGCCCTGGTCTTTCTTTTCAAACAGATTATTCAACAGGGATTTGAGTGCCATGGATCTACTTTTCAAATTGCCGATACAACAGACAAGGCAAGCCAGCGCGCAGATCGCCCCTCACCTTACTGCAGTATACAGAGAAACCTGACATCTTCCTGACAAAACCATCGTGGAAATGAAGATCAGGTCTTTAGCTTACCAGTTCAAACTGGTTCGAGTCCGGATTGTAGCAACTGAGCGTGCCTTTACTCATATCGACATACCAGCCGTGCAGGCTCAACGTGCGATCCTGAACTTTCCGGCGGATACAGGAAAACGACATCAGGTTCTCAAGAGAAACCAGAATCGCGCCTTTTTCACAGGCGCGAACCTGCTCCGCTTCCGGCGCATCAGGCATGGTGGCTGTAACCCGGCGATGGGCTGGCTCGGCAATGGACATCCAGGGCGGGATAAAGAAATGCCCCTCGACGCCGGTTTTACGCGGCCCGAACAGGGAATGAATGCCGCCGCAAAAGGCGTGTCCCAAAACAATAATATGTTCGACTTTAAGGTGTTGCACCGCAAATTCCAGTGCCGCACTGGTGCCGTGATAGCCACCGGCTTCGTCATGCGGTGGAACCAGATTAGCAACATTGCGAATGACAAAAATTTCACCGGCATCGGTATTCATCATAATGCCCGGATCAACCCGCGAATCGGAACAGGCGACGACAGCGATTTTTGGGTCCTGGCCGTTTTCAATCAGATTGTCCCAAATATCCGATTTTTTCAAAAACTCGCTGGTCCGAAACTCCATGAAGCCCGCTTTCAGATTATCTATGGCGTCCATTGTCAATCCTTCCCACATGAATTCAGCCCAAGCGTCCGGCAAATATAAATCACTCTGCCCGGCTTACAACCACTTCGCATGTTCCCAAACTCACAAAAACAGATCCGCATGATGTGCCCGAACGGGCGCCGGGACAAAACAGCAGGAATCAGGTGATTGCCGCAACAATATCGACTATACTCGATGGACTTTCACAACCGCTGACACGGGAGCTGATGCCATGGGACAGTCTGCCTTTCGAACCTGCCTGATGGTCCTTTTGATCACAACCGCTGGTTTTTTGCTGTCTCGGCAAAGCCTTGCCGCTCCGTCCTGCACCTGCCGTTATGCCGGGCAATCGTTTCAGATCAATAGCTGTGTGTGCATCACCACCAGCGCTGTCAGCCCGCAAATGGCCTGCTGTGGCATGGTCGTCAACAACCCATCATGGACCTTTACCAAATCCCCCTGCCCGACCGCAGAGCAACAGCTCAAATCCGCGCAACCCGTCGAAATTGCACAAACCCCCGCTCCCCTCGGTGCCGACGCCTACCTACTGATTGATCGGAAAGACAAGTGAACATGAACCGGAACGAATTCGAGCAATACCTGGCCAGCAACGCCTACGCCCCGGCCCAGGCCGTCACCTACCCACCGCACATGAGCAACGACATGCACACGCATGAGTTCACGGCCTGTTTGCTGATTGTTGAAGGAACGCTCACCCTGACGACCGAATCAGGTGCCATAACCTACCAGACCGGGGAAAGCTGTGAAGTTGCCGCAGGCACCCTCCATTCTGAACAGACCGGCGCCGATGGTGTGACCTTTCTGGCTAGCAGAAAATAGCCGTTATGATCCCTCCTCACCCTTACCGTTCCCGGCACGGATGGAAGGAGTATGATGGGCGCGACCGGAAACAGGAGGCGACATCAGACAACAGGCCTGGAGATTACCTGTATGGGTGGTTGCGCGCCACCCTGAGCCTTCCCCTGGTCGGGGAAGGCCGCGGAAGGAGTGGAGCCGGTTCCGCTCAGGTGGGCTGCTTGACGATCCGCAGATAGGGTTTCAGGGTTTTCCAGCCAGCCGGATATTTTTCCTTGGCCATTTCGTCGGTGACAGCCGGCACAATGATGACATCGTCGCCATTTTTCCAGTTAACCGGCGTCGCCACTTTATGTGCGGCCGTCAGTTGCATGGAGTCCAGCACGCGCATGATCTCGTCAAAATTACGCCCAGTGGTCATCGGATAGCTCATCATCAGTTTGATGTTTTTGTCAGGGCCGACAATAAACACCGTGCGCACCGTCGCGTTGGTCATCGCCGTGCGGTTTTCCATGGCCTCGTTTTCATTAGCCGGGAACATGTTGTAGAGCTTGGAGACCTTCAGATCGATATCGGCAATCATCGGGAAATTGACTTTGCTGCCCTGTGTTTCCTCGATGTCAGCCGCCCAGCCCGCATGGTTGTCAATCGGATCAATACTGAGCCCGATAACCTTGCAGTTGCGCTTCTCGAACTCGGGCTTGAGCTTGGCCACATAACCGAGCTCGGTCGTGCAGACCGGGGTGAAGTCTTTGGGGTGCGAAAACAAAATACCCCAGCCATCGCCCAGCCAGTCGTGAAAACGGATGGGGCCTTCGGTTGTTTCAGCCGTGAAATCCGGCGCCTGATCGTTGATTCTGAGTGACATTTTTCTATCATCCCTGTGTAGTTGAAAGTGACTTACTTCAGTGCTCTATGTAATCCGTTTTAGGCACATTGCAAATGGATTTCGGGGATAAACTGCGTCGGAACCGGGCTGAACCCTGTCTGCCTACGGCATTAAAGAGGGTAAATTCAATCCATGTTCACGGGCACAATCAATGGCCACATCGTAACCGGCATCGGCGTGGCGCATGACACCGGTGGCCGGATCATTCCACAGGGTTCTGGCGATGATTTCATCGGCTTCGGCGGAACCATCGGCCATAATCGCAATGCCGGCATGCTGGGAAAAGCCCATGCCGACACCGCCGCCATGGTGAAAACTGACCCAGGTCGCGCCATTCGCCACATTCAGAAGGGCATTCAGGATCGGCCAGTCGGAGATCGCATCGGAGCCATCCTTCATACCTTCGGTTTCCCGGTAGGGGCTGGCCACGGAACCGCTGTCCATATGATCACGGCCAATGACCACGGGGGCATCAAGCTCGCCGTTGCGGACCATTTCATTAAACGCCAGGCCGATCCGGTGTCGGTCACCCAGACCGATCCAGCAGATGCGCGACGGCAAGCCCTGAAAGCGGATGTGCTGGCGCGCCTTATCGAGCCAGGTATGCAGGAAGGTATCGTCCGGCATCAGTTCGCGGACCTTGGCGTCGGTCTTGTAGATATCTTCGGGATTACCGGACAGGGCGACCCAGCGAAACGGCCCCTTGCCCCGGCAGAACAGCGGTCGCACATAGGCTTCAACGAAACCCGGAAACTCAAAGGCCCTCTGTTGACCGGCTTCGAGCGCCATGGCCCGCAGATTGTTGCCGTATTCAAGCACGATCGCGCCCCGCTCCCTGAAGCCCAGCATCAACTCGACATGCCGGGCCATGGATTGTTTGGCGGCCTTGGCGACACCGGCCGGATCGCGCTGCTGGGCATCTTCCCATTGCGGGACCGTCCAGCCTTCCGGCAGATAACCAAATACCGGATCATGGGCAGAGGTCTGGTCGGTCAGCACATCCGGCACAATGCCACGTTTGTGCATATCGGAAAGCACATCGATGACATTGCCGAGCAATCCCACACTCAGGGTTTTGCCGGCCCGGGTGGCCGCGTCAATTTTGGCAAGGGCTTCATCCAGGGTTTCGGCCGTGGTTTCCACATAGCCCGAGCGCATGCGAAACTCGATCTTGTGGCGCTGACATTCGACAACAAGGGCATTGAAGCCAGCCATGGTCGCGGCCAGCGGCTGCGCGCCGCCCATCCCGCCCATGCCGCTGCTCACCACCAGCTTGCCGGCCACGTTACCGGCAAAATGCCGACGACCAATTTCAGAAAAAGTCTCGTAGGTGCCCTGCACGATGCCCTGGGATCCGATATAGATCCACGAGCCGGCTGTCATCTGGCCGTACATGGTCAGCCCCAGCTTGTCGAGTTCGTTGAACTTTTCCCAGGTCGCCCAATGGGGCACAATATTGGAATTGGCGATCAGCACCCGGGGCGCCATGCGGTGGGTTTTAAAGACACCCACAGCCTTGCCGCTTTGCACCAACAGGGTCTCGTCGGTCTCCAGTTTTTTCAGGGCTTCGACAATGCCGTCAAAACACTCCCAGTTGCGGGCCGCCCGGCCAATGCCGCCATAGACCACCAGATCCTCCGGCCGTTCAGCGACATCCGGGTCCAGATTGTTCATCAGCAGGCGCAACGGCGCTTCAGTCTGCCAGCTTTTGGTATTCAGTGTGGTCCCGGTGGGGGCGCGTACAACGCGACGGTTGGACGGATCAGACATGGATGCCTCCTCATATGGCCTTGTTTTTCTTCAGTTCCGCAATCGCCTCGGCACTCAGCTCCATAACCTCGGCCAGTACCTGCTCCGTATGCTGACCGAGTCTCGGCGTGAACGGGATCTCGGCGCTGAGCGCATCAGCGCTCTGTTGCGAAAATTTGACCGGCTGCGGAACCAGCGGAACGGTGCCGAATTTTTCATGATGGCCGTCAACGATCACGCCCCGCGCCCTGACGTGTTCCGATGTGGTTAGTTGTTTCAGATCCCAAACCGGGGCGGCGGGAATCCGCGCGTTCAGCAGCAATTCAATGGCTTCATCCTGGCTTAAGGCAGACGTCCATCGGCTGATCAGGGCGCGCAGGCTGTCTTCGTTGATATTGCGTGCCGCGTTGGTTTTGTAATCCGGATCATCGGCCAGTTCCGGCAGGCCCATGATCTCGCCGAGGGCGCGGAACGCCGCATCGGAGAAACAGACCATGACGATATCGCCTGAGCGGGTAGGGAAACTGTCAACCGGATAGGTGACCGGATGGCGGTTGCCAACCGGTTTCGGGGTATCGTTCATGTAAAGCTGGCGCGAAAGGCCGGTCAGCTGCATGGCCATCATCGAATCCAGCATGGCAATGTCGACGTGCCGGCCAAGGCCGCTGCGTTCGCGGTCAAACAGCGCGGCGCAAATTCCGAAGGCCGAAAACATGCCGGTACAGACATCGGCAACGGATTCACCAACAGCGCTGGCCGGGCCTCCCTTTGGTCCGGTCAGGCTCATCAGCCCGCTCATGGCCTGGATCACCAGATCAAAGGCCGGCCAGTCCTTCAGCGGGCTGTCCTGACCAAAGCCCGAAATGCTGGCATAGATAAGGCTCGGATTGAGCAACCGCATGGCCGGCTCGTCCAGCCCCAGACGGGCCATCACGCCGGGCCGGAAGTTTTCAACCAGGACGTCGCATTTCGGCACCAGGGCCTTGATCAGCGCCCGTCCCTCATCGGTTTTCATGTTCACAGTAACGCTTTTCTTGTTGCGGTTGAGCAACATGAAATAGGTGCTTTCCGATTCGCGAAATGGCCCGAACATACGGCCCTCATCACCGACGCCCGGCATTTCGATCTTGATCACTTCCGCACCCAGATCCGCCAGCATCGATGTGCAAAAAGGCCCGGACATGACACGCGACAGATCGAGTACGCGGATCCCCTTGAGGAGTTGTGGATTGTTCATTTTGCCCCCACCTGCAGGACGACCTTGCCCACCGTCCGGCGCGATTGCAGTGCCTGCAGGGCGGCGGGCAGATCATCAAAGCCAAATTGTCTATCGACCAGCGGATTGATCCGGCCCGCATCCAGCATCTCGCTCAGCCGCCCGTTGACCCGCTGCAACATGGCGCCGTCCTGGTCGTGGTTCCAGTAGACACCGCGCGCCGCGGCCCGTTTCAACAACAGGCGGTGGGCCTCCAGTCTGGGGATCTGACCTGACGCAAATCCGACAATCAACAACGTGCCGTCGCGGGCAATGCATTTGAGGCTGAGCTCGCCGATCCGCCCGCCAACCGGATCAACAATCAGATTGGCGCCTTTGCCTTTTGTTGCGTCCATGACAGCGCTGACCCAGTCATCTGTTGCGTAATCAATCAGTACATCGGCGCCATGCTGGCGGGCCAGATCCAGTTTTGCCTTGGTTCCGGCCGTGGCGATCACATCTGCGCCCAGGGCCTTGGCGATCTCGACCGCGGCCAGACCGATACCACCGGCCGCCGCATGGACCAGCACCCGGTCATTGGGCGTCACCACCACACATTCACCCAGCGCGACCATGGCGGTTGTGTAGACCACCGGCAAGGCAGCACCAATGGCCAGATCAACGGCATCAGGTATGCGAATGGCCATATCGGCACGGACAAGCGCCTGCTCGGCAAAACCGCCCCAGTCGACCTTGCTGGCGATGCGGTCGCCGGTTTTCCAGGGACTGGCCGCCGGCGCGTCGATAACGACGCCCGCCACTTCCTGACCCGGCGTAAAGGGCCGGGGCGGACGTACCTGATAGGTATCTTCGATCATCAGCAAATCAGAAAAATTGAGGGCTGCAGCCTGTACATCGATCAATATCTGATTGTCACCGGGGTCGGCGATAAATGCTTCCTCAATTTTCAAGCCGTCAATACCCAGCTTTTGACCTGACACCCACTGCCTCATGTGATGACGTCCCCCCCGATCAACTGTGTGATGTCGTCGGCGGTCTTTCTTAACAACCGCCCGGTTTCGTGCAGACGCTGTTTATCCAGTCGCTGCATCGGACCGGCAATGGCGATCGAGCCCCCGGGCCGGTGATGATGCCCCCAGAAGCCAGCGGCGACACCGGCGACACCAGGATAGGTTTCACCTTCGGAAATGGCATACCCCCGAATTTTAGTCTGCTCCAGATCGGCCCGCAGGAGGCGGGGGTCGGTGACTGTCAGATCTGTAAAAGACTGCATGGGAGCTTGTATAATCTGGGTTTGTTCCGTTTCTGACAGCAGCGCCATCACCGCCTTCGGTGCCGCCCCGGCGTGCAGCGGAAACCGGGTGCCAATCGGCTCAAACACCCGCAATCCGGTCTGCCGTCCCTCGATCTGGTCAACGCAGACAACCTGTGAAGCCGCTTCATCAAATTGTGTCAGAATAATCGTCTCGTCGGTCTGCAGGGCCAGTTGGCTGAGCAGCGGTTTGCAGACGTCGCGCAGATCGAAACCCGCTTCGGCCCTGCGCCCCAGGTCGATGGCGGCCGGGCCGAGCCGGTATTTTCCGGAGTCCGCCGATTGCGCCAGGTAGCCCCGCTCGCCCAGATAACGGACCAGCCGGCTTATGGCCGAGCGGTTCATCCCTGTCGCCCGCGACAACTCGGCCTGGGTCCAGCTCGGTGCATCGGTCTGGAACAGGTCCAGGATCTGAAAGGTTTTCACCAATAGACCGGTTCCGGCAACGGCTTTGTCGTCTGCGGATATATTATTCATATCTCATTATGTAATACATTTGATCATATAATGAAACGTATTTTTGTTGACCCTTTCCCCAAATAGTGGTTTTGTTGAGCCTTCAAATAAGGATTTTCGTCACTTCAGGGAGACAAGCTCGTGAAACACATTTTGAAACTTGCACTCGTTGGCACCCTCGCCAGCTTTGCCATGGCATCAGCGCAGTCGGCGGAGATGAAAAAAGTTGCGATCTCGACAATCGTCGAAGTTCCGGCGTTGACCGACACCAAAAAAGGAATATTGGAAGGCTTGGCTGAAAAAGGCTACGTCGAGGGTAAAAACTTCACCCTCGACTATCAAAATGCCAATGGAAATATGCCGACCCAGCAACAGATTGCCAAAAAATTTATCGGCTCCAACCCCGATATAATCATCCCGATCACGACGCCGACTTCGCAGGCGATGGTCGCCGGCACAAAAACAATCCCGATCGTATTTACGACGGTGACCGACCCGGTCAAGGCGCAATTGATTTCCCGCTACGAAAAGCCGGGCGCCAATGTAACCGGCGTCTCGGATGCGGCTCCCATCGGACCCCAACTTGATTTGTTCAGGGAAATTATCCCCGGCCTGAAAACACTGGGCTTTATTTACAATCCAGGACTGGATAATGCCCTGGCCACATTGGGCTGGATCAAGGAACAGGGTGCGCCGCGCGGCATAACGATTATCGAAAGCCCGGCGCCAACCACCAACGAAGTGCTGTTGGCGACGAAAAAACTGATTGGCCAGGTTGATGCCATTTATATCCCCAACGACACCACCGTCGTCGCTGCCCTTGAAGCCATCGTCAAAATTGGCCAGGACGTTGACATGCCGATCTTCACCGGCGAAACCGGCGGTGTGACCCGGGGTGCGGCAGCATCGGTCGGGCTTGATTATGTGGAAGTGGGCCGGGTTACCGGGCGCATGGCCGCTGAAGTTCTGAACGGCAAGAACCCCGGCGATATCGACGCGGTCATCGCCTACAAGGTGGTCGACAAGTTTATCGTTGCGGTCAATCTGGGTTCAGCCGAGAAAATGGGCCTGACAATCCCTAAATCGGTCATGGACCGGGCCACAGAAGTTATCAAGTAACCCATACGGCACGGTGTCGGCTTCCCTGGTGGAGCGCACCGTGCCTTTTTTTCCTACGGCTTTGAAGTCTTTGCCTCATGTCGCTTTATGAACTTCTGGGTACACTTGAAACCGGCTTCGTTTTCGGACTGGTCGCACTTGGTGCCTATCTGACCTTCAAAATTCTCGATTTTCCGGATTTGACCGTTGAAGGCAGTTTTCCTCTGGGCGCCGCCGTCGCCGCAGCAATGATCGTTCAGGCCGACTGGAACCCCTGGGCGGCGACCGGGTTTGCCAGCCTTATCGGTTTTGTCGCCGGTTACGCCACCGCCTATCTGAATGTGCGTTTCAATATCCTGCATATTCTGGCCGGTATTCTGGTCGCCATTTCCCTGTATTCAATTAATCTGCGGATCATGAACGGACCCAATGAACCGCTGCTCAATGTAACCACGGTGTTCTCCGCCTTTGAAGACTTCGGCTACCCCGGCTATATGATCAATCCGGTGTTCCTTGGTGTTGTTGTGATCGCTGTCAAACTGCTGCTGGACGCCTTTCTGGCAACCGGCTGGGGCATGTCCATGCGCGCCGCCGGGGCCAACCCGGCCATGGCTGAAGCCAACGGCATCAACGTCGGCAATATGAAACTGTACGGGGTCGGCATTGCCAACGGCCTGACGGCGCTGGCCGGTGCCCTGTTTGCACAGATATTCGGTGCGGCCGATGCCTATATGGGTATTGGCGTTATCATCGTCGGTCTGGCCTCGGTAATTGTCGGCATGTCGATCCTGCCGAGCCGCACCATTTTCCTGGCGACCATCGCCTGTATCGCTGGCGCGGTCCTGTACCGTCTCGCCGTCGCCGTCGCCCTCAATGCGGATTTCTTAGGGTTACGCGCCTCGGATGTTCAAATGGTCACCGCCGGCCTGGTCGCCCTGGCCCTGATCATCCAGCAATCCGGGGTTTCGATCTTCAAAAAGAAAAACAAGGAGGCGGATAAATGATTGATCTCAACAACATTCACGTCACCTTCAACAAGGATACACCGCTGGAAACGCGGGCCTTGCGGGGCATCGATCTGCACGTGCCGCGCAACCAGTTCCTGACGGTTATCGGCTCGAACGGTGCCGGCAAATCGACCGCGCTCAATGTCATGGCCGGGATTGCCCCGGCTGAACAGGGGTCCTTGCGGGTCGGCGAATTTGATATGACCGACTGGCCCGTGCACAAACGCGCCCCCTACATTTCGCGGGTTTTTCAGGACCCGAAAATGGGCACCTGCGAAGACCTGACCATACTGGAAAACTTTGCCCTGGCCTTCGGTCGCACCAAACCCCGCGGTTTTCGCTTTGCCGTCGACCCGGCAATCAGAACAACGGTCGCCGATCGTCTGGCAGCGCTCAAGCTGGGCCTGGAAGACCGCCTGAACGACAAGGTCGGCCTGCTTTCCGGCGGCCAGCGCCAGGCAGTCAGCCTGCTGATGGCGACCACCGGCGAAACCCAGGTGCTTTTGCTCGATGAACACACCGCCGCGCTTGATCCGAAAACCGCTGACTTCGTTCTGGAGATCACCAATTCGATCGTCAAGGAACTGAGCCTGACCGCGGTCATGGTCACCCATTCCATGGCCCAGGCCCTGCATACCGGAGACCGGACCATCATGTTTCACCAGGGCAGGATCATTTTCGATGTCTCCGGCGAGACCCGTGACAAGATGCAGGTTGAAGACCTGCTGCATCTGTTCAAACGCGAGCAAGGCGAAGAACTGGCAGACGATTCCCTTTTGCTTGGTTAACCGATTTACAAGGATCCCACATGGCCTG
This sequence comes from Rhodospirillales bacterium, assembly GCA_013203595.1. Lineage (GTDB taxonomy): Bacteria > Pseudomonadota > Alphaproteobacteria > Rhodospirillales > Casp-alpha2 > JABMNT01. The sequence continues at coordinate 116,694 of JABMNT010000032.1, forward strand.
GATTGAAACCGTCCCTTATGAAAAATCATCGGGTAAACTGAGAAAGCTGTATGACCGGGTCAAGGGCCCGGGCGACAACGTCGACAACATCATGATGGCCCACAGCCTGCGCCCCCATTCCATGGAAGGCCATATGGCGATCTACAAATATGTTCTGCACCACACCAACAACACCGTCCCCAAATGGTTTCTCGAAACCATCGGTGTCTGGGTCAGCCTTCTGAACAACTGCCATTACTGCGTTGACCACCACTTTGCCGGACTGGCGCGATTGCTGGATGATGACGCCAAATCCCGGGCCATTCGCCAGGCGCTGGATGCCGGCGACATCGACGGAGCCCCCTTTGATGCCCGCCAGACGGCCGCTCTCGCCTATGCCCGAACCCTGACCCTGCAGCCCGATCAGGTGACCGAAAGCGACATCGGAAAATTACGCCAGAGCGGCCTCGATGATGGCGAAATTCTCGAGATCAATCAGGTCACCGCCTATTTCTGCTACGCCAACCGCACCGTACTCGGGCTCGGATGCTCGACCGACGGCGATATTCTGGGCCTGTCGCCAAACAATTCAAACGACGAAAACGATTGGTCGCATAGCTGATAAAAGTCGAGAAAAAGTGAAATCCATGCCCCACACCATTCCCAAAGACACTATCAACCGGTTGCCCGGCTACACATCGCCGTCGCCGCCGGAGCCCGACGGCCGGTTGATCGCCGGGCAGCGGCGCATGAACCTGAACGAAGCGCCGGTCCCGCCGTCGCCGAAAACCCTTGCCGCCATGACCGCCGCCCTGACCGAGGTCAACAAGTACCCCGATCATGGCTGCACGGCACTGGCGACGCTGTTGGCGGAACGCCTCGCGGTGCCCGAGGACCGCTTGTTCTTTGGTGGCGGCTCCGGTGAACTGCTGCTCGCCTCGGCAATGCTGGCCGTCGACGGCGGTGACGAAGCCATTGTCCCGGTGCCGACCTTTCCGACCTTCGGCAAAGGCGTGCATCTGGTCGGCGGCACAATTATCGGCGTGCCCGTTGATGACGCAGGCGTCAACGATGTGCGGGCCATGGTCGCGGCGATCACGCCCCGGACCCAGATCGTCTATGTGTGCACGCCCAACAACCCCACCGGCGGTATGCTGTCAGCCGACGACATGGCTTATCTGTGTGGCGCGGTTCCCGCCAATGTCCTGTTGTTGATTGATGAAGCCTATCATGAGTTCGGCGCCCATGACGGCGGACCTGATTATCTGGGCATTGTGGCCGGACGCAAGGGGTTATGGGCTGTCACCCGAACCTTTTCCAAGGCCTATTCCCTGGCCGGCATGCGGGTCGGTTATGGCATCGCCAGTTCACCCGAACTGGCCGAAGGCTATTGGAAAATCAGGGGTACCTTCACGGTCAACCGGGTTGCCCTGGCCGGTGCCGTTGTCGCCTATGAGGATATTGAATACCGCGAAGCCCTGCTGGCCGAAAATGCCCGCCAGCGCGACAGCATAAGCCGCGGCCTGGCGGCAATGGGTTTCAAGCCCTACCCGTCGAGTGCCAATTTCGTGACCGCACGCTCACCGGTCGATGCCACCGCGCTGGCTTCCTGGCTGGCAGAAACCGACATATTGGTGCAACCCATGAGCTGGCCGGGGTCCGGTTCCTGCCTGCGCATCAGCGTCGGCTCAAAAGACGATACCACCGCCCTGCTGGCCGGGATTGCGGGGTATCTGAAAGCCAACCGGGTGAAATAAAGCAATCCTTTCACGCAAAACCGCAATTTTGTCTTAATTCTGACTTGTTCGTCTGCTACGTGATCAGGGATTACGAGACATATAAGGCCACAGAACATCACCATCAATACGTTACGGGGTGCCGAGACACCCACCGTCGCTTTTTCGCATTTTGAAACCATAACACCCCAGGAACGCGTCCGCGTGTGGTCGCAGGCGGCCCGTTCCCATGCGCAGCCGGAACCGGGGCGAAGTATCCTGCAGCTCATGACAACCCTCATTCCGCTGGCCGGCCTGTGGGCAGCGATGATGCTTACCGTTGATGATGCCTACTGGGCCACATTGCTGTTATCGATCGCCGCGGCCGCATTCACCGTGCGTTTGTTTATCATCCAGCACGATTGTGGTCACCGCTCGTTCTTTTCCTCCAAACGGCTCAACGGAATCGTTGGCTCAATACTCGGGATCATCACCCTGACCCCGCATGAATACTGGCGCCAATCCCATAACATCCATCACGCCACCTGCGGCAACCTGCATAACCGGGGAGTGGGCGACATCAGTCTCCTCACCGTGACGGAATACACGAACCTGTCGGCCTGGAAACGCCTCGCTTACCGCATTTACCGCATGCCTGCCGTCATGCTGGGGATTGGGCCGATCTACCTTTTCATCATCAAATACCGCCTTCCCCTGGATCTGATCCGGCACCGTCCCCGGTTGTTGATCAGCATCATGGGCACCAATCTGGGCATTGCCGGTGCCGTACTGGGGCTGGGCTTCTGTTTCGGATTTATTGACCTGCTGATGGTCCATCTTCCCATCGTCCTGCTTTCCTCCGCCGCCGGCGTCTGGCTGTTCTATGTTCAGCACCAGTTTGAACAGACCTATTGGCGAGACAAGAAAAACTGGGACTTTCATGAGGCCTCGGTAATGGCCAGCAGTTACTACGACCTGCCGCAACCCCTACGCTGGTTTTCCGGGAACATCGGCATTCACCACATCCATCACCTGTCGAGCCGCATTCCCAACTACCGCCTCGGCACCTGTCTCGCCGAAATCCCGGCCCTGCAGTCGGTAAACCACATCAGCCTTCGCGAAAGTCTGTCCTGCCTCCGTCTCGCCCTTTGGGACGAAACGGCGCAGCGCCTGATCTCATTTAAAAGCCTGCGCCGGTTACGCCGGGCCACCGCGCAAGCCACCGTCGCAGACAGCGCTGAGCCAAATATCCCATAAAGGCGCGAAAAACGTTCTCAGCGTTGCTTGCGAACTGGTTCGAATTCCGTAGAACTCCAATAAGTTTCAGAACCCACCGTATCTGAATATTTGAGAACTACCATGCGGCCAATCAGCTCATTACCTTCCGAAACTTTCTCGTTGTTTCTGTAGACCCGGGTGTTTGCTATCGCAAACCCCATTACAGGCAACTGTGCCTTCGAAACGAAACCGCACCCCGCCTCCTCAGCTGTCGAGTGAAGGCAGATTCAGGCCATGCGCTTTTGCACAGTCGATGGCGTCCACATAGCCGGCATCGGCGTGGCGCATGACACCGGTCGCCGGATCGTTCCACAGCACCCGCTTGATGCGGCGCGCCGCGTCTTCGGTTCCATCGCAGCAAATCACCATGCCCGCATGCTGCGAGAAGCCCATACCGACACCGCCGCCATGATGGATACTGACCCAGGTCGCGCCGGATGCACAGTTCAGCAGGGCGTTCAGCAAAGGCCAGTCCGAAACCGCGTCGGAACCGTCTTTCATGGCCTCGGTTTCCCGGTTGGGGCTGGCCACCGAGCCGCTGTCGAGATGATCGCGGCCAATGACCACGGGCGCTTTCAACTCGCCCGACGCCACCATCTCGTTGAAGGCCAGGCCCAGCTTGTCGCGCTGGCCAAGCCCGACCCAGCAGATGCGTGCCGGCAGCCCCTGAAAGGAAATCCGTTCGCGGGCCATATCCAGCCAGTTGTGCAGATGGGCATCATCGGGGATCAGTTCCTTGACCTTTTGATCGGTTTTATAAATATCTTCCGGATCACCTGAAAGGGCGACCCAGCGAAAAGGTCCAATGCCTTGACAGAAAAGCGGGCGAATGTAGGCTGGTACAAAACCTGGAAAATCAAAGGCATTTTCAACGCCTTTTTCCAACGCCATTTGCCGAATATTGTTACCATAATCCAGCGTAGGAATACCTTTTTCGTGAAATTTCAACATCGCTGAAACCTGTACAGCCATGGATTCTTTAGCTGCTTCAACCACTTTTTCAGGGTTATCTGTTCTTTCCTTGATAGCCTGTTCTAGACTCCATCCTAGCGGTAAATAACCATTCAGTGGATCATGGGCACTGGTTTGATCGGTGACGACATCGGGCAATTGGTCACCCCGTAATATAGCTGGAAACACTTCAGCTGCATTACCGAGTAATCCTACAGAGATTGCTCGACCTTCGTGGCATGCATCTTTAATCATGGCAAGTGCGACTGCCAACGAGTCGGTCCTGTAATCGAGATAGCCTGTAACAAGCCGCTTTTCAATACGCATGGGGTCACATTCAACAGCAAGCATACTGGCTCCAGCCATGGTTGCCGCCAATGGCTGAGCTCCACCCATCCCTCCTAGACCGCCTGTTAACACCCATTTGCCGGTTAAATCACCATTAAAATGGGTTCGAGCGATGGCGACAAAGGTTTCATAGGTACCCTGAACAATGCCTTGACTGCCGATATAAATCCACGAGCCAGCTGTCATTTGCCCATACATCATCAAACCTAGCTTGTCTAATTCATTAAAGTGCTTCCAAGTAGCCCAGTGTGGAACAAGATTTGAATTAGCGAT
>JABMNT010000033.1 GCA_013203595.1 Rhodospirillales bacterium
CGTCATGGGCGTTGGTATGCAGGCTGTTGCAGTTGTCGTAAACCGCGATCAAAGCCTGCAGGGTGGTGCGGATGTCGTTGAAATCCATCTCCTGGGCATGCAGTGAACGGCCCGAGGTCTGGATATGGTATTTGAGCCTTTGCGCGCGCTCATCAGCGCCGTATTTGAACTTCATGGCGGTGGCCCAGATCCGCCGCGCGACCCGGCCCATGACGGTGTATTCCGGGTCCATGCCGTTGGAGAAAAAGAACGACAGGTTGGGTGCGAAATCATCAATGTCCATGCCGCGGGCCAGATAGGCCTCGACGAAAGTGAAGCCGTTGGCCAGCGTGAAGGCCAGCTGGCTGATCGGGTTGGCCCCGGCCTCGGCGATGTGATAGCCGGAAATCGAGACCGAATAGAAATTGCGGACCCGGTGGTCGACAAAATACTGCTGGATATCGGCCATCATCTTGAGCGCGAACTCGGTCGAGAAAATACAGGTATTCTGGCCCTGGTCCTCTTTCAGGATATCAGCCTGCACGGTGCCGCGCACGTTCTCTAAAACCCAGGCCCGGGTTTCGGCCTGCTCATCGGCGCTCAGCGCCCGCCCCTTCTCGTCCGCTGCCTTCGCCAGTTGCTGATCAAAGGCGGTATTGATGAACATGGCCAGGATGGTCGGCGCCGGGCCATTGATGGTCATCGAGACCGAGGTCGACGGGCTGCACAGATCAAAGCCGTCGTAGAGGGCCTTCATGTCGTCGAGGGTGGCGATACTGACGCCGGAGTTGCCGACCTTGCCGTAGATGTCGGGCCGTTCGTGCGGATCAAAGCCATACAGCGTGACCGAATCAAAGGCCGTCGACAGGCGCTTGGCGTCGGCATGCTGGGACAGGTATTTGAACCGGGCATTGGTGCGCTGGGGATTGCCTTCGCCGGCAAACATCCGGGTCGGATCCTCGTTTTCGCGCTTGAACGGGAACACGCCCGCCGTATAGGGGAAATGGCCCGGCAGGTTTTCCTTCATCAGCCATTTCAGCAACTCGCCGTGGTCTTCATAGGCAGGCAGCGCGACCCGCCGGATCCTGTTGCCCGACAGCGTTGTGGTGGTCAGCTGGGTGATGATTTCGCGGCCGCCCGCCTGGCTGACCAGCTGGTCGCCTGCGTAAGCCGCGACCCGTGCCGGCCAGGCATCGAGCAAGCTGCGGCTGGTTGCGTCCAGATGTGCTTCTTTGGATTGAGCCAACGCGTCCAGATCATCGGTGCTCTTGTTCAATGCGCCGAGCATGGCCTGGCTGGCCCTGAGCTGCTGGCATTGCCTGGCAAGCTGGGACTGGTCGGCGATGGTGGCATGGTAGCCGCGCAGCAGGTCGGCGATTTCGGCCAGATAGCGCTGCTTTTCCGGCGGGATGATGCTGGTCCCGGGCTCCGACGTTTTTTCAGCGAGCGGGGCCAGACAGCAGGGGAATTTGGTGCCGGTTTTGGCTTCGAACTGGACCAAAAGTTCCTGATAGAGCGCACTTACGCCGAGATCGGCAAAGCGCGAGGCAATGGCGCCGAACACCGGCATTTGTTCGGGCGTTTTGGCGAAGGCCTCGCGGTTGCGCTGCACCTGTTTGCGCACATCGCGGAGCGCGTCTTTCGCACCTTTACGGTCCATTTTATTGATGCAGACCACATCGGCAAAATCCAGCATGTCGATTTTTTCAAGCTGGCTGGCGGCACCGAACTCCGGCGTCATCACATACAGCGAGACATCGGCCAGCGGCACAATCGCCGCATCGCCCTGCCCGATCCCCGGCGTCTCGATGATTACCAGCTCGTAGCCTGCGGCGACGCAGGCCTCGATGATATGGGGCATGGCCGGCGGCACTTCCGAGCCGGAATCCCGGGTCGCCAGGGACCGCATGTAGATATTGGGCGCCGAGATGGCGTTCATCCGAATGCGGTCACCAAGCAATGCGCCGCCGGTCTTGCGGCGCGACGGATCGATGGCGATGACAGCGATTTTCGGCTCATCGGAATAGAGCCGGAAGCGGCGGATCACTTCATCGGTCAGCGACGATTTGCCGGCGCCACCGGTACCGGTGATCCCCAGCACCGGAACCCGGGTTTTGCCGGCGGCGATGGCTGCTATGTCAGTCAACAATCCATCCGGCAGTCTGTCCTGCTCAAGGGCTGTGATAACCCGGGCCAGATCGGCCCGGTTGCCGGCGACCAGACCATCGAGGTTCACGGGCAGCTGCGTGCACAAATCGCGGTCTGCGGTCTCGACCATATGGCGGATCATACCGGCCAGGCCCATGGTCTGGCCATCGCGTGGCGAGAAGATGCGGGCAATGCCGTAACTGTGCAGGTCTTTAATTTCATCAGCAACGATAACCCCGCCGCCACCGCCGAAAACCCGGATATCGCCGCGCCCGCGCTCGGTCAGCAGATCCATCATATATTTGAAATATTCCACATGGCCACCCTGGTAGGAACTGACGGCGATGCCGCTGACATCTTCCTCGATGGCGGCAGTGACCACATCCTCGACCGAGCGGTTATGGCCGAGATGAATGACCTCAACGCCCATGGACTGCAGAATGC
>JABMNT010000034.1 GCA_013203595.1 Rhodospirillales bacterium
CCTGTCGGTCGGCTTTCGCGCCAACGTCTGGAACATCGGTGCCGAAGGACAATTAACCATGGGCGCGCTGGCAGGTGGTGCCGTGGCCCTGTATTTCTACGAAATGGATGGCTTTTATATTCTGCCGCTGATGGTTATCGCATCGGTCCTGGGCGGCATGGCCTGGGCGTCGATACCGGCTTTTTTGCGGACCCGGTTCAATGCCAACGAGATTTTGACCAGCCTGATGTTGACCTATGTGGCCCTGCTGATCCTGAGCTATCTGATTCACGGACCGATGAAGGACCCGGAAGGCATGGGCTTTCCGGAATCCCGGTTGTTCAGCGACTCGGCCCTGCTGCCGATCCTGATCGAAGATACCCGCCTGCATCTGGGATGGATCTTCGCCCTGGCTGCCGTTGCCACCGTCTGGGTGATGTTCAGCCGCCATATTATCGGTTTTCAGATCCGGGTCATCGGCATGGCACCGCGGGCCGCCGCCTTTGCCGGGTTCAAGGAAAGCAAGCTGATCTGGCTGTCATTCCTGGCTGCCGGCGCCGCCGCCGGTGTCGCCGGGCTCAGCGAAATTGCTGGACCGCTGGGCCAGATCGTCCCGTCGCTGTCACCGGGATACGGGTTTACAGCGATCATCGTTGCCTTTTTGGGGCGGCTGCATCCGCTGGGTATCCTGATGGCGGCCCTGTTGATGGCGCTCAGTTACCTGGGCGGTGAAAATGCGCAGATTACCATGAATATGCCGAACGCGGTGACCGGGGTGTTTCAGGGAATGCTGCTGTTCTTTCTGCTGGGCAGTGATGTTTTAATCAAATACCGCCTGCGGTTTGGCCGCTAGAAGGGAGAGTTGGACATGGACGGAACTGATATCCTTGTATCGGCCGCGCTGACGATCATTACCGCAGCGACGCCCCTGGCTTTTGCCGCGCTCGGCGAACTGGTTGTTGAAAAATCGGGTGTGTTGAACCTGGGCGTTGAGGGCATGATGGTGGTTGGCGCCGTCATGGCCTTCGCCACCGGGGTGACCACGGAAAGTGCCGTTCTGGCAATCATAGTCGGGGCCCTGTCCGGGGCTGCGGTTGGCGGCTTGTTCGGGTTTCTGGTGCTGGTGTTGTTATCGAACCAGGTGGCGACAGGGCTTGCCCTGACGATTTTCGGGCTTGGCCTGAGCGCCCTGGTCGGCCATGGCTTTGTCGGCATTACCTTTGCCGGTGTACCGTCGCTGTATATCCCCTATCTCTCGGATATTCCGATTATCGGCGAAATTCTCTTTGGTCAGGACGTTATGGTCTATATGTCGGTGGCCGCTGCGATCGGGATTTCCTGGTTTTTGAAGAAAACCCGTGCCGGTCTGATATTACGCGCCGTTGGTGAAAACCACGATGCGGCGCACGCCATTGGCTATCCGGTTATCCGGGTGCGGTTTCTGGCAGTACTGTTTGGTGGCGCCATGGCCGGATTGGGCGGCGCCTACCTGTCGCTGGTCTATACCCCCTTGTGGGTTGAAAACATGACGGCCGGGCGCGGCTGGATCGCCCTTGCCCTGGTCGTGTTTGCCGCCTGGCGTCCGGGTCGGGCGTTTTTCGGGGCCTATTTGTTTGGCGGCATTACCATCATTCAGTTGCATGTCCAGGGCGTTGGCTGGGCTGTTCCCTCACAACTGCTCTCAATGTTGCCCTATTTGGTAACAATTATTGTTTTAGTCGTCATTTCGCGAGACAGTGGACGCCAGCGATTGAGTGCACCGGCCAGTTTGGGCAAAATATTCTATGCAGCTTCTTGAGCAGAATTGTTAATTAACTATCCACCACCCAGGAGAAGAAAAAAATGGACACTAAGAATTTAAAAAAACGCCTCGCCGCGTTTGCCATCGGCGGCGTCGCCGCCGTCGGTCTGGCGACAACGACACTGGCAGCCGATCCCCTGAAAATCGGCTTCATCTATGTCGGCCCGACCGGCGATCATGGCTGGAGCTACGAACACGATCAGGCCCGTCTGGCCGTCGAAAAGGAGTTTGGCGGCAAGGTCAAAACCACCTACGTGGAAAGCGTGCCCGAAGGCGCCGATGCGGCGCGGGTCATCGATAAACTGGCGACGACAGGTCACGACCTGATTTTCACCACCTCGTTCGGTTACATGAACCCGACCCTGAAAGTCGCCAAAAAGCACAAAAAGGTAAAGTTTGAGCATGCAACCGGGTTCAAGCGCGACACCAACGTTTCCACCTATTCGGCGCGCTTTTATGAAGGCCGCTATGTGGTCGGTCACATTGCCGGGCGAATGACCAAATCCAACGTTCTCGGTTATGTGGCCTCGTTCCCGATCCCGGAAGTTATCCGTGGCATCAACGCCACCGTACTTGCCGCGCGCAAGGTAAATCCCGCCGTCACGGTCAAGGTTGTCTGGGTAAACTCCTGGTTTGATCCGGGCAAGGAATCCGATGCTGCGAAAACCCTGATTGACCAGGGTGCGGATATTATTCTGCAGCACACGGATTCTCCTGCCCCTATGCAAACCGCAGAAAACCGGGGTATCTTTGCCGTCGGACAGGCATCGGATATGTCAAAATTCGGCCCCAATGCACAGTTGACCGCGATCATTGATAACTGGGCGCCTTATTACATCGCCCGCACCCAGGCCGTCCTGGACGGCACCTGGGAGTCCATGGATACCTTCGGTGGATTCAAGTCAGGCATGGTCAAGCTGGCACCCTACAATTCGAAAATCCCCAAGGATGTTGTTGATCTGGCGGAAACGGTGCGCCTTGCCATCGAAGCCGGCACGGTTCATCCGTTCCAGGGACCGATCAAGGACCAGGAAGGAAATATCAAGGTCAAGGCCGGTGAAATCATCGATACCGGCTCCCTGTTGGGCATGAACTACTATGTTGAAGGTGTTGTTGGCTCTATCCCAAAATAAGGCCCTGCGCCTGATTTCGGGATTTCCGAGGTCAAAGACCAAAAGCGGAGGAGGGGTCAAACCTTCCTCCGTTTGCTTTTCTGAACCGGGTTGAAGGTAAGTACTGTGACGTCGATCTGGATCAAAGACCCGCTCTCGATCTATGCGGATAACGGCCATGGCGGTGTTGTTGTTCGCGACGGGATCATAACTGAGGTTCTGGCCAGGGGGGGAGCGCCAGCGCAGGCGGTCGATGTCACTTTCGATGCCTCCGCCCATGTGGTGCTCCCGGGCCTGATCAATACCCATCATCATTTTTACCAGACCCTGACCCGGGCCTTCGCGCCGGCCCTCAACAAGGAATTGTTTGACTGGCTGAAGGCGCTGTATCCGGTCTGGGCGAAGCTGACGCCGGACATGCTGGCTGTGGCAACGGAACTGGCGCTGGCGGAACTGCTGCTGTCGGGTTGCACAACCTCGACCGACCATCATTACGTGTTCCCCGGTGGTCTTGAAGCGGGCATTGATGTGCAGGTGGCCGCGGCCCGGAAAATCGGTATCCGGGCGGTGCTGACCCGGGGCTCCATGGATATGTCTGTTGAACACGGAGGCTTGCCACCAGCAACTGTTGTCCAGGATCTGGACACCATCCTGAGCGACAGCGAACGGCTGATTGCCGCCTATCACGACCCCAGCCCCGGTTCCTTCCTGCAGATTGCCCTGGCGCCCTGTTCGCCGTTTTCCGTGAGCCGGGCGGTCATGGTCGAGACCGGCAATCTGGCCCGCGACAAGAATGTAATGCTGCATACCCATCTGGCTGAAACCGAAGATGAAAACTCCTTTTGCCAGGAAAAATTCGGCATGCGCCCGCTCGATTATCTGGAAGACTGCGGCTGGCTGGAGGACCGCACCTGGCTGGCCCACGGTATTCATTTCAACGCCGGTGAAATGGACCGGATGGCGGCGGCCGGAGTGAGTGTGTCGAGCTGCCCGCATTCCAATATGACCCTGGCATCGGGGATCTGCGCCATTTGCGATATGGATAGCAAAGGCATTGCTGTTGGCCTCGGCGTTGACGGCTCCGCATCAAACGATGCGTCTAACATGATCGAGGAGGTCCGCCAGGCCTTTATGGTCCAGCGCCTGAAATATGGCGCCGCCCGGGTCTCGCATCTGGATGCCATCCGCTGGGCAACGCAAGGGTCGGCCCGCTGCCTGAACCGTAGCGATATTGGGGCGATCACCGTTGGCAAACAGGCGGATCTGGCCCTGTTCAGGCTTGATGAATTGCGCCATTCCGGTGGCCATGATCCGCTGGCAACGCTGGTTATCTGCGGTGCCAACAGGGCCGATTACGTGATGATTGGCGGCAACTGGCGGGTCCGCGACGGGCGGATTGTCGATTATGATACCGCAGATTTGATGCGCCGGCACCAGACCGCCGCCCGCCAGCTGACGGCCTGATCAGGAAACAGGTCGGCGGGCCTGTGGGAAAGCGGAAATTGGGCAACCGGTTGATCGCAGCAGGGATTGATGGGGGAATCGATCAGTCGCTGGGCATATAGGCGTCCAGGCCGGTTTCCCAATAGGGGGAATCACCAATGGTTTCGAGCATGAAATCGATGAAGGTGCGGACCCGGGGCGGCAGAAACTGGGCGTGTGGGTACAGGGCATGGATGGTGTGGGCGACCGGCGGATAATCCGCCAGGACCACGCGCAGATCCCCGTTTTTCAGATAAGTGCCGACTTCCCACAGGGATTTCAGGGCAATGCCATGGTGGTCAAGACACCAGCTTGTCAGCACTTCACCGTTATCGGAATCCATGGTCCCGGTGGTCGCCGGTGTGGTGGTGCTGCCGGTCGGGGTTTGCAGGGTCCACTGGAACTGCTGGGAGCCGGGAAAGCGAAGCAGCAGGCAATTGTGGCTGGCCAGGTCGGCCGGCTGGTTGAGCGCCGGTGCCTTATCCAGATAGGCGGGAGACGCGCAGAGGACGCGCACATTGCGTGCCAGGCGACGGACGATCAGGCTGGAATCCCTGAGCTCGCCTACCCGGATGGCGATATCAATTTTTTCGTCGGCAAAATTGACGAACCGGTCACTGGCGACCAGCTGAAACTGAATGTTCGGGTGCTTCTCGAGAAACCGGGGAATCACCGGAGCAATATGCAGGCGGGCAAAAGCATTGGGTGCGGAAACTTTCAGCGCACCGCCCGGTTTGTCCCGCCGCGTGGAAACCGCTTCTTCGGCGGCATCCACCTGTTCGAGGATTTTCAGGCAATGCTCGAAAAAGGTTTCCCCGTCCGGGGTTAAATTGACCTGGCGTGTTGTCCGGTTGAGCAACCGCAGCCCCAACTGGTTTTCAAGGCGCTGGATGCGGGAACTGACGACAGCGGGTGACATCCGCATATCGCGCCCGGCGCCCGACAGGCTGCCAAGCTCGGCGGTGCGTACAAACAGCACAAGGTCTTCCGTATCCATGGGCGTTCATTATCAATAAATTATTTAAAGTGATATCAGATTATTAGGTATATATAGTTAATTCAAGAGACGATAAATTCTCTGAATTGCAAATAGCGCAGAGAAAATGGAGCTTTTTCATGAATATTGCAGTTATGGACTGGGCCGCCCTGTTGTTCCGCTGGCTGCATATCACAACCGGCATCGCCTGGATCGGCTCGTCGTTCTTTTTCGTGTTTCTCGATCTGAGTCTCAGAAAACGCGGCAACCTGCCGAACGGTGTCAGTGGCGATTCCTGGATGGTCCATGGCGGCGGCTTTTATCATTCGCAAAAGTATATGGTCGCCCCCGACCATATGCCCGAAGAGCTGCACTGGTTCAAATACGAGGCTTATTTCACCTGGATTTCCGGTATCGGACTGATGGGGATCATGTATTACTGGGGGGCCGAAAGCTTTCTGATTGACCCCGACAAGCTGGCCTTCGAGCCCTGGCAGGCGATCGCCGCCAGTCTGATGTTTCTGGCCTTTGGCTGGATTTTTTATGACCTGATCTGCAAGTCCCCGCTGGGTGAAAAAACAAGCACGCTGGCGCTTTGTGTGTTCGTTTTGATTGTGGCTTTTTCCTGGGGGCTGCTTGAAGTGTTCAGCGGCCGCGCGGCATTTCTGCATGTCGGTGCCATCGTCGGCTCGATGATGGTCGGTAATGTGTTCTTTGTGATTATTCCCAACCAGAAGCGGGTGGTTGCTGATCTGAAAGCCGGCAGGGAGCCGGACCCGGCGCTCGGCATTCAGGCCAAGCAAAGATCCACCCACAACAATTATCTGACGCTTCCCGTCTTGTTGATGATGATCTCCAACCATTACCCGGTGCTGTTTGGTCAGTCCTATTCCTGGGCGATCATTGCCCTGATCCTGCTGATCGGCGGCGTTGCCCGCCATTACTTCAATACCAGCCACGCCGGTGGCACGGGCAGGGCGGTGCAGTGGCAGTGGCCGGTTGCGGCGGCACTGATGGTGGTCTTGATTGTTATCGCCAGCTATCAGCCCGGTTCTAAAGCCGGGGATAAACTGATCTCGTCCAACGATGTGCTGGCGATCATGCAGACCCGTTGCGTGTCCTGCCATGCCGCCAAACCGGCGGATAAGGATTTCGAACAGGCGCCGGGTGAAATCAAATTCGACAGCATCGATGTGGTACGCAAAAATGGCGCCCGCATCCTCAATCAGGTGGTGATATCGAAGGCCATGCCATTGGCCAACCGCACAAAAATGACCGACCTCGAGCGCCAGCAGCTGGGCGCGTGGATTCGTGCCGGTATGCCGCAAGACGACAAATAGGAAACCAAAAAATGTCCGAACACGTTGAACTCCCCGCCTTTGCCACCAATGCCATCAATCTGGCGTCGCCCCGGCTGGGGGCAAAAGCCGTATATGCGACGGATGAGTTTTTCGCGCCGAAGGAACGCATGCTGGAAGACAGCCCGGCGGTCTTCCTGGCCGATGAATATGACGACAATGGCAAATGGATGGACGGCTGGGAATCGCGGCGGCGACGCAACAGCGGGCATGATTACTGCGTGATCAAACTGGGGGTGAAAGCCCGTATCCGTGGCGTCGATATGGACACCAGTCATTTCACCGGCAACTATCCGCCGGCCGCTTATCTGGAGGCCTGTTTGTCGGACAGCGACCCGGACTTCGACGACGATGCCCAGTGGACGGAAATCATTCCGGCGGAAACCTTAGGCCCCGATGCCCACCATTACATCGAATGCAAAGACGGCAATACCTATAATTACCTGCGCCTTCATATTCTTCCCGATGGCGGCATGGCCCGCCTGCGGGTCTATGGCGAGCCGCAGGGCAGTTGGGTTGAAGGCGGTGCCGACAAGGAGCATGAGCTGTCGGCGGTCAAAAACGGCGGCCGCATTGTCGGCTATAACAATGCCCACTATGGCGAGCCGTGGCGGATTTTGACGGAAGGCCGCGGCATCAATATGGGCGACGGCTGGGAAACCCGGCGCCGCCGCCGCCCCGGCAACGACTGGATCATCATCAAGCTGGGCGCGCCCGGCTACGTCGACCGGATTGAAGTGGACACCGCGCATTTCAAGGGCAACTACCCCGATAAATGCTCGCTGCAGGCGGCTTTGGTCAAAAGTGGGACGGATCAGTCGGTCATCACCCAGTCCATGTTCTGGGAGCAGATGATGGCGCCCTCAAAACTGGAAGCCGATACCCAGCACTTTTTTGCAGGCGATGTGATCGAGCTGAAAACACCGGTCAACTACCTGCGGCTCAATATCCACACCGATGGCGGGATCAGCCGGTTTCGGGTGTTCGGGCGCCTGGTGACCAAGTGATGGCGCGTACCCTCACACCATCGGTCCTCACCCGCGCGGCGTTCGCGCCTTTTGGCGACGTCATTGAAACCAAAGACGCCGCTCATTATCCGATCAACCAGGGGACAACGGAACGCTATCACAATCTGGCGGCAGTCGATGTGGGCGAACAGGACGGGCAGCCGCTGATCAGTATCTTCCGCGGGCAGCCCCGCCCGCTGCCGATCGCGTTGCTGATCATGGAGCGCCATCCGCTGGCATCGCAGGCCTTTATCCCCATGGACAGGCGCGATTATCTGGTGGTTGTCGCCAGGCCCGCCGCCACCGTGACGCCGGCTGATCTGGTGGCTTTTAGGGCGCGCGGTGACCAGGGTGTGAACTATCACAAAGGGGTCTGGCATCACCCGCTGCTGGTGTTGCAGCCGGACAGCGATTTTGTCGTGGTTGACCGGGGCGGCGAAGGCCACAACCTCGATGAGGTCTGGTTTGACGAAAGCCAGGAAAAAGTCTTCCTCAGCGCGTCCTGACGCCTTCCCGAATACTGAGTGAGACAACCAGGTCTCCTGCTGATTCAGGCATTTATGGTGTCGGCTTGCCCATAAAGTGAGAACTGGTACCCAAATTTAAAAATTGAAAAGCAAACGTCCGGTTTGTGAGCCGAAAACGGCCGGGCTGAACGGGGTGATATGGGGTCGGCTGGGGGCCAGAAGGGGCCATCGCCTAATTGTGGTCCAATAAGTTTAGAGCCGGTCAGTTATTGTCGGTTGTCGCAGCTAAAGCTTCCAGCCGCATAGAGCGAAGAATCAAATTAACGGCATATAGCATGATAGCAATAAGAAGAGGCAGGGATGCATCAATGAGCATTCTATGACTCGCAAACAGATACCAAGAGGTCCCAACTATCAATCCAGATAGCAAAACTACAAAAACAGTCCCGGACCGGACAGTGAGAACGGGCATAACCAAGGTTAAGAAAACCCCCATCAAAAAAACCGTTATTAACTCAACAGCTTTAATATAGTTAGGACGTGCTAAAAGTTGATTTGATAAAATTGATTCGATTAATTGCGCTTGGATTTCGATTGATTGCATAGCACTGTTTATAGGGGTCGCCATCTGTGTTCCTAAGCCAACAGCGTCTGTTCCTATGATCGCTATCTTTCCTTTAAATTTCTGTGGATCAAAATTCCCTGAAACAACATTTTTGGCTGGAATATATGATGTTGCGGCCACATGAGCATAATGTAGCCTAATTTCACCATGGGCGTTTGTCGGCACGCGAATGCCATCAACTAATATAACACCCCGAACACCAGCCTGATTTACGCCTGCGACAATGAACTGTTTTTGTGTTGCAACTCGAACGGCTTCTAGCGAAAGACTTGGGTACATTACCCCCTCATGAGTTAATATCGTTGGAAACACACGCATTTTACCATCCAAATCAAAAGTGCTTGAATAAATACCGTGACCGGCTGCGGCTTTCTCTATCGCGGGGGTGTTACGGAGGACAAAGTCTATTTCTGGAAGATATTGCTGGGCATCAACCGCATTTTCTCGCAACTTTTTTATGGCGATCATTTTTTTTAAAGGTTGACGTTCTGGGACATCCGCATTTCTCCAATATTGACCCATGGCTAAAACGACACGCCCATTTTTGATGGCTGCAACCAAGTCCGGGTCGCCGCCAGTCCGTCCTTCCTCAGCAAAAACTATATCAAATACGATCGCGGCTGCACCTGCTTCATAAAGGTTCTTGACCACTTTTGCCCATTGCCGCCGATCCCACGGCCATTTGCCATGGGCGTCCATGCTTTCTTCGTCAATATTAACGACAACAACAGGAGACGCCTCGGGTGACAACCGTATTCGCGGCTTGAGAACTTGCAGTTGATCAAAATATCCTAATCGTATCAATTGCACTGGAGGTGGATCCATGACAACCAGAACTAGACCTGTCAGGACAATCAGTAAACTAATGGCCAGATTGACCTTATGAAAACGTAGTTTATTGAAATAGTGTTTCATAATACGTTTCTACCATGCCTTTAAAAGTGGGTTACTGAAAATTGAATTCAGGCAACCCATAATAAATGCTCAATAAGCCTTTCCAACAAAAGGAAGGAAAAAATTCAAAAATGGCTCCCTTGGGTCACCTGGCGCCGGTCCGCTGGCCGCAGAAACCCGTCCGTTATCAGTACCTCAGTGGACAATAATTTCAAGAATTACGTTTGTGATCCCCCAAATGTCCGCTGTATCCTTGGTCTATGGACGGAATCTGTTAGGGTGGTATGGTGCTGAGAAGGGCCACAAGGAGCCACTAATTGCCAAATTATATTGAATTTTGGCGCATGCATCTTCTTTTACAGAAAGGAGAAAGTACTTAAGGGGCCTTTCTTCTACAGTTTCCGTCCGGCCCCCTACACTTTCCATTTCTTCCGTAGAACTGCGGTTCTGTGTCCGATTATATTGCCTTGCCGTCGGGAGGTAGTTCGCCGGACGATCACCTCCTTTACAGGTTTAAATTGGATTTAGTCTGAACGCCTGAATCAATCTAATTAGAAGAAAAACAGACCATTTCACGAAATAAAATAATGAATAAGACATAATAAACAAAAAGAATTGATCATTATTTTCAAAATCAATAACTCTAATAAATTTTGAAATATTTATTGAACCAAAATACATAATATCTAATATTATTTTAAATATAAACATTATTAATATTAACAATGAAGTCAAATCAAAGGGGGTTGCATAATAAATAAAATTATTACTTAAATTTATTTTAATTTCACTTATGTTTTTATTTTTTATTTTGATTGACAAAATAAAAGCGACAAGAAATAAAATTAAAAATACATACGATATGAAATTAAAAATTCCTGAAATAAAAACCAACAATGACCATAATAAAATCACTAGAATCAATTGAAATTTTGTAATGTGATAGTATTTACATTGTATTTCTCTAACATCTTTAATTTTTATATATTTATAAACAATATTAGATTTGCATCTAAAATGATCGACTACGGATGTGAAAAATGCGATCAAAAAACCCAATATTTCCGTAAAAGCACTGCCGCAAATTTTATCTTCCTCAATATCGAAATTTTTCTGATAAATTTCTTTCCGAAATTCACACGCATAGTCAATTATTCCCAGTAAGGCATGATGTGCTGTCTCAAACTCAGATTTGATAAAATCGAGAAAATACAAATAAATAGAACCGAAAGAAATTACCGCCACGGACACTATTAGAAATGTTATCAAACTATCGCCGACATCATCAGAGCCATAAATCACTCTATTTTGAATCAAAATCTTATTGTCTTCAGCTGTCATTAAAGCTTACCTTAAGAGAAATTTTGCTAGTCTTATGATGAGCGTACGCTGAGCTACCTCTCGACGGTTTGATAGAATCACATTACGCTCAGACTTGAGCTTAATGCCACGGTTGCATTTCATCAATACGATTAACCTTATGATCGTCAGTGGCTCCTATGGGTCATCTGCCGCCGATCCGCAGGACGTCGAATAGCGTCCGATATCTGTATATCTGGAGCCAATAATTTCAAGATTTACGTTTGTGATCCCCAGATGCCTGCTCTACCCTTGGTGTGTAGAGGGAATTCGTGAGAGCAGTATGGTGCTGAGAAGGTAACCGTCCGGACGGTTGCAACAAGGACATGACAAGACTCAAGAAAACCTGGGAGAGATATATGCCGATGGACTTGGCGTCACTCTATCACATCAGACCAGTGTCAAGTGGTTCAAGCTTACAGCCGAACAAGGTTAGAACGCTGGTGCCGAAGGAGGACGGGACGGGGATGCGGGCTGTTGAGATCGGACGGAGTAAATGACAGATATATTTTGTGATGCCCTGTTGTTTCTGAAGAAACAGAGCAACATGTTTATAATTATAATAGCTATCCTATGTGCGCCAGGGGTTTGCATTAGTGCCGATTTTCAAAAGGGGAATGAGGCGGCCCTTCATGGAGACTACGCAACGGCGCACAAAGAGTGGGAGCCATTAGCTGAAGCGGGTAATCCCGACGCGCAACTGAAGCTTGGAATGTTGTATGAAAACGGTGCAGGAGTAAAACAAGACTATCTGACCGCATTCAAATGGTATGAACTTTCTTCCGAACAAGGGTTAGCCGAGGCGCAGTACCGTCTTGGCATCCTGTATGGAAATGGAAAAGGAACTCCTAAAGATGAGAAGGCCGGACTTGAGATGATAAAGCTTGCTGCTATGCAAGGGTTTATAAAAGCTCAGTATGCCGCGGGCCTAGCTTTCTACGAGGGGTTCGGAGTTAAAAAGAGTCTAATAAAAGCCCATGCGTGGTTTTCTGTCGCCGAATCTGGGGGATTAAATGCCGCCAGAGTTGCGCGGGAAACAATCGAAGAAAATATGTCACGCCTTGAAATTGGTAGAGCAAAAATTCTCGTATTAGAATGGAATCGGAAGTGGTGAAAAAGCTCCCAACTGAATCGTCCCTAATTTCTTAGACGCTCCGCATATTCCGGCTTTGATAGTGATTTTATGGCCAGCCGCAGACGATAAATCGATAGAATTTTAGGCATCAGAGCTCAAATCGGTAATGACCGCTCAGGGTCACCTGGCGCCGATCCGCTGGTCTCAGAAACCCGTCCGTTATCAGTACCTCAGTGGTCAAAAATTTCAAGATTTACGTTTGTGACCCCCAGGTGTCCGCTCTATCCTTGATCTATAGACGGAATCCGTAAGGGTGGTATGGTGCTGAGAAGGGCCAGAAGGGGACATCACCGTAAGATTCCCGTTTAGTTAAGCGTCGAGAAAAGATCGACGCCATTGCATGCGTGTGTGACATTTTTACTTCTCACGTGCTTCATAAGGTCAATTACTAACTTAGGCTTCCTAATTTTGAGGCTCTTAAATAAATCAGAACTGCGGGTAGGCGATTTTCTTGCGAAAAGGCAATAATACACTGCTGCGTGGTCAATTCTGTCATTCATCAAATAAATGTAGCCAATCATCGGTGACCATTCGTCTGGCTGTATCATCGCTTCACGATCAAAATAGCTCGTTACTAAGCTCAGGCTTTTTCTGCTTTTTGGTTCTTGTTCTAATAACCAACCGATTGATCCCATTGAGCCGGGGGACCCCTTTAGCGCCTCTTGTTGGTATAACTCAATTGCATTGGCAATATCTCTGTTGGTTCCCCAGCCATTTTCCATTAACAAGCCTTCAATCATTCTCGGGAAAAATCGTGTGTAATGTAGCGCGACAATCTGGATGAGAAGAG
>JABMNT010000035.1 GCA_013203595.1 Rhodospirillales bacterium
CCCACCGGGAGCAAAACCAAATAGGGACGACCGGCGGCTTCGGGCCGCAGGCGTGTTTTCGCGTCGTCGTCCGGGTCGGTTGCGCGAGGCGTTCGGTAACGAACGTCCCAGATGAATGGCCATCTATCGCGGTATTTGAGATGAAAGTCTTGAAGCTGCGTGGACAGAACCCGGCTTACAGACCGTCTGACACTTTTCACTTCACCGCCTTTGCGGGCGTTGCGGGGCACCGCCGGCGGGGCCTGTTCAATAGCGACCATGAATGGGTATGGATCCCTTGTATTCATGAACTGGGTTTAATCGGGTCCCGGTTATGGATTCACCTCTCAAAGTCGCGTAGTATTCAGGCTGTGGAACGCAACAAGCTATAGGAGCCCGATCAGATGACGTCATGTTGGCGGCTTGCTCAGGTTTAACAAGGGACAACACGGTGTCTGATAAACTGGCTCACTTAAACAGTCTGGCGCGACTGACCCGTGAAAATTCGGATGAAAGCCGCCAGCAGCTGTTGCACGAAGTGACCGATTTGTTCATGCAATCGCCCGATGCCCTGACCGAAAAGGAAATCGCCTACTTCGGCGATATCATGGGCGGCATCGTCGTCCAGGTTGAATCCATGGTTCGCCGCCACCTGTCGGAAACCATCTCGACGGTCGGCAACGCGCCGCACAACCTGGTCGTTGCCCTGGCCAATGACGAGATTGAAGTGGCTCTGCCGGTTTTAACCAACAGCAATGTTTTGAAAGACGATGATCTCGTCAGGATTGTCGAAAAACACAGTCAGGAATATTTGCAGGCCATCTCGAAACGGGCCGTCGTAACCGAAGTGGTTACCGATGCGCTGGTGAAGAAAGGCGACGATACGGTATTGGGTAACCTGGCGGATAACCGCGGTGCCCGGTTTTCGGAAAATGGCATGGATACGATTGTCGAACGTGCCAGGAATAATGATGAACTGAACGGCAAACTGCTGGCCCGTGGCGACATGCCCGATGATTTATCGCAGGATATGTTCTGGCGGGTGTCCTGGGCCATGCGCGAGCAAATTCTGGGTGTCGGCGACGAACTGGACAAGACGCAGATCGATGCCCTGATGGCCGAAGCCGAAACCTGGTTCGAGGAACAAAAAAGCAAACGACCTCTGGATCCGGCTGAAAACTTTGTAACCCGCAAGGAAAAACTGGGACAACTGAACGACAGTCTGCTGCTGGAATTAATCCGCCAGGACAAACTGCCGGAATTTGTTGCCGGTCTGGCGCGGTTGGCGAAAATCGAAACGGAGACGGCCCGCCAGGCGGTCTTCGACCCGACCGCTGAAAAACTGGCGATAATCTGCAAGGCTCTGGATATCAATTATGATGTTTTCGGTGAGTTCCTGTTTACTGTTGATTTTGATGGTGTTCGCAGTCCCGAGGAAACCGAAGACATTCTGGGTATTTACAACCGGATCACGCCGCGGGTCGCGCAAAAGGCCCTGCGGTTTTTGAGAACCCGATTGTCGCTGCGCTCGAGCCTGTAAATGCCGATTGCGCCGTTCCCGTCTGCGGAGGTGCAAACCGTGTTTGAGGCCTTTCCACAGCCTTTAAAAAGCCGCCTGATGGAATTGCGCCAGCGCATTTTTGAGGTGGCCGCCTCCGACCCGTCTATTGGCCCCTTGCTGGAAACCCTGAAGTGGGGGCAGCCCGGCTACTTGACGCCACAAACCAGAAGCGGCACCACATTGCGAATTGGCCCGGTCAAATCGGCTGCCGGGTGCTACGGCCTGTTTGTTCACTGTCAGACCCGTCTGATCGCCGATTACCGGGAACTTTATGGCAATTGTCTCACATTTGATGGCAAAAGATGCATTGTCTTCGATCCTGAACAGGCGCCGGACGCGGGCGTCGTTGATCACTGTATCCGCTTGGCACTCACTTATCATTTACGAAAGCGCAAAGAGGGTCTTCCGTTTTGATCCCCTTGACTGAACCGGTGTCCGGATCGAGTGAAAACGGCACTGGCAACCGGCCTGCTGTGGCGATAGGCTGACATCTTCACCTGTATTGAGTTTACCCATGCGCATTTCCGGTCTGTTGCTTGTCTGTTTGGCATTCGCCGTCCCCGTCCCCTGGTTTTTCAGTCTGTCTGGCGATTTTCCCTTTGGCGCAATTGTCAGTCAGTACCTGGCCGCCCTGGCCGTCGTTGCCCTGGGTATCGGACAGTTTCTGGCTGCCCGCGTGCCCGGTACCGAGGTGTTGTTTGGCGGTCTTGACCGGATCTATGTCCTGCACAAATGGCTGGCTGTTTTTGCCCTGGTTTGTCTCGGGCTGCATGATGTTATTAATGCGGATATCGACAGTCTGGGGCGTGCAACCGGACTGATGGATACCGCCAAAGATGTGGGGGAAGTGGCATTTTATGGCCTGCTGATATTGGCGTTGATTTCGGTGACACTATTTATTCCCTACCCCTACTGGCGCTGGTCACACCGCTATATCGGCGTGTTCTTTGCCCTGGGGGTTTTCCACTACCTGTTTGTTCAAAAACCGTTCGACACTCTCTCTCCGCTCGGTCTCTATATTCTGGGCTTCGGTCTGCTCGGTCTGGTCAGCTATCTGTATATGGTCCTGCTCTATGCCCGCCTGCCGGGACCTGCCCGGTATCGGGTTGCAGGGCTTGATGCTTACGCGGGGGCTTGTGAAATTATCATGCAGCCCCTGAATACAGGCATCCGCCATCGCCCCGGGCAGTTTGCTTTTTTCGGGTTTGATCTGCCGGGCCTCAGCGAAGTTCATCCGTTCACCATTTCCGCCGGCCCTGAGGACGGGCGGGAACTGCGGATCTGCGTCAAGGCGCTGGGCGGTTATACGGATGAATTAGTGGCTGGCGTCAGGGAGGGAACCAAAGTCCGGGTGTTTGGCGCCTTCGGGCGATTTCGCATGCCAAAGGGCAACGGGCCGCAGGTCTGGATTGCCGCCGGCATCGGTATTACCCCGTTTATGGCCTGGGCGCGCGGCCTGGATGCACCCAATAGCGGGCCTATCCATCTCTATTATGTCGTGCGATCGGTGGAAGGGGCGCCGTTCCTGGGCGAACTGGCCGCCATTGCTGGTGCCGTGCCGGACTTTCGCCTGACGGTTCACAATTCAACGACACAGGGGCGACTGACTGCCGCCCAACTTGTGCAGGATCATGGGTCGCAAATGAGCGCCGTCAGTGTCAGTTATTGTGGGCCGGTCGCCCTGCGCAAACAGCTGTTTGCCGATCTGGTCGCAAGTGGATTGAAAAAATCGCGTTTTCACTACGAAGAATTCGAGATCCGCTCCGGGATCGGCCTGTTGGCCGCCGCTGACTGGATTTTACGGCGGTTTCGCTGATTGTGCGTCGCTGACATGTAAGCAAACGCCCTCCAGGCCCGTGTTTCCCGGTCGGCCCCGGGCTTGACCCATGTCAATGAAAGCAAATGGTTTTGGCGTTATGCTTTTTGGTGAACGTG
Source organism: Rhodospirillales bacterium (assembly GCA_013203595.1). Taxonomy (GTDB): domain Bacteria; phylum Pseudomonadota; class Alphaproteobacteria; order Rhodospirillales; family Casp-alpha2; genus JABMNT01. The sequence goes on from JABMNT010000035.1 coordinate 3,476, forward strand.
GATGAAAAGGGGTATTGTGTCATGGATCCGGTAGTATGGCAGGAGAGTTGGAGTGTCGGAAATGATTCACTGGATGATGACCATAAGCGGCTGGTCTCCATTATCAACCGGGTCAGCGACTCCATGAGTGACGGTCAGGATCCGGTATGGCTCCTCAACGATCTGAAAAGCTATGCGAAATATCATTTCGACCGGGAAGAGGCACTTATGGAAGCCGCCGAAATTGAGGGTCTGGTCGAACATAAGGAGACCCACCGGATGTTCGTCGAATGGCTGACGACCCTGCAGGCGACGATCAATTTGCCGGAAGCCCGCTTTATCCTTCTTGAAGCGGCCAACGAATACCTGCGTGACTGGCTGGGAAGGCATATTCTGGGTACGGATATGCAGTACAAAGGAAGAATTTGAACGGCGCCGTCAATCGGCCTCGGCCCTCGTTTCGAAGGCAGAAGCCGTTATGACCCGGGCGATTCGCATGGTCAGTTCGACAAATCCGCTGCTGCTAAAATGCCCATGCAGGCGCTCGAACATCTCCGCTGTTTTCGTATTAACATGAAACGCCCTGGTTCCCCATTTTGGCGTCTGAGTCTCCAGCGCTTATTCGTATCTGCTGTTTTTTCTCCGGTACTCCCGAAGCTGTTTTTCCCGTTCAGACTTCAGAGTGTTTCGTAATTCGCTATCGTGTCGGGCTTTTTGGGATGCTGAACTTCCGCCGATGATTTTAATAAAGCAGAATCCGGCAAATATTCCGACAGCAACCACGGCAAAAAATTTCAGTTGGATGGATGCTCCGTACAGATCCATTGGAAACAGCAGGCTCCCTGCCACAAGCCAGGTGGGAACCGCTGCGATCAGGCCCTGTACAAGACCGCCGTTTCGTGGCGGTGGTTTTAACTGCCTGATGGCGGCAAGATCTTTGATTGGGTCATGCATACCTGTGCACCAAATCGTTTACTGAAAAGAATTTGTTTATCGTTTTATTTGCGCCGCGTCTGATCACCGTATCAGATGCCGCTGAAAAATTAAATTGAATCGGACTCTTCCCGATTTATGGCCAATTCGTTTTTCCCCTGGTCAGTCAGGCAATAAACGCCGCGCTCTATTTTCTCGAACCAGCCATAATGGTTGTTACGGAGCAGGGTTGCGGCTTTTTCCACCCGGGCCTGGTCGCGGATATCCCTGATGCGCATGGGCCCGGAATTCAAGAGCAGTTCGGCACAGCGGATGGCTGCCTGGCGATAGGCGGTCATGATTTTGGTGCGCGTCGCTCCGCCGGCATTGGGGTCACCGACCCGGGTTTCGAATTCCTTTTTAAGGCGGGTGACTTTGCTGGCATTTTTGCGCGGACTGTAGGCGGCCGGGTCCAGCAGGACATTGACGGTGGCGTCCTTTTTGGCATGCAGACGCACCATCATCAGGCCCAGACCCAGGCGACGGCACAGCTTCAGAATCCCGCGGCGGCGTTTGTTCCAGACGGCACCCTTACCAATCGGTCCGGTAAATCCGGCGGCAATATAGACATCGTCGGCCAGGCTCAGCCGTTCAACACCCTGAATTAGCAGATCCAGATTGAAGCCTTTTTTCAACTCGACAATAACCAGCGATCCATCCGGGCCTTTGCCAACGACATCGCATGTGTTGACTTCGGCCTTAACCGTATAGCCGGCAGCCTCCAGATAGGCTTTTACCGGCGGATAGAGGTCGGTTTCCTCGAAGCTCATGGATTTGCCTTAAAATAATCACTCTACAGCCACATCTTTAACGAATTCTGAATCTTAATTGGGCATGTTGGCGGGAGGTGGTTAGCGGCTGGAAACCCTTTGTTAATCCCAGTTATGCCAAACTTACCCCATTGACGCCCATAGTTTCCCATGATATCCCATTATTACCCAATATGTAATAAATGGGAAGGCTGCCAGAAAACCAACCGGTTTTGGCAGTTGTATATCGAAGGAAGTTACAGAAAGTCGCTTCTCATGAGCCGGAAGGATCCGGCTCGTCTGTCGGAATTTCCGGCAAAAACGCGTTTAATTGGTGGGGCCCGTAATGGCATTGTTTGTTGGCAAACACGTCAACAAGATTGATAAAAAAGGGCGGGTTTCTGTCCCTAAACCCTTTCGTGCGACCTTGCAGGCCCGCGGTTTATCCAGTCTTTACATATACCCCAGATTCAAACAGCAGGCGCTTGAGGCCTGCGATCAGCAATTCATGAACCGCCTGAGCCGAAGTCTTGATGATCTCGACCTGTTCTCCGAAGACCAGGATGATCTGGCATCCGTTATCCTGGCCAACACCCATGAACTGGCTTTCGATCCGGAGGGGCGAATCGTTTTGCCCGCCGATCTGGTGGACTATGCCGACATCAAGGGCGAGGTGCTTTTTGTCGGACAGGGACCGCGGTTTCAGATCTGGCAGCCGGCAGCCTTTGAAGGGTTTAGCGCGATGGCCTTCGAGCGGGCCAAATCGCGGGGTGCCACCCTGAAACTGGCGAAGTCCGAAGACGGCGTGGAGGACGGCGCATGACCGAGCCCGGTTCACACCTGTCGGTAATGGCTGATGAAGTTGTCCAGGGCCTTGCCCCCAAATCCGGTGGTACCTATGTGGATGGCACCTTCGGTGCCGGCGGTTATTCGGCGGCCTTGTTAAAGCAGGCTAAATGCACCGTCTGGGGCATTGACCGTGACCCGCTTGCGCAGACCTTTGGTGAAAAACTGAGCCAGATCTATCCCGGCCAGATCACCGTTCTGAGCGGTTGTTATGGGGATATGGAGGCCTTGTTGGCCGACGTCGGCGTCAAGGCCATTGATGGGATCACCCTGGACCTGGGCGTTTCTTCCATGCAAATTGACGATCCTGGCCGTGGCTTTTCGTTTCGTGGCGACGGACCGCTGGATATGCGCATGGGTTCCTCGGAACAGACGGCGGCTGATGTGGTTAACAGTTTTGCCGAAGAAGAGATCGCCAACATCATCTATATGTATGGGGAAGAGCGTGCCTCGCGGCGCATCGCCCATGCGATTGTCGAGTTTCGTAAATCCAAGCCGATCACCGGTACCGGTCAACTGGCATCGCTGATCCGCAGTGTCGTTTCCAAATCCAAGGACGGTATCGATCCGGCAACACGGACATTCCAGGCCCTGCGCATCTACGTAAATGATGAATTGGGTGAACTGGATCGCGGGCTTGGTGCGGCGGAACGGCTGTTGGTGCCGGGTGGACGGCTGGCTGTGGTTTCCTTCCATTCCCTGGAAGACCGGCGGGTCAAGACGTTCCTGCGCACCCGCAGCGGTGATTCTCCCCGGCCGTCGCGCCATTTGCCCGATACGGGCGAGGTTCGCGTGCCGACCTTCAAGGTCACCCGCAAGTCGGGTCAAAAGGCGTCGCCCCAGGAAGTCGCCGTCAACCCGCGGGCCCGTTCGGCGCGCCTGCGTGTTGCCGAGCGCACAGCGGCACCCGCCCAGGTCATGGCATGAGGAGGCATCGGATATGATCAGACGCTCCACGTTGTTGACCACAGTGCTGGCGCTGTCCACGGGACTGGCTTTGTTCGTTGTCAAATACCAGGTCCAGGACCTGGAAGACAAACTGACACAAATCAACCGGGAAATTGCCGACAACAATCAGGCTGTCCATGTGCTGAATGCCGAATGGAGCCATTTGAATGAGCCAAACCGGTTGCGGCATCTGGCAGCCCGATATCTCGATCTGGGGCCCCTGGATAACGCCCAGTTTACGTCCGCGGCCGAACTGCTGGAACAACTGCCCCTGCGGGTGGACGCGGATATGGAAGACAATGCAGCTTTGGGTCAGAAGACCGAAAATGCTTTGAAGAAGGATATTTCACAATGACTCCCCTGATTTCGTCGACAGAAGATCGACGCCAGATGGACGGTGTTCGTAAGCAGGCACTGGAAACCGGCCGCAATCGATTGCTGGTGGCCGGTGTTGTTATCACTCTGGCTTTTGTCGCCATTGCCTCGCGATTGGTTGACCTGACGGTGCTCAACGGGGGCAGCGAGCCGCGCACGGCGACAAATGAACCGGCTTCAGATAATGTCATCGGGCGCGGCGATATCACCGACCGCAATGGCCTGTTGATGGCAACCAGCCTGCCGACTGCGTCGCTTTATGCCGATCCGAAACGGATCCAGGACCCGCAAGAGGCAGCCCTCAGAATTTCCCGGGTGATGCCCGAACTGGATCCGGTCGAGCTGACCAGGAAAATGCAAATGAAGGGCCGGTTCGTCTGGCTGGCGCGAAACCTGACGCCGCAGCAGCATTTCCAGATCAACCGATTGGGGCTTCCCGGCATCGCCTTTCAGGAGGGCGAACGCCGGGTTTACCCGCATGGTCAAATGGCGGCCCATGTTCTGGGGCTGACAAATGTCGATGGTCTGGGTGTCGCCGGCATTGAGAAGCAGTTCGATCAACAACTCCGTCTCGGTTCGGGGGCCATTGAATTATCGCTGGATTTGCGTATCCAGGCGATATTGCAGGAAGAGCTGAAAAATACGATCTCTGAATTTACGGCCATTGGCGGTGCGGGAATTGTCATGGATGTGACCACGGGCGAAGTCATTGCAATGGCATCGCTTCCTGATTTTGATCCCAATTCACCCAACAATATAGTCGGTGATACGGCCTTTAACCGCGCCGCAAAAGGCGTTTATGAAATGGGCTCGACCTTCAAGCTGTTCACCGCTGCCATGGCCCTGGACTCGGGTACGGTATCGATGACAAGCAGCTACGATGCCCGTAATCCCATTCGCATTGCGCGTTTTCAGATCTCGGATTATCACGCCGAAAATCGCTGGCTTTCCGTGCCGGAAATCATCCTGCATTCGTCTAACATCGGTGCCGCCAAAATGGCTGTCGACGTTGGCACGAAAGGACAGCAGGACTATTTGCGCGGGTTCGGATTATTGGATGCCCCGGATATTGAATTACCGGAAATCGCCAGGCCGTTGCTGCCATCTCCCTGGCGCCCGATCAACACCATGACCATTGCCTACGGTCACGGAATTGCCGTCAGCCCCGTGCAACTGGCCAGTGGCATTTCGGCACTGGTTAACGGTGGCCTGTACAGGCCGGCAACCATCATAAAAGCGGCGGGCGGTACAGTAGTGGAACGGCGGGTGATATCCGCAGAAACGTCGTTGCAGATGCGCCGCCTGATGCGCCTGGTCGTCACCGCCGGAACCGGCCGTAAAGCCGAAATTCCCGGTTACCTGATCGGTGGAAAAACCGGTACAGCAGATAAATTGCAGGGCCGCGGCTACGCAAACTCGTCACGGATCGCTTCCTTTGCCGGCGCCTTTCCCATGAATAATCCCAGGTATTCGGTCCTGGTGGTTATTGACGAGCCGCATGGGACCAAAAAGACCTTCAACTATGCCACCGGGGGGTGGGTGGCCGCACCTGCTGTTGGCCGGATCGTCAGCCGCATGGGTCCGCTCGTTGGGATTGCCCCGGACCTGCAGGTGGTCTTTGAAACGCCGGTTATCGGTAAACCGAAAGCAAAGGTCCGCGAGGCCAAAGCCATTAAAAAGCCAGACCCGTTTTTCAAGGCGGCGAGCTGGCGGAAACCGGCTCCGGCCAACGATCCTGATGATGAATTTACAAGACAAATGCGCACCGCGCTGGGGCGGGATCTTGCGCCTCAATGAACTATGGAAGGGAGCGAATCCTCTCGTGACGACCCTGGCTGGTATAAAGGACATGGATATTGTCGGGCTGACCTGCGACTCGCGGCGGGTGGAGCCCGGTTTTCTGTTTGCCGCCTTGCCAGGTGCGCGCGTCGATGGCCGTCATTTTATCGGCGAAGCCCTTGCCCGCGGTGCCGCTGCGGTGTTGGCGCCGGAAGGGACCGATCCGGTCACCTCCACGGCCGGTATCCCGTTGATTACCGACCCCAATCCGCGGCGCCGGTATGCCCTGGCCGCGGCCCGGTTTTTTGCCAGGCAACCAGTCTCGGTGACGGCAATTACCGGCACCAATGGCAAAACCTCGGTTGCCGGCTTTGTCCGCCAGATCCTGGCCGGCCTGGGGCACAAGTCGGCAAGCGCCGGCACCCTGGGTGTTGAACTGGGCGGCTTCGATGAGAACGCCTGCCCTGAACTTAAATCCGTATTCAACCTGACGACACCCGATCCGGTCGATTTACATCGCAGTCTGGCCGAGCTGAGTTCTGTCGGGGTTGATCATCTGGCCATGGAAGCATCCAGTCACGGACTGGATCAGTTTCGCCTGGATGGCATTAAAATATCAGCCGCTGCCTTTACCAATCTGTCGCGTGACCATCTTGATTACCATGGCACAGTTGAGGCCTATCTGGCGGCAAAATTACGCCTGTTTTCGGAACTTGTCGTTGACGGTGGGTCGGCGGTGATCAATGCCGACGATATCTATGCGGACGCTTTTCTGAGTGCCAGCCAGCGCCGGAGACTGCAGTTGGTGACCTACGGCAAGCGCGGCAATGATGTCAAGTTACTGGAACTTCAGCCTACCCAGGATGGGCAACAGGCTTCGGTTCGGGTGTTTGGCACCGTCTTTGACATTAAGCTGCCGCTGGTCGGCGCCTTTCAGGCGGCAAATGCGCTTTGTGCCCTGGGGCTGGCCGTTACGCTTGGCGAAAATGTCGACCTTGCGGTTCAGCAGTTGGCGCAGTTAAAGGGAATTGCGGGCCGCCTGGAACGGGTTGGCGAGAGTGCCGACGGGGCCGCGGTCTATGTGGACTACGCACATACACCTGATGCCCTGGAGCATGTCCTCGCTGCGCTCAGGCCACATACGGAAAATCGCCTGCATGTGATCTTCGGCTGCGGCGGTGACCGGGATTCGGGCAAGCGGCCGGAGATGGGAGCCGTTGCTGCGCGTCTGGCGGATCTGGTCATTCTGACCGATGACAATCCACGCAACGAAGACCCGGCTGCCATTCGTGCGCAGGCCCGGGTTGGCTGCCCGGGTGCGACCGAAGTTGCCGACCGCTACGAGGCGATTGCCACGGCAATAAGAGATCTGGCCAGTGGCGATGTTCTGGTAATCGCTGGCAAGGGTCACGAATCCGGGCAGATTGTCGGCAATCACGTCCTGCCCTTCGATGACCGAGACGTTGCCAGAGAAATCCTGGCGGGGCTTGCCGCATGAACAGCAACCACACACCCCTTTGGACATCAGACGCGGCCATGCAGGCGACCGGCGGAATAACGCCGTCAACCTGGCAGGTCAGTGGTGTGTCCATTGACAGCCGGACCCTGGAGCCCGGCGATTTGTTCGTTGCCATTGCCGGACCCGTCCACGACGGACACCAGTTCCTGGCCAGCGCCTTTTCGGCAGGGGCCAGCGCTGCCCTGGTACAGGCGTCGCATTTGCGCCAAACGGATCGCGCCCGCTTTGCTGACAAGCTGCTGATCGTCGATGATTCCCTGCAGGCCCTGGGCCGCCTGACGCAGGCCGCACGGCAACGGACCGCAGCCAAAGTTATCGCTGTTACCGGCAGTGTCGGTAAAACCGGCACCAAGGAAATGTTGCGGCTGGTATTGAGCGAGCAGGGCGAGACAACGGCGACGGCCGGAAACCTGAACAACCACTATGGTCTGCCGCTAAGCCTGGCGCGCCTGCCGCAGCAGGCGGCCTACGGTGTTTTTGAACTGGGGATGAGTGCCGCCGGTGAGATCCTGCCATTGACCAGAATGACCCGGCCCCATGTGGCCCTGATCACGACCATCGAATCGGCACATAGCGAATTTTTTAAATCGATCGAAGATATTTCGGACGCAAAGGCGGAAATCTTTGCCGGCCTGGAGCCCGCCGGGATCGCCATCTTGAATGGTGACAATCCGATGTTTGAGCGTCTGTCACAACGGGCAACGGAAGCGGGAGTAGGGGATATCCGGGTTTTTGGAGCGGCAGTCCGGGCAGACTGCCGGTTGCTGGATGTGCAGGCCATTTCCGGCGGCAGCCGCGTTAACGTGGATTTACGGGGAAAACAGATCAGTTTTGAAATTTCAGTGCCGGGCCGCCATTGGGTTCAGAACGCGCTGGGGGTGCTTTGCGCGGTTGAGGCACTGGGGGCCGATCCGGAAATAGCAGCTGCGCGACTGGCCGGTATGGCAGGCATCGAAGGGCGCGGGCGCCATCATATTCTGTCCATTTCAGGCGGCAGCGCCGTTTTGATTGATGAAAGCTATAATGCCAGTCCGGCCTCCATGAAAGCGGCGCTTGAGGTGTTGGGCGAGATGGCGGTCCCTGATCAGGGACGTAAAATTGCCGTGCTCGGAGATATGCTCGAACTGGGAGCCGGGGCCGACAGCCTGCATGCAGGCCTGGCGGACGTCCTGATCGATAAAGGCATTGATCTGGTTTTTACCACCGGCCAGCACATGGCGGCGCTAAGG
>JABMNT010000036.1 GCA_013203595.1 Rhodospirillales bacterium
GAAGCCGACCGCATGCTCGATATGGGATTCATTCCCGATGTTGAAAAAATTGTCTCGCTGCTGTCACCCATGCGCACAACCTTGCTGTTCTCGGCAACCATGCCCAAGGAAATCAAGCTGCTGGCCGAAAAATTTCTGAGCAACCCGAAAGAGATCACGGTCAGCCGTCCGTCGCAATCCGCCGACACCATCACCCAGGGCCTGTTGATGGTCTCCCATCAGGACGGCAAACGCCCCGGTGGCGGTCAGAAGGAAAAACGCGACGCCCTGCGCCAGCTGATTCGCAAGGAAGACGCCAAGAATGCCCTGATCTTCTGCAACCGCAAACGCGATGTGGACGTGGTCGCCAAATCCCTGACCAAACACGGTTTCCAGGCTGACCGCCTGCATGGCGACATGGATCAGGGCTCGCGCATGGAAACCCTGAGCAAGTTTAAATCCGGTGATTTCCGCTATCTGGTTTGTTCCGACGTGGCCGCCCGCGGCCTCGATATTCCGTCCATGAGCCATGTGTTTAATTTCGACGTGCCGACCCACCCGGAAGACTATGTGCACCGTATCGGCCGCACCGGCCGGGCCGGCAACAAAGGCCATGCCTACACCCTGGCGACTCTTCAGGATCGCAAATACCTGACCGCCATCGAGCAGACAACCGGCTTCAAAATACCGGAAATCAGCCTTGGTGACACACATAATGCGGCACCGGACAACACTGACGACGACGCCGAAACCGTGGCGCCGGCAGAAAAGCCAAAACGCAGCCGCACGCGGTCGACGGCTTCCAGAAAACCCGCTAAGGAAACGGTCGCTGATGAACCGGCGGCAGAATCAAAACCGGCGGCAGAATCAAAACCGGCTGCGGAACAGCAACCGGCGAAAGAGCCGAAGCCGGCCAGAGAAGCCAAACCCAGGCGCGAAAGACAGCAGAAATCCTCATCCGGACCGGTCAAGGGTCTGGGCGATCACATGCCGGCGTTTTTGATGGAAGAGCCGATCCCAACCAAAAAGTAAGCCTACAGGGCGGCCACTTCGGGCCGGGCAACGTAGGTAAACGTTTTGGTGATGATCTGCCAGCGGTTATCGATTTTCAGCAGCGTCAGATAATCGGTAAATCGCTGGTTTCCCAGTGAAATATATATTTTGGCGAAGGCGCATTCCGGTCCTGACTGGTCGATGGTAATGATCCCGTCTTCACGGGGATCACCACGTTCCGACGGTTTTGTCCGCCCCGCCACCCGGCCATAAACCGTCTCCATATCAAAATCAGTCATCGGATCATGGGTCGCGCAATAGAGATGACACGACGGATGAAAGATGCGTTTCAGCTTCTCAACGTCGCCCTCAAAAAAGCCGTCGAAATAAGGCACCAGGGCTTTGGCGATATCTGCACTGTCGTTGCTCATGGATTACACCCCTTCTGTTTATATTGTCTCCAGTTCACATCTGCAGCAAATTGGCCCCGCTTAAATCAGGCCAGCCAGCGGCGAAGATGGATCTGCATACATGCGTTTCGGCATACGCCCGGCCAGATAGGCCAGCCGACCCGCTTCAACCGCGGCTTTCATGGCTCTGGCCATTTTAACGGGGTCCTTGGCTTCGGCGATGGCGGTATTCATCAAAACCCCGTCGACCCCGAGCTCCATGGCAATGGCCGCATCTGACGCTGTGCCGACACCGGCATCAACAATGACCGGAACCTTTGACTGCTCGACGATCAGGCGAATATTGACCGGATTCTGGATGCCAAGGCCGGAACCGATAGGCGCGCCCAGGGGCATGATGGCTACCGCGCCGACATCTTCCAGGCGCTTGCAGATAACCGGGTCATCGGAGCAATAGACCATGACCTGAAAGCCTTCTTTGGTCAGCGCTTCGGTCGCCGCCAGGGTTTCAATCATTTGTGGATACAGGGTTTTCTGGTCAGCCAGAATTTCCAGTTTGACCAGATTCCAGCCACCGGCCTCGCGCGCCAGCCTGAGGGTGCGGACTGCGTCATCGGTGGTGAAACAGCCCGCCGTGTTGGGCAGATAGGTATATATCTTGGGGTCCACATAATCGACCAGCAGGGGCTGGTCCGGGTCCGTCAGGTTGACCCGGCGTACGGCAACGGTAACCATTTCAACACCGGCGGCTTCGCAGGCCAGGCGGTTGATCTCATAGTCCTTGTATTTTCCGGTGCCGATAATCAGGCGCGACGAAAAGCTGCGTCCGGCGATGACCAGCGGATCGTCATTGGCTGCCTGATCGCCGCCACCGATAAAGTGCACAATCTCCAGACGGTCGCCATCGTTCAGACGGGTTTGTAAATAGGTGGATTTGGGGACAATTTCCAAATTGCATTCGACGGCCACTTTTTTCGAATCAAGCCCAATCCGGCCCAGCAATTGCTCGACGGTCAGCGCTTCGTCATAGAATTTGTCTTCGCCGTTAATTGTTAAACGCATGTATTCTGCCTGTCTCCTGGAGCTGCAACCGGGGCCATCCGCCCGCTCATGGGATGGTGATTATGAACACAGGCACAGGTGGGTCAATACACATCTCCAGCTCCCATGGACCTCTGGACAAGCCCTGTCAGGTGCGGGACAACAGGGCAGCTAAACAGGAGATTGATCTGTTATGGACGCGAATGACGTTGAGGTGGTTGCCAGAAAAACCCTCTATCAGGGCTATTTTCGCCTCGACCAGTATATTTTCAGGCATAAATTGTTTGAAGGCGGCTGGGGTGAGGCCATCAGCCGCGAGGTTCTTGAACGGGGTCATGCGGCCTGCTGCCTGCTGTTCGATCCGGATCTCGATGAGCTGGTGTTCATCGAACAGTTCCGGCCCGGCGCCTATGCGGCCCTGCAATCGCCCTGGTATGACAGGGAGAAAGATTCACCCTGGCAGATTGAAGTGGTTGCCGGCGTGATCGACGAGAATGAAACACCGGAAGACCTGGTTCGCCGCGAAGCGATGGAAGAATCGGGATGCCAGGTTCACGAACTTGAACTGATCAGCCAGTATCTGGTGACCTCGGGCTGCAGTTCCGAGACCCAAATGCTCTATTGCGGCCGGGTCGATGCCCGTACTGCCAGCGGTATTCACGGCCTCGCCCATGAGGGCGAAAACATCCGGGTTTTTCGCACCCCCACTGCCGAGGCCTTTAAAATGCTGGCCGATGGCACCTTTAACAATGCAACCGTGCTCCTCGCCATGTACTGGTTTCAGCAGAATCACCCGCGATTGCGCCGGCAATGGTCATCGGATGGCAAATAAAATGTCAGCGCAGGCTTGAACGCCAGATTGCAGCCTTATATCTTCAGGACCTGTTCTCTACCAATCTTCAAATCAGCCCCCCAAGGAGCAACGCATGGATATCCGTCGCGGTTTTATTGAGACAATCGGCAATACGCCGCTGATCCGTTTGAACAGGCTTTCAGAGGAAACGGGATGTGAAATTCTGGGCAAGGCAGAGTTTCTCAATCCGGGAAGTTCGGTGAAGGACCGCGCCGCGCTGTTCATGATCAGGGACGCCGAAGCCCGCGGTGCCCTGAAACCCGGCGGACTGATCGTTGAGGGTACGGCCGGTAACACGGGTATCGGTCTGGCGCTTTGCGCCAACGCCCTTGGCTATCGCACCAAAATCATCATCCCCGAAACACAAAGCCAGGAAAAAAAGGACATGCTGCGTTTATGCGGCGCCGAACTGGTGGAAGTGCCGGCGGTTCCCTTCAAGAACCCGGACAACTATGTCCATGTTGCAGAACGCACAGCCAAAGAACTGCAAGCCAGCGAGCCCAACGGGGTGCTGTATGCCAACCAGTGGGACAACACGGCCAACCGGCAGGCCCATATCGAGGGCACCGGCCCGGAGATCATGCGCCAGACCGATGGCACCGTGGATGCCTTCATCTGCGCCGTCGGCACCGGCGGCAC
>JABMNT010000037.1 GCA_013203595.1 Rhodospirillales bacterium
ATGCGTTCCGGGAGATCGGCATCGAGGCGATCATGGCCAACTGCAACCCGGAGACCGTATCGACCGACTATGACACCTCGGATCGTCTGTATTTCGAACCTCTGACGGAAGAAGATGTGGTCGAACTGGTGCGCGTCGAACAGTCAAAGGGCGAGTTTCTCGGCTGTATCGTGCAACTGGGCGGGCAGACGCCGCTGAAATTGTCGGAAGCGCTGGAAAACGCCGGCATTCCCATCCTGGGGACCAGCCCGGATGCCATCGATCTGGCCGAGGACCGCGAGCGCTTTCAGAAACTTCTCCACGACCTGGCCCTGCTGCAGCCGGAAAACGGCCTGGCCCGTTCCAATGAAGAGGCGGAAGCGGTTGCCGGGCGCATTGGCTACCCGCTGGTGATTCGCCCGTCCTACGTGCTCGGTGGGCGGGCCATGGAAATCGTCCATGATCTCCCGGCCCTGCGTCGCTATATGGCCGAAGCCGTGCAGGTTTCAGGCGATAGCCCGGTATTGCTCGACAGCTATCTGCAGGACGCCATCGAATGCGATGTTGACGCGATTTCCGATGGTGACGATGTGTTTGTGGCTGGCATCATGCAGCATATTGAGGAAGCCGGTATTCATTCCGGCGATTCCGCCTGTTCGCTGCCCCCATTTTCATTGGCCCCGTCGATCATCAAAGATATGGAACGGCAAACCGTTGCCCTGGCCAAGGCCCTGAAGGTTGTCGGCCTGATGAATGTGCAGTTCGCGATCAAGGACGGGACCATCTACATCATTGAGGTGAACCCGCGGGCCAGCCGGACGGTGCCGTTTGTCGCCAAGGCGACCGGGATTCCGGTTGCCAAAATTGCCGCGCGGGTAATGGCCGGCGAAAAACTGAAATCCTTTGATCTGAACGGTCAGCCAAAAAGCGCGCATGTGGCGGTCAAAGAGGCTGTATTCCCGTTTGCCCGGTTCCCCGGCGTTGATACGATCCTGGGGCCTGAGATGAAATCGACCGGCGAAGTCATGGGGCTGGATGTGGATTTTGCCCGGGCCTTTGCCAAGGCTCAGCTGGGGGCCGGCAATAAACTGCCGCTGAAGGGCTGTGCGTTCATTTCGGTCAAGGACCGGGATAAGCCGAATGCCGCGAAATTGGCAAAACGCCTGGGTGAAATGGGTTTCAGCCTGATGGCGACCGGTGGCACACAGACATATCTGTCGGCCCAGGGGCTGGGTGTGCAGCGCGTCAACAAAGTTCAGGAAGGCCGTCCACATTGTGAGGACGCCATCGTCAATGGCGAAATCCAGTTGGTCATCAACACAACGGAAGGCCCCCAGGCCATTCTTGACAGCTATTCGATCCGCCGTTCGGCGCTGACCAATAACGTTCCGCATATCACCACAATGACCGGCGCCATCGCGACAATCGAGGCCCTGGCGACCCTGCGCACAGCAAGACTTGAAGTTCAGCCCCTACAGGCCTATTTTGAGGAAGCGTTCTAAATACGCGGATTTACTTTTCTATATAGATTGTCCCTCCGCGATGCCTTCAAGCTCAGGGCATTGGACGCGAATGTACGTGTGTTAACGATGAAGATAAGGTGAAACGGCCATGGAAAAAGTTCCCATGACCCGCGAGGGGTTGACGGTTTTAGAAACAGAATTGCGCCGGCTTAAAAATGAAGAGCGGCTGGCGATCATTCGCGCCATCGCCGAAGCCCGCGAACATGGCGATTTATCCGAAAACGCCGAATATCACGCTGCGCGCGAACGACAAAGTTTCGTCGAAGGCCGGATCACGGAACTGGAAGGCGTGGTCAGTTGTGCTGACGTTATTGACCCGTCCAAGCTGACAGGTAGCACGGTTCGCTTCGGCGCGACGGTGATGATTGCCGATGAGGATACCGACGAGGAACTGACCTATCAGATCGTCGGTGCCTATGAAGCCGACATCACCCAGGGCAAAATTTCGGTGACCTCGCCGATGTCGCGGGCGATGATCGGCAAATCCGTAGGCGATTCCATTGAAGTTGCCGCACCGGGTGGCGCCAAAGGTTACGAAATTTGCGAAGTGGTCTTCAAATAGCGGGCTGGGGCAGGCGGGGCTAATCTTTCCGGTGAAAAATAACTGATAAATTATTCGCCGGCATGCGCACCGTTTTCATGAGCTGAAAGTTCTGTTTCAGCGCCTGTTCCGCCACATCATCGAGATTGCGCACGCCCCATTCCGGATCCTGGGCGCGCAGCGATAAATCAAAATCGGCGTTTGACTGGGCGATATGCACATTGCCGACTTTATAGGGACCGTACAGATACAAGACACCCTGTGGCGGCAGAATCCGGCCGGCATTGCGCAGCAGCCCCAAACAAGCCGACCAGGGCGATATATGGATCATGTTGATGGCCATAATCGCCGTCAGGTCCGGTATCGCGGCGGCCGACCAGATATCGACACTGGCATCAAGATCGATGGCCGGCCGTACTGTGTTTTCCACACCCGCCGCCTTGCGCCAGCTATCAATGGAGGCCCGGGCCGCGGGGTCGGGGTCACTGGGCTGCCAGTTCAGGCGTGGAAAATGGGGCGCGAAATAGGTGATATGCTGACCCGAACCGGAAGCAATTTCGAGCACGGTTCCGCGCCCGGGCAGGGCGTCTTTCAGGACATCCAGGATCACTTCCCGGTTGCGTGAAGTTGCCGCATAATCAAGCCGTTTGTCAGGGACAGGGTCCGTTTCAGTCATAATCCCATTGGTACGACCCTGGTTCCTTTCAATCAAGAGAAACCGCAAAAAACATGGGGTTGCGATAGTGGCAACAGGTATGGTACGGAACGTCTATGATTGATCGTATTCGTAAAATGGTCCTCGGTACCTATGTGCCATCCGTAGTGGACGTCCATACCCTATCGGAAAGTGATTCGGCTGCTGCCGCATTGCTGGTTGAAGTCGCCAGTATTGATGGCGACTTCGATGCGGATGAGCGCAAAACAATCGCCTCCCTGCTGGCCAGGCGCTATGATTTGAATGTCGGTGAAGTCGTCAAGTTAATGGTCGACGCCAGCCAGGCTGTCGACCGTTCGGTCGACCATTACGGGTTTGCCCGAAAAATAAACGCCAGCTACGATCTTGAGGCCAGGACCGAGCTCCTGGAAATGCTCTGGCAGGTCGTCTATGCGGACGGGGTGGTCCACGATTTTGAAGCCAATTTAATGCGCCGGTTATCGGGCTTGTTGCACATCCCCGACCGCGAAGCCGGCGATGCCCGGAAAAGAGTAATCGAGCGTCTGGACAACTGAGTCCAAGGGGCTTAAACCGGGACAGGCTATGGAGTGTAGCTTTGAAGAAGTCATTCAAACGGAGAATTTTATGACCTACGTCGTTGTTGAAAACTGTATCAAATGTAAATATCAGGACTGCGTCGAGGTTTGCCCCGTCGACTGTTTTTATGTTGGCGAAAACTTCCTGGTCATACATCCGGATGAATGTATCGATTGTGGTGTCTGTGAGCCGGAATGCCCGGCGGAAGCGATTTTGCCTGATACCGAGCCCGGTGTGGAAAAATGGCTGGAGATCAACGCCAAGTATGCGGCGGAATGGCCAAATATTACCCACAAGGGGGAATCGCCGGCCGACGGTGCAGACTGGGATGGCAAGCCGAATAAGGCCGAATTACTGAGCCCGAATCCCGGCCAGGGCGAATAATTACGCATCAGCAGCCCTGCATTTCATGCGGGGCTGTTTTTTACCTGAAATTTGTGCTATATGACGGCTGCGCTGGATGTTGACAGACCACAGGTTCGGTTTTTCGACGGTCCGGCGCTTCGGTGTCTGGCATGCATGGCAGACGGATATGTGGACCAGGAATGGTGTTTCTTAAATTGATATAAAGTTGCCGCCGCGCCGGATGCTGCCGGCGGCAGATGTTATTTGGATCGAACAGCGGGATTTGCCTGAGCAAAACCCTATTGAAATCGCGGAGAACGATAGACTATGGCAGCAGAAATTCCCTTCAAAGAAGGTGACTTTGTTGTTTACCCCACCCATGGGGTTGGCAAAGTTGAAGCAATTGAAAAGCAGGAAATCGCCGGGCACGCATTGGAACTGATCGTTATTACCTTCGACAAGGATCGGATGACGCTGCGTGTGCCGACGGACAAAGCGGCGACGTCGGGCCTGCGCAAGTTAAGCTCGCGCAAAATGATGGACGAGGCAATGGCGACGTTGCGCGGTCGGGCCCGGGTCAAGCGGACCATGTGGAGCCGCCGGGCACAGGAATATGAGGCAAAGATCAACTCCGGTAACCCGGTGTCCATTGCCGAAGTTGTCCGCGATCTGCACCGCAATGTGGGTCAACCGGATCAGTCGTTCAGCGAACGGCAAATCTATGAAGCTGCACGCGACCGCCTGGCCAGCGAACTGGCTGCCGTCGACAAAACCGATGTCGAAGTGGCTACCGACAAAATGGTTCAGGTGCTGCAGGCCGCCTAAATCAACAGGGCTGCAAGCGAATATCGAAAAAGGCCCCGCCATTCATTGGCGGGGCCTTTTGCTGTGGGCTGTCACGGTCAAGAGCTGGCAGAAGTGAGATGGTCCAGCCGGTGGCTGCTCAGTCGCCGATGATTTTAACCGTTTGCCCGGCAATCAACGCGTCGCCCGATTCCAGTGAGTTTAAAATCCGGAACCATTCCTCGCTGTAGGTTTCCATGGGTTGGCGGCGGGCCAGTGACGCGATGGTATCACCCGGTCGCACCTGCACGGTGCGAATTTTCAGAGGCTGCGTTGCGTTGGCCTCCGACCGGCTTAACCGGCGAAAGCTGTAGGTCGTGCGCCTAAGCTCGATGCTCAGTTGATCGGTGATCTCCGGGGGGGTGGCAAAAACCATCCGGAAGATATGTTTGTCGTTTCCCTTGATGAGCAGCAAGCGCACATCACGCGGGCCAAGGCTTGAGTCCAGGCGACCCGTTCCCGTCGCCGAAGCCATGCCGTTGATATCCAGGTTTTCCACATCCTGGAGCTTGATGTTCTTGCCCCAGTGAAACTTAAGGTATTCAGCCAGGCCGCCAGCCTGGCGGACGGCCTACGGATTGGCCATATCGAAGATGATTTTTGACTTGTTCGGGCCGACGGCTTCCAGAGCCTTTGCCGAATTGAACATGGTAAAACCCGGTGGCACCATGAACTCGATGCCCAGCTCCGGGTGAATAAACCGGCGTCCCTTGCGGATGCCCTGTGCCGCATCGTCGCCAAAAACCAGGCCATCGATTTGTGTGAGGTAAGCGGCCCGTTCAATGAGTGGATTGCGGATATTTTTGGTTTTCGCCAGCTTGATCGCCTGGGCGATCCGGTCCTCGGTTCTGGGATGGGTCGACATGATGTTGTGGCTGACGCCATCCTGACCGGCGATCCGGGCTTCGAGCAGGGAATGGGCGTTCATTTTCCTGAAAAACGTGGTCATGCCATCCGGGCTGTAGCCGAGACGGGTCATATAGCGCACGCCCAGCATGTCGGCTTCCAGCTCCTGTTCGCGCGAATAACCCTGAACCGCTGCCTGGGCACCCAGCGAAACCGCCTGGCCAACACCGGTCGGGACCCCGACCGCACTGCCGATCACGCCGAGGATGGTGAGCCCGATATTTGCCGCTGCTGCCGTCGAATGACGCTGGGCGGTATGGCGAGCCGTGATGTGGCCGATTTCGTGGGCCAATACGCCTGCCATTTCCGCTTCATTTTCTGCCAGGGCCAGTAGTCCGCGGGTGATATAGACATAACCACCCGGCAAGGCGAAGGCATTGACCTTGGAATCGTTCAGCACCGTGAATGTATAGGGAAGGCCCGGCACTTCGGAAACCGCGGCCAGTGCCTTGCCAATATTTGAGACATAGGCGCGCAATTGCGGGCCACCGTATTCGCTGCCGAACTCCTGCAGGATTTTCGGATGCTCCTGGGCACCGACCTGGCGTTCTTCCTCTTCCGACATAAAGGCCGTAAAGCTCTGGTTGCCGGTTGCCCGGTTGGTCGAACAGCCGGTTGCCAGCAAAAGCGGGCAGACAAGTAAAGCCATGAAAACCCGGAACAGGCGCAAATTCATAATCAGATCCTTCATTGAAGCCTGGATTATGAAACCCTGCGGCGGTTCCGACAAGACTTGAGGTGAGACGGCTGCTGCCTATACCTGTTGATATGAAATCACGGCGACGGCTTCACTGGTTTCCCGGAATTCGCTCTGTGGCGACGCTGCGGTCGTTCTTTTTCTGGGCCGCTTCCCGGCGGGTGATGAACAGGGTTGACGAGAAGATGACGACCGCCCCGACCCAGGTCCATAAATCAGCCACTTCGCCAAAGGCCATCCAGCCGATCAGTACGGCAAACGGCAGGCGGGAAAAATCAAACGGGACAATGGCCGAGGCATCACCCAGTGAATAGGCATGGACCATCATGATATGACCGAGCACGGCGACCGGTCCCATGGCCAGAATCCAGCCCCATAACGCCGGGTCCGGCATTTCCCAGATAAACAGGGCCGGCACCAGAGCCATCGGTGTGATCAGCAAATTCATGTAGAAAACAACCTTGTTCGGGCTTTCCGTGCGGCTCAGGGTTTTGATGTTGAGGATCGAGATGCCGATAAAGCCGGCACCGGCCAGCGCGATCCAGCTGCCCAGCGACATCTCGATAAGGCCGGGGCGGATAATGATCAGCGCGCCCAGAAATCCGATCAGGGTTGCCGTCCAGCGCCGGGCACGGACGGTTTCCTTCAAAAACACGGCGGCGCCGATGGTTGCAAATATCGGGGCCAGGAAGCTTAAAGCCGTCATTTCGGCAAGCGGAATCAGGGCAATCGCCCAAAACCATGTCATCAGCGCACAGGTGCTGATCAATGCGCGGAAGCAATAGAGGCCAAATTTATCGGTCTTGACCCCCTGCCAGCCGGCCTGGGCGGCCCATGGCAGCATGCACATCAAGGCCAGGGCCATACGGAAAAAGGCGATCATGTTGGGGTGCATGCCGGAAAGCGAGAGATGGCGGGCAATCGCCGCCAATACAGACATCAGCCCGCAGGAGGCAATCATCCACAGGGCGGCGCGGACGGTGGGCGACAGAATGCGGGGTGATGTGTCGACGGGCTTTGCCAAAAATAATTCTAATCGAGATCCAAAGGGTAAATCGGGCGGCGCAGGTTTTTATAGGGCAGGCGGGAGATATCTTCCGAGGCCAGGGCACCACAATCAACGATTAACAATTGACTGGCAATAGGCTCAAAGGCGGCGCGGAAATGCTGCATGGATTTGAGCGCAATCACATCCCTGACCCGGGGGTCAATGCCGGCGTGGGTAAAGGTTTCGAGCTCGGTTATCTGCACGCAATGGCTGGCGATAAGCACATCAATGCCGGCAATGTTGAGGACGACAAGCGGACCCAGGTTCTGCCAGGATCCACGGGCATAGGGGCCCAGCATCTGGTAGCGACCATCGGTGATGTTTGCAACGCGCCCGCTGACAAAAAGCGGCGGGCCGAATTTCGGGTCGGTTTTGCCGCCGATGAACAGGGACACCTCGGCACCCGTGCCGGCGTCGGTAAGCTGACGCACGGCATGGGGGTCATAAATGGTGGCAAACGCCGCGTTTGTGATTTTCGAATCGAGCAGGCCCTTCAGCAGAAAGGTCGAATCGCCATAGGCCCCGGCGCCGGGGTTGTCGGCATGATCGGCAATCACGATCGGCCCGGACAGGGTCCGCCGGGTTTCGGGCAATGCGGTTTTCAACTCAGCCATACAGGCATCAACGCTCAGATACCGGTTCGAATCAAAATGCCGCTGCGCCCAGGCATAGTCCATAAAGTGGTCCGCCATTACCGCATAGGCCAGGTCGTCGCCGTCGCTGGTGATGGTCACACTGGGTCCGGCCTGGTCCAGGTCGGTCAAGCGAAACCCGGCGCACAGGCTGATGGTCAACAGCTTCTCATCCCGGGCCTCAAGGACATCGGCCTCGGCCAGCAGTTGTGTCATCGGGTTTTCGGTGGTGGTTCGGCCATGATCAAGGCCGGTCAGCATGGTGCGCCGGGCAACCAGCGTATACGGGCTGATTTCGCCCTGCAGGGTGCGCTCCAGCAGATCGGCAGCGCGCAGGACGGTGGCAATTTGATCGACATGCGGATAGGTCCGATAGGCGCACAGGATATCCGCGTTGGCGACCATCCTGTCGGTTACATTGGCGTGCAGATCAAGGGTGACGGCAATCGGTATGTCGGGCCCGAGCAGGGCACGTAACTGGCTCAGCAGCAATCCTTCCGCATCGAAATCATCCTCGGTCGCCATGGCGCCATGCAGGCCGAGCAGAACACCGTCTATGGTCGGCTGCTCTGATCTGGCGGCGTCCAGGATAGCGTCGGCGCAGCGCGTCCAGGCTTCGCCGGTTACCGGTCCGGACGGGGTCGCGGTGGCGGCAACGGTGTGAATAAGCCGCCAGTTGTATAGCTCTGCTGCCTTGATGAAGCCGGCGGGTTCCACATTGATGCCGGCGGTATCTGTGGCAATTTCATGGCCGAACAGAAGCATCGAATTTTTAAAATCGTCAAGCGTCGTCGGACGGCGGCTGAATGTTGCCGTTTCATGGGAAATAAAACCGGTGAGCACACAAAAGGTCATCAAAAACTCATAGGATATCCGCCCGCCCATTCCCATAGGTAATATCGTCCCCGCGGGCCTGCCGGCGACGGG
Organism: Rhodospirillales bacterium; assembly: GCA_013203595.1. Lineage (GTDB taxonomy): Bacteria > Pseudomonadota > Alphaproteobacteria > Rhodospirillales > Casp-alpha2 > JABMNT01. Next base: position 8,694 of record JABMNT010000037.1, read on the forward strand.
TTTACGTTGTTCAGATTGCCAGGATATCTCATAGTGGGTATGGGAATTTCAAGCGATACAGGTGTTTTCGCCCGAATTCCGCCAGATTGAAGGACATATCGGTTGAGCCGTGACAACGCTGTGATGCGCGCGCAAAGCTATTTTGATGACGGCTCGTTTTTCGCTGATCTGGAACGCCGGGTCGCCATCCATTCGGAAAGCCAGGAGCCGGATCAAAGCGACGAACTGCAGCGCTATTTAGCCGACGAGATGAGCCCCTGTCTGCAAAGCCTGGGGTTCACCTGCGCTGTTTTGCCGAATCCGGTCAGCGCCGGCGGCCCTTTTCTGCTGGCAGAACGCATGGAAGCGCCTGAGCTGCCGACGGTTTTGACCTACGGGCATGGCGATGTGGTTCGTGGCTATGACACGCAATGGGCCGACGGCCTGTCGCCCTGGCGGCTGGTCAAACGGGCCGGGCGCTGGTACGGGCGGGGAACCGCCGATAACAAGGGTCAGCACACAATTAATCTGGCCGCCCTGAAGGCGGTTTTGGACGAGCGGGGGCGGTTGGGGTTCAATGTTAAACTGATTCTGGAAACCGGCGAGGAATGCGGCTCGCCGGGGCTCAGGGAATTTTGCCGGTTACACCGCGAGCGCCTGGCAGCCGACGTCCTGATCGCCTCTGACGGGCCCCGCCTGTCGCCGGAGCGGCCGACTATCTTTATGGGATCACGGGGGGTTTTTAATTTCAGGATGAGTCTGGCCTTGCGGGTCGGTGCGCACCACTCGGGAAACTGGGGCGGGTTGCTGGCCAATCCCGGCATCGTATTGGCCCATGCCCTGACAACCCTGGTCTCCGCTTCCGGTAAAATCCTGGTCGATGGGCTGCGCCCGCCGACGGCCATGTCCAATTCCGTGCGGGCGGCGATCAGCGATCTGGTTGTTGATGGCGGTGACGACGGGCCGGAGATAAATCCGCAGTGGGGGGAGCCGGGACTGACGGCGGGCGAGAAGGTGTTTGGCTGGAACAGCTTCGAGGTTCTTGCCTATAAAACCGGTAACCCCGCAGCACCGGTCAATGCCATTCCGGCCCATGCGGAAGCCATCTGTCATGTCCGTTACGTCCCACCCACGGACCCGAAGGGGTTTATCCCGGCCTTACGCCGGCATTTGGATGAGCTGGGTTACCAGGCTATCGAACTGGAAGCCCTGCGCGACACCTTGCCGGCAACCCGGCTGGACCCGGATCACCCGTGGGCGCAGTGGGTGATCGCCGGGATCGAGCGGACGGTGGAAACAAAGGTGGATGTTCTGCCCAATTTAGGCGGGACCTTGCCAAACGATGCCTTTTCTGAAATTTTGAACCTGCCAACCATTTGGGTTCCCCATAGTTATGCGTCGTGCTCGCAACATGCCCCCGATGAACATATCCTTGAATCTGTCAGTCGCGAGGCGCTTGCGATTATGGCAGGTATCTGGTGGGATCTGGGTGAGGCCGGAACACCGGCCAAGACAAAGGGCTGATAAATGGCCAGAGGTTACGCCGACAAATTTGCCGATTAACCAACAGGATTGAATGAAAATGTCTCTATGTGATTTGGATGCGGTCGAGCAGCGCCGACGAATTGGTACCAAGGAAATTTCGCCGGTTGAACTGCTGGAAAGTGCGCTGGCCCGCATCGAAGCGGTCAACGGGGCCGTCAATGCGGTCGTCGCCATGGATATTGAGGCGGCCCGTACGGCCGCCAGGGCCGCCGAAAAAGCGGTGCTTGATGGCGATGACCTGGGTTTGCTGCATGGCCTTCCGGTCGGCATCAAGGACCTGGAGGCCACGGCCGGGTTGCGGACAACCTATGGTTCGCTGATCTATGAAAATCATGTGCCGGACCAGGATGACCTGTCGGTCGCCAATCTGCGTGACGAAGGGGCCATTATTGTGGCCAAAACCAACACCCCCGAATTCGGTGCCGGTGCCAATACCCGCAACAGTGTCTATGGCGCCACGGGTAATCCCTTCAACCCGAAACTGACCCCGGCCGGATCGTCCGGCGGTTCAGCGGCGGCGCTGGCTTGCGGCATGGTATCGCTGGCCAGTGGCTCCGATTATGGCGGCAGCCTGCGCACACCCGCCGGTTTTTGCGGAGTAACCGGCTTTCGCCCGTCGCCGGGTGTGGTGCCGGTTCCCAAGCGCTCGGTGGCCCTCAATCCCTATTCTGTGCAGGGCGGCATGGGCCGCACGGTCGCCGACGTGTCATTGATGATCGCGGCCCTGACCAGCGCCGATATTGGCGACCCGTTCTCACAGGCCTTTGATCCGGAACTGCTGGAACCGCCCGGAGAAATCGATCTGGGATCCCTGCGCGTGGCGATATCTGCCGATTTGGGCTGTGCGCCGGTTGATTACGACATCCGCCGGGTATTCGCCGACAAATGCGCGACGTTTCGCGGCGTGTTTGCGGACGCCCAGGACCGTGACCCTGATTTGGGCGATGTGCATGAAGCCTTCGAGATCACCCGGGGTGTCAATTTCATCAGTGCGCATGCGGATCGCGTTAAAAATCACCGCGACATCCTGGGCCCCAACGTCATAGATAATGTGACGCGCGGGCTCGCCTATGGGGCCGGCGATGTGGGCTGGGCCAACGCCGAACAGTCAAAAATCTACCGCAATGTTCTGGAGCTGTTTGACGAGGTGGATTTGCTGATCTGTCCGACCGCATCGGTAACCCCGTTCCCCCATGACGACTGGTATGTCAAAGAGATCAACGGCGAAAGAATGCCTACCTATATGCGCTGGCTGGCGCTCAGCTATGGCCTGACCATGGCCCTTCCCGCCATCTGTTCGCTGCCGGTTGGTGTCGACCACAAGGGGATGCCCTTTGGTATCCAGATCGTTGGCCCCAATGGTTCTGACCGGTTTGTGTTGCAGGCGGCTTATGCACTGGAAACCTATTTGGCGACCCAGCCGGCGATGCAGCGGCCGGTTCCCGATCTGGATGCGCTGGCGAGGCAAAGATAAGGCCAATGACCAAACGCGTCCTTATTGCCGGTTTCATGCATGAAACGAATACCTTCAGCCAACTGCCGACAACGCTCGATTCCTATAAGGCCCGCACCCTCTATTATGGGGCCGACGTTGCCACCCATATGCGCAAAGGTAAATCGGAAATCGCCGGATTTCTGGATGCCTGTACGCGTCACGATTGGCAGGGGACCAGTCCGGTGTTCGCCAATGCCACGCCCTCGGGCAAGGTCACCGAAGACACCTTTGAGCATGTGACCACGGTTATTCTTGATTGTCTGAAGGATCAGGGCCCCTTCGACGGAATTTGTCTGGCCCTGCATGGGGCCATGGTCTGTACCCATACGGACGATGGTGAGGGCGAACTGCTGCAGCGCATTCGCGCCGTCATTGGCCCGGATGTGCCCATTGCGGTGACCCTGGATCTGCATGCGAATATCACCGACCGGATGGCGGAGCTGGCAGACATCATGGTTATTTACAGAACCTATCCGCACGTCGATCAGTATGAAGTTGCCACGCAGGCCGCCAATTTGCTGCAGCGAACGTTGCTCGGCGAAATCAAACCCCGTTCGCTTGTCGTGCGCGGGCAGATGCTGGACGGGGCCGACCATGGCCGGACCACGTCGCCGGGCCCGATGACGGAGGTGCTGCAACTGGCAAAGGCCGGTGTGGCGGCAACGCCGGGGGTGCTGGCGGCATCGGTGGCGGCCGGCTTTCCGTGGGCCGATACACCCGATACCGGCCCCAGTGTGGTCGTCGTCGGTAACGGAATATCAGACAGCTGCAAACAGCTGGCGGATCGGTTGATCGCGGAAATATGGCGCAGTCGAAACCGGGTCACCCTTGAGCTGCAGACCATCGACCAGGCCATCGCCGCCGTAACAGCGGCGGGCGAAAGGCGGGCGCCGATCGTGCTTGCGGATTTTGCCGATAATCCGGGCGGTGGTGGTTACGGGGATGGCACGCGGCTTTTGAAGGCGATGATTGATGCCGGCCTGCAGGACGCTGCCTTTGGCCTGCTGTATGACCCGGTCGCGGTCCGTACCTGTATTGAACAGGGGCTCGGTGCGCATGTGGTTGTGGCGATTGGCGGAAAAATTGATGGCCGCTATGGCGAGCCAATCCCGGTGACCGGACATGTGGTGGCGGTCACCGATGGCAGTTTGCGCCTGCAGGGTCCGATGATGGCCGGCACCCGCATCGAGATGGGGCCAACGGTCGTGTTGCGGGTCGGCGGTATCGATATTTTTATGACCAGTGGGCGGTTTCAGCTCTATGATCTGAACTTTTTTCAGCACGCCAATCTGGATCCGCGTACAAAAGCCGTGGTTGCCGTCAAATCGGCGCACCATTTCAGGGCGGCCTTTGCCCCGATTGCCTCGGAAATTATCGTTGTTGATGGCGGTGGCGGATTGACCTCGCGCAATTATAAGCAACTTAGCTATGAAAAAGTCCGCCGTCCGGTATTTCCGCTCGATCTGGATTAAGCGGCGGGCTGTTGTTGATATGTGGCGGTTTGCCCGGACGAGACGATAGGCTGAGCGGACGGCTGCGATCACCGGTTAAAGCGAGGCCGCCGGTTTCACCTCGGTGGTAGCGACCAGGGGAATGCGTATTGTAAACAACGCGCCTTCACCAGGCTCGCTGTGCAGGGTGATGGTCCCGCCCAGCACGTTGGTTATCGCATTGAAGGTTATAAACAGCCCGAGCCCGGTGCCCCCTTGTCCCATCGCCGTTGTAAAAAAAGGATCAAAGGCGCGTTTGACAACCGTCTTCGCCATGCCGACGCCATCGTCCTGTACGCGAATGATCGCATAGCCCGGTCCCGAAAGGGCTGCTGAAATGGTGATGGTTCCGGTTTGCTTGTCAAACGCATGTGTTGCCGCGTTAACGATCAGGTTGGTCAGCGCCTGGCCGAGTTCTCCCGGATAGCTGTCAAATAACAGGTCGTCAGGTATTTCAATTTCTATCTTGATCGCAAGCGGCTTCAACATGGGGCTGAGGGTTAACAGATTCTCGTCGACGACCTTTTTCAGGTCGAACTTGCGCCGCCGTGCCGCCGTCTGATCGGCAGCGACCTCCTTGAAGCCGCGAACCAGGTCTCCGGCACGAATCAGGTTCTGTTCGGCGATTTTGCTGCCTGTTTCCACGGCGTTTAGGAAGGCGGTCAGTTCTGAGCGCCGCAAGCCGTCTTCCAGGCTTGTCTTGAAATGCTCGAGTTTAAGGGCAAGGGTGCTTACGGCCATGCGACCGTTGCCCACGGGGGTATTGAGTTCATGCGCCATGCCAGCAACCAGACGCCCCAGCGCCGCCAGTTTCTCGGACTGAATAAGTTCGTCTTTGGCCAGTTCAACGGTGCTGAGCGCCTTTTCCAGTTTCCGGTTGCTTCGCGTTAGCTCGTTGGTCCGCTTTACCACCCGGTTTTCGAGATCTTCATTCAATTGGCGTAAGTCCTCTTCGCGGTGGATAATCGCATCTGACATGGCCTGCAGATCGGAGGACAGCTGATTGAGTTCGACAATCCCTCCTCTTGGCCAGATCTTCAACATCGTGCCATTGGCAATCTGGTGTGCACGCAAGGCGGTTTCGCGGATCGGCCGAACAATCCCCTGTGCCCACAACGGAGCCAGGAACAGACCCACCAGAATGGAGCCGATTACGGTTACAAGCACCACTGTGACAACTTCGCGCAGTCGCGGGTTTTGCAGGCGTGCGGGGATGCGGCTCACAATCAACCAGCCCAGGGCTTTCGAATAGGATGCGGAGACATGATAGGTTGTGCCCCCGAAGGACATGGTTTCGGGCAGTGGCGTGCCGCTAAACCCGGCCCTGACAATGGGCAGATTGTAAAGATTGGTTGCGCCGAATTCAGTCGGGTTGGTGTCGGCGACAATTTCTCCCCGGCTGTCGATGATCCAGTATTCCAGGCTATCGGCTTCACGCGATATGTCGCTTATCTTGAGCAGCGTGTCGAGAGGCAACTCGGCGATTATGAGCCTTGCGCCATCATCAATCGGTACCGCCAGTCCAACCGTGACAATACCGGTAACGGCCGATGTATGCTTGTCACTCCATTGCAATCCCTGACGATTTTCTGCCAATCCGAGGAAGGCGCGGTAGCCGGACAGGTCGATGCCAAGCAATTCTTTTCTACGTGCATCGCTCATGTTGGCGATGCTCAGTGCAGCCAGTTTTCCCGCAGAATTGATGCTGTAAATGGCATCCAGGCTCGGCATGCGGGCACTTTCCAAAATCGCGGTAAGTTCCTCATCGGGTAAATGCCGGTACAGCTTGGCGATCAGGACAACCCGGGATTCAACCTCGGACAGGAACGATTCAATACGTGCCGACATATCCGTTGCGGTTCTGCTGACATGGGCCTGATTCTGGCCGGAGATATGATAGACCATGACGGTCAGGATACCTGAGCCAACCATGACGAAGGTGGCGAGAAGGGTCCCGGCAAGCAGCAGAATAACAGATGTGCGTAGCTGTACCTCCGGCAGAAATCTCATAGGGCTTTAAATGTTCCGCCTTCGATAACGACGAAAAAAGCCTGTCGTTGCGCATCGCCATAGGCGTTGAACTTGATTTGCTGTTGTAAACCCTGTGCCGGCTGCAGAGCCAGCAGCGCGTCTTTCAGGGGTTTGCCTTTGCTGTGCGCGGCCAGGGCCTGAAACAGGACGGTTGCGGCGTCGTGGGCGGCAACGCCCGCGTAACCGGGTTCCCGCTGAAACTGACTGCTGTAGGCGGTTTTGAAGCGCGTGTAGATATCCGACTGCGCGTTGCGATCATATGACTGCACCATTTCAAGGCCTTCAATGGCGCTGCCGCCCAGGAACAACAACCGTTCCGATGCCGCCCATTCGGCCGCAATCATCAGTATGTCCTGGTCGAGTTTGCGAATTTGCTGGGCCATTTGTGCCACATCAATACTATTGGCGATGATCAGTATGGCTTCAACGTTGCTGTCCACAAGCTTTTGCGCGGTGTCGGAATAACCCCGTTCGGCTTTCGCATCAAACAGGTCGGAGGCTACGACTTCACCGCCCCGTTTTTCGAATTCATCTGTAAATTCCTTCAGCCAGCTTTCCGAAAAAACCCTGTTGTTATTATCGATGGCAGCCGCAACCCGCCGAATCCCGCGCTCAAAATAATGATCCGCATAAATGTGGGCGTTATCCCTGGTCGTCCAGTTGATGCGGAAAAAATAGTCGTCAAGTTCGGCCAATACCAAAGAAGAGACGGTTGGCGATATGGTAATGACCTGCAATTCGTTGACCACAGGCAGCATGCCGGCGCCAATGGAACTGATATTGGGCCCGATGATCGCAGCAACGCCAGCGGCGTGAAGGTCGCGCACCGCTTCAGCGCCAATATCCGGATCCCCGGCATCGTCGCGCACCAGCAGCTCAATCATGCGTCCGTCAATTCCGCCGGCCCGGTTGGCATTGGCAACAGCCAGCTGCACGGCGTTGCGGGAGTCTTCACCGATATCGGCAGATCGGCCGCTTAACCCGCCGATAAAGCCTATTTTAATGGGGTCGGGGTCACCACAGGCAAGGAGCAGCAAACTGGAAGTAAATAAGACCAAACACAGAGACGCAATGCGACGCACCGGTTTCGCGCAATAACCTGCTGCCCACGCCTTCATCTGCATTCTCCACCCAGCCTGCTTAATTTAGATGCTTTCCCGGTCTCTTTGGCTCGATCACAATACTGCCATCTGGGAAAGTCAGATTTACGGTCGTTCCTTTGCCTAATTCACTTTTGACGTCAATGGAACCGCCATGTCGTTCGATCAATGTCTTCACCGCCACCAGGCCCAGGCCAAGGCCCGCTTCGCCGGAAACATAGGGGTCGCGTACGATATTAAAATAATCACCCAGTCGATCCAATATGGCCGGCTCAATGCCAACGCCGTTATCGATGACGGAAACTCTGAGCCCCTGATCCTGCAATTGGCGCGCGGTTACCCGGACTTTGCAATGGGGGGGATTGTGTTTAATGGCGTTGGAGATCAGGTTCACCAACATTGTCTGGGTAGCCTTTAAATCGGCACTCAGCAGCAGGCTTTCGATTCTGGCTGACGTGGTGGTTTCTGAGCTGGAGCGGATTGAAACCTTGCCCTTGGCCCCATCGTTGCGTTCCAGCAATGTGGCGATCAGGCTGTTCAAATCAAAGGTTTCATAAGTCAGAGGTGACTCGTCACTGCTGACGGAAAACTCGAGGATCCGTTCAACCATCGTCTGCAAATGCCGCCCGGAAGTGACGATATCCCAGCCATATTCCTTATATTTCGGGTTGCCTATGGGGCCCAGGGCCTCGCTGGCGATCATCTCGGACAGTCCGATAATCCCGTTCAGGGGGGTCCGGAATTCGTGGCTCATATGTTTAATAAAGTCGGTCTTAGCCCGATCCGCAATCTCTGCAGACCGCAATGCCTGGGACAGTTCTTTTGTCTGGTCTTCAAGGTGCACAATATCGCGATAAGAGCGCAGTGCGGCATAGACGGTTGCTTCCAGCCGCCCGGCCGTCATCTGGCTCTTTTCCTTATAGTCATTGATGTCGTAGTCACGCACCACCTGCAGTTCCGGTGCATAACCCGGCTGGCCGGTCCGCAGAACAATCCGGACACGGGTATTTTCCAGTTCACTGCGTATCCATTTGACGAGTTCGAGCCCTATGGTTTCGGTTTCCATAACCACATCAAGGAGAACGACGGCCATGCCGTCTTCCCTGGTCATGTAAGCGCGTGCTTCCTTGGCGGAATAGACGCTGATAATTTCGAGTTGCCGGCCTTCAAAGATAAAATCCTCAAGGGCGAAACGTGTTGCCTGGTGAACGGAATCGTCATCGTCAACAATAATCAGAAGCCAGGGCGCCAACCCATAGGTCGCAGGATTGCCCGGCACGTCTTCCACAATCGGTATTCTGTCTTCCACCATAATCAGCTTCAATCTCTCTTAACTGGGACTCCTGTCCAAACAGAAGGACAGTCGGTGACGTAAAAATATCCTAAATAGTACAATAGCATGCAAAAATCAGTATCTTCAACCGTTCAGGATTCTATCTGGTCTTCCCCGGATCCGGGTTCTGCTGCCTGGTTTCCCAAAACCTGGCGGAAAGTTAAGTTGATCCGGGGCCCCAGGGGTTTTTTCGATTTCGGTAGGGCATGCTGCCAGTGATGCTGGATGGGGCCACCCATCAGCAGCAGGCTGGCATCATCCAGGTCGACGGCCAGGGTTTTTGATCTGTCTTTGATGTTGCGAAAGCGAAAGCGCCGGGTCGCGCCAAAATTCAGTGACGCAATGACCGGGTTGTCGCCCAGTTCCGGTTCATCATCGCTATGCCATGACATGCTGTCGCTGCCGTCGCGGTACAGGTTCAGCAATACCGTGTTGAACCGGGCGCTGGTCAGGCATTCGACCCGCTGACGCAACTCGCTCAATGGCGCCAGCCAGGCGCGGGACGGGTGTTCTATGCCTGAATAGGTATAGGCGGCATCGCCGTACCAGGCGGTCAGGCGTGGCGTTGCCAGGCTGCGCCCAAACAAAAACAGGGTTTCCTGCTGCCAGTCGATTTCCGCCATCAGACGGCTGAAGATCGCCGTGCTGGTGGCGGCAGATACGACGTCCCTGAACATATGCAGCTCGCCGTCGTCGATGGCCAGGCGGTGGCCAGCATGTGCGATGGGTCGCAAGGGGATTAATGCATTTTCGGTTTAACCAGGAAGGAATCGCGGTCACCGGAGCGAACGGCGACTTCAAAAATCTTGTCTTCCCGGTATATGGTCAGCGTGACCGGCACGCCAGCATCACCACTTGACCACAGATTGCGGTAAAAGGTTGCCAGGTCATCCAGTGGCCGTCCGTCGATGGAATGCAGAATATCACCAATTTCAAGACCCGCCTTTTGCCCGGGTCCGTTTCCGACAACGCTGGCGATCACCAGGTGGTCAGAAACTTCGGCAGTCAACAGACCAAGCCAGGGCCGCGGTTTTTTGTTAACCCGCCCGTAGGTCAGCAGGTCGTCGAGGATCGGCGGCAACAGGTCAATGGGCACGACCATATTGCCATCGAAGGGAAGCCCGTGTTCGTCGTTCTGCTGGACGAACAGGGAACCGATGCCGACGAGTTTTCCGGTCGGGCTGATCAGGGCGCTGCCGCCCCAAAACGGATGCGGCGGCGTGGTCATCAGGGCCTCGCCCAGCAGATATTCCCAGTAGCCGGTAAATTCCTGTTTGGCCGCGAGCCGGGCTTTTATGGCACCGGTTTTGCCGCCATGGCCGGCCAAGATCACGTCGTCGCCGATTTGCAGTGCCGATGAACTTCCCAATTCCATGACCGGTGCATTGAGCTTGCCCAGGGGCTGGATCAATCCAAACCCCGTTTCCTGGTCATAGGCGGCAACGTGCCCGGCAACAGCGCCTCCGGTATGGTCGATCAGCCAAATGGTGTCGGCCTCAACGGTCAGATAGCCAATTGTCAGAATGAGGCCGCGCTCATTGATCACAACGCCATGTCCGGCCCGTTCCGTACCCAGGCTTTGTGCGGTGAAGGCGTTTTCAGGAATCTTGCATTGTACCGAAACAACGGAGGACAACGCGTGGTTCAGATCGAAGGCAACAGTCTTGGGGTCGGGTTGCAGGTCCGGATCAATGACAGGCGCTTCAAACATGGGGTAACCTATACGAACATAAATTTAAGGGTCCTAGGCATCTATGATGGCAGGCCATTAATCGCCTGTCACTGTCAGACTTGTGAAAAAACCCATCAAAATAAATTTATCGATCCGACAGACCTCAAATACCCAGGCGCATCATTTGCTTCTCGGGATAGCGGGTTCCCGCAGTCACACCGGGAGTGAAAACGTCGTTCAGCCTGTGCACTTGCTCAGGTGTCAAAACGATGCTGCCGGCGGCCGCGTTCTGCTCCAGATAGCTGCGGCGTTTGGTTCCGGCAATCGGCACGATATCTTCGCCCTGGGCCAATACCCAGGCGATCGCGATTTGCGCCGGCTGCACGGCCTGCTCGGCGGCGATCTCTTCCAGAGCCGGAAGCAGCGCCAGATTTTGCGCAATGTTATCGGGGTGGAACCGAGGATGGTCATGGCGGCGGTCTTTCTCGATCATATCCGTGGCCGCCTTTATGGTTGCCGTCAGAAACCCGCGCCCGAGCGGTGCATAGGCGACGTAACCGATCCCGAGTTCCCGGCAGATTGGCAGCAATTCGCTTTCTGCGTCACGGCTCCACAGGGAATATTCAGTCTGCAGGGCGGTAATCGGATGGGTCGCATGGGCCCGGCGAATGGTTTCCGGTCCGGCTTCCGACAGGCCCAGATATTTGACCTTGCCCTGTTCGACCAGCCGCGCCATGGCCCCGACTGTTTCTTCAATCGGTGTGTCTGCATCCACACGGTGCTGGTAAAACAGGTCGATGGTATCCGTATTCAGCCGCTTCAGGCTTGCCTCACAGGCATTGACAACGTGCTCCGCCGTGCCGCAGACACCGCCCGGAATATTGCCGAACTTGGTCGCCAGGGTAACCGAATTGCGTCTGCCCGCCAGTGCCCGGCCAAGCAGTTCTTCATTGACGCCATTGCCATAGGCGTCGGAGGTATCAAGAAAGGTCATGCCGATCTCGATCGCCCGGTGAACGGTGGCGATGGATTCCTGGTCGTCACGTTCGCCATAGGCCGTCGACATGCCCATGCAGCCCAGCCCGATGGCAGATACACTAAGGCCCTGGCTTCCCAGTTTACGTGTTTTCATACGGTTTTATCCTGATCTTCGGTTTCTATGGTTCTGCTCGTTCGCCTGCGGGCGGCGATGGAAATTGGCTATAACAGGCAGCTTTTCGCAAAGTCCGCAGCCTCGTTTGCACTCCAGTCGCCTTTGTCTTTCTTTTTCATGTCTTCGCACCATTCCTTGCTGCCAACTTCCGGCGAACAGGCGGCGAGGCCGGTTGATAAAAACACGGCAACCGCCAGAGACAGCGAAACTTTTTTAACAGATATCATATCCTGAACCTTGTCATAAATTTACAATGAGGGGAGTATACCGGCAATGGCTTGAACCGAAACCGTCTTTTTTATTTATTATGATCGTTTATTGACCGATTGCAGGGCGTCGCCAACACGTTGAATAACCTCGGGCCAATTGCCGCGCTCAAGCTGCCGAAACAACCGCAGACTCGGATACCAGGGTGTGGCATCGCCATCTGTCCGCCAGCGCCAGTCGGGCACATAGGGCAGCAGCAGCCAGCAGGGGCGGCCCATGGCGCCCGCCAGATGGGCGATGGAGGTGTCAACGGTGATCAGTAAATCGAGATCCGCCAGAACCGCGGCGGTATCCGTGAAATCTGCCAGCCCGCGGCCCAGGTCCGCAATGACCCGGTGAGGGTCGAATGGCTGCATTTGTGCACCTGCCGGCCCCGTCTGCAGGCTGACAAATTCAACGTCAACCCGTTCCAGCAGTGGCCCGAGGCAGGCAAAGGCCATTGACCGGTTGTGATCGTTGACATGGGCAGGATTGCCCGACCAGACCAGGCCGACGCGGGTTTTCGGATGGGTGCCGGTTTTCGATATGCTGGCTGTGATGTAGGGTCCGGAAACGGCCACGTCGGCATCCGACGAAAGACCAAGCAAACAGGGAACGGACATCAGCGGCAGGTGAAAATCTGCGGTTACACCCTGGGTGGAAGTGACCACCTGGTCAATTCCGTCGACGGTCATTGCCAGCCTGTGCAGACTTGCCGGGCATTCAAGAATCACCCGGGCATCCCGTTGTTTGATTTTGCTGGCGAAGCGAAGAAACTGAATGGTGTCGCCCAGGCCCTGCTCGGCATGGAGATAAAGGGTTTTCCCCTGCAGATTTTCGCCGGACCATCTGGGAAAATCATAGGTTTTTTGCGGCGGTGCACCCGGTTTTTCAAAGCGCGCTTCATAGGCCGGCCAGCCGCGCCTGTAGTCACCAGACATCAACAGGGCCTGGGCATAGCCGTTGCCGGCTTCGCCATGCCCGGGTGCGCAGGCCAGGGCCTGTTCGAACGCCGTTATGGCCGGTTCCAGCTGCAGCAATTGGATCCGGGTATTGCCCAGATTGTTCCAGCCATTGGCGAAATCCGAATCGGCTGCAACCGCTTTCTGGTAGCAGCTTTGCGCCGGCTCAAAAGCCTCAAGCTCGAATAACAGATTGCCGATATGATTCAAGGCGGGCGCATTGGCAGCGCTGAGCTCTGCCGCCCTGGCAAAGGACGCAACCGCATCATGGCGTTGGCCAAGCCGCTTTTCCGCCATGCCCCGGTTGGCCCAGGCCTCGCCATAGCCGGGGGCCAGTAAAATCGCCTGGCAATAGTCGGCCAGCGCCGAGCTGTCGTCGCCCATGGCGGCGTGGGTATTACCCCGGTTACTCCAGCCCTGTGCCCGTTCGGGGCCATGATGAACGGCCGCTTCGCCAGCTTTCAACGCGGCCGCTAAATCGCCTTGGCCGCGCAGGGCCAGTCCCAGGCCATCCCAGGCCATGGCATTTTCCGGCTCGCTGGACAGGGCCTTGCGATAGGCGCCTATGGCCGCATCAAAATCGCCTGCGCGATGCAGCGCCAATGCCTTTTGGGTGGTCGACGAATTTGCCATGGGAGGTCAGCAACGATTGCGCTTGGGATACATGTGAATAAAACCACCTATAGCAACCCGGTTCCCCAATTGATATGATTTACAGGTAATCGATTGCACCAAACAAACTTGGGGAAAAATAGGGCAATGTCAGGTTTCCTGAATATCTTGATCAACCATCATAAGAAGAACAAGCTTCGGGCGCAAAATTTTTTCTTCATGAAAGCCTGTATGGCGGCTGCTGCGGCGGTTGCCATTGCCGACGGCATCGCCTGTCGCAGGGAGGTTTTGGCGGCGAAAACCCTGATGGATAGGCTGGATTCCCTGCATCTGTTTGACCCACGCCATGGTGTTGAGATTTACACAGACTATGTCAGCAAGATTGAGAAAAGTGCCGAGCAAGGGCGCGTGGCCGTCAGAGAGGCCATAAAACCGCTGCAAAATGACGCTGAACTTACCCACCTGCTCGTCATGATATGCCATACAATCAGTGAAGCCGATGGAATCGTACGCGTCGAGGAAGTCGATGCCATTGACGATATATGTGGGTATTTGGGTATCGATCGAAATGTGGTAAACGCAATCGAGATTAATATGCGCGAACAATTGTTGAAATAGCGATTTAGGGGAATTCCTATGGCCGGATTTTTTGATATTTTGATTGCCCATCATAAAAAGAACAAGCTACGCGACCGCAATTTTGATTATTTCAAAGCCTGTATGGCGGCGGCAGCTTTGGCGGCCATGGCTGACGATGAACTGGCCCGACGGGAAGATGCGACGCTTAAGAAACTGATGAAAGTGGTTGTTGAACTGAAGCTGTTTGGTAAGGACTATGGTATCGACATGTTTAGCCGTTACATCAAACAAATCCGCGATGACCCGGTTGGCGGCCGGGCCGGGGCCCTGCAGGATGTCGCGGCGGCAAAAGGTGATGACGAGTGGACCACGACCCTGCTTATGCTGGCCGCGACCATCATGGAATCCGATGGGTCTGTGGTGCAGGCCGAAACAGACACCCTGGCCTCCCTGGCAATCCTGCTGGAGATTGATCCGAAATCCATATCGGCCCTTGATCTCGATATTAAAGACGAAATTTACAAATGATCGTGATGCGCTGGTGACGCGGTCCGGACGGTGATCGGATCAACCGGGAATTCGGCTTGCTGGCGTCCGGAGCGGGTTTCTTACCCCATCGGTACGGACAATTTTTTTTGGCGCGCCCCTTGACGGCAAATCCGGGTGAACATATTTTTTTACCGCCAAATGCTACCAGATAGGTTTGGAAGTTTGAAACGGCCCGGTCCCCAGATCCGGGACGGGCTCATTGACATTGCTTCTGAAGGAGAATGTACGCCATGCGAACTTATGATTTTACACCCCTGTATCGCTCGACAATCGGCTTTGACCGGTTGGCCCGGCTTATGGAAAATTCGGCCAAACTGGAACGCGCCAGTTCAGAATATCCGCCCTATGATATTCAGGCTGTTGACGAAAACAGCTATCGAATCACGATGGCTGTGGCCGGATTTTCCGAACAGGAACTGGATATTGAAACAGGCGAAAATACGCTGACCGTGGCAGGCAAGCACGATGACAGCGATGCCGACGTCACCTATCTGCACCGGGGAATAGCAGGCCGGGACTTCATTCGCAAATTTGAACTGGCCGATCACATGAAGGTTACCGACGCTCATCTGGTGAACGGGATTCTGAGTATTGATCTGTATCGTGAAGTGCCGGAGGAAATGAAACCCACACATATCGTAATTAAAACCAGCGAACCGGTCGGTCTGCCTAAAAAGGCTAAGAAGCTGATTGAAAACATGAGCAAGCGTAAATCGGCCTGACGGTTACCGGCGTAGCCATGATAGCCCCCATTCCGGAGAAAAAATAGTCAGAGGCACCACCGCCGGCGATGGGGGAACGGGCTTCCTGGATAACGGATAGGCCCTGAGCGGTGCCTTACGGGGGCTGCACCTTCGGGTGCAGTCCCCGTATTTCAAGTCACTGGCTTCAGTTGGCAAAAACCTTTTTCAGGATGGCTGTGGTCCGGGCCGCGGGGTTTTCCCGGATTGCGGCTTCCTCGATGGCCAGATAATGGAACAAACCGTCAAGTGCCCTGGCCACGGCATGGCGCGTCAGGTCGGATTTGACATCCGGAACGAAGGGCAGGGTTTTATACTGGCCCATGACCTGGTCATAGGCCTTGACCGCTCCCACTTCAGCCAGGCTGGCATCGATGATCGGGGTAAAGCGCTCGGTCAGGGGCGCTGACATATGCTGGCGGAAATAATCGGTTGCCGCCGTCTTGCTGCCATCCAGTATCCGTTTGGCATCGTCAACTGTCATTTCCGAGATTGATGTCCAGAACACATCCTTGGCCGCTGGGGCGGCTTTTTCGGCGGCCCGGTTGATGCGGGTTTCAAGATCCGCCGTCAGGGAGCCAAAACCAAACTTGTCCAATGCCTTGTGAACGGTGGTCAGGTTTTCCGGCAGCGGAATATGGATTGCCTTGTCCGTCAGATACCCATCCGGTTGGCCAACCTGAGAAATGACTTTTTCTGAACCGAGCCTGAGCGCTTCCTTCAGACCGTTAATAATGTCGGCGGAACTGAGGACGCCGGTGGTCTGGGTTGGGTTCACGTTTCCGCTTTTCAGGCTATTGAGGGCACCTTTCGCCGTGTCCAAAAGTCCGGCATGGCCGGGCGAGGCAAGCACGGACGCGGCACAGATCAAGGCGGCGCAGGCAAATCGAAGAGGGTGGTTTGACACAGATATTTTCCTTTGTTCGGGATGAGGAGGCGTGATTGATAAAGCGTTCTATTCGGCGGCTATGCGGTCGGCTTCGTCGCGATAGCGGGCCAGCCCCCGCTTCAGAAAGCTTTCGCGCATGGGCAGGCCATTGCCTGATTTGGCGACCATATCTTCGGGTGCCGTATGGGTTTTGACTTCCGGCCAGTGGCCCGGCTGCAGATCGGCCCCTTCGGCGGCAATATCCAGTGGGTCATCATCCTCGATTGCCGGGAACTCGACAATTTCCAAAATCTCCCAGGTTGCTTCCAGCGGAATGCCGTTCGGGTCATAAAAGTAAATCGACCAGATTGTGCCGTGGTCAACGGCCCCGTGGACATCAAATCCGGCGGCCTCGAGTCGATCCTTGAGGGCAAACAGTTCCAGGCGACTATCGACGGTCAGCGACACGTGATCAAAGCCAACCGGCTCGCTTGTCCGCTCGCCGGGAAATTTGCGTTTCATGGGCGAAGCGCCCTCGTACTCAAAAAACGCGATATGTGAAGCCGCGTCACCCAACCGGAAGAAATAATGACGGTAGCCATCGTGACCGATGCCGGCGGTCAGCTTCATGCCCAGCAGGTCGCGGTAAAAGCGAACGGTTTTAACCATATCGTTTGTTATAAAAGCCAGGTGATTTACGCATTGTAAGGTCATCGTCACATCTCTCGTCTGCTCTGTTTCGTCTTGGTCTGGCGTTCAACTATACAAAATTTCGCGCCTTTTGTCCCGATCAGTGGTTATTTTTCAGGCCGAACAAGGGTAAACACCTTTTCAACGGCCGTATAATCCTGGTAGCCCATGCGGGCGAGTGGCCGAATACGTTCAATATCAACCATCCCGTCGGTCATATAGGCATCCTTGATATGGATGCCTATAACCCGGCCGACCACCAGCACATTGCGACCGCCCGGGGTCTCGCAGGGCAACTCCATGGTATCCACATAGACGCATTCCATATGAATGGGGGCGTCTTTTACACGCGGCGGTTTGACCAGTTCGGACGGCGCCATTTCCAGACCGGCAATCTCAAATTCGTTGGTATCGGCATCAACGGGGGCGCTGCTGGCATTCATTTTATCACGCAGGTCCCAGGTCGCCATATTGCAGACGAACTCGCCGGTTGCCTCGACATTGCGGAGCGTGTCCTTGGCTGCTTTCTGAGGTGATCCGTTGTTTGAAAACATCACCAAAGGCGGTTCCCCGGCCAGTCCATTGAAAAAGCTGTAGGGGGCCAGATTGATATGCCCGTCGGCGCTGATGCTGGAAATCCAGCCAATGGGCCGGGGCACCACACAGCTTTTAAACGGATTATGAGGCAACCCGTGCGGTTCAGACGTTTTCCAGAACATATGTGTCGCCCTCCGGTTTTATTCAAAACAGGCAATTATTCGCCGGGGGGGAATGTACATGGCTAATCCCGTATTTAATAGCCCGATTACCGGAAACGGAATGTTTCCAAATCATATTGTCAGTAAAAGATTATAGCCAAAAGCAGTTGCAAGAGGATGAAAAACGGTCTTCTTTGTGGGGCAGTAGATAATAATAATGGGATGGCCGCGTGCAACAGTTTTACGAATTGATGGAATCCTATGCGCGCGCTGATACGGACGATGCACGCCAGCAAATTCAGGACCAGGTCTGGGACCAATACGGGGTTGAGGAAACCATCCAGATCATTGATATGTCGGGGTTTTCAAGGCTGACTCAGAAACGCGGTATTGTTCACTACCTGTCGATGGTACGCCATATGCAACTGGTCACCCAGCCGATCATCATCCGTTATGGCGGGACAGTTGTTAAATATGAAGCCGATAACGGATTTTGCCGATTTCCGACCGTCGAAAAAGCCGTAGATGCGTCAATCGCCATAAATATTGCCTTTGATGCCATGAACATGATGACCCCGGATGATCTCAACATCTACATCTCATGCGGCATCGATTATGGCCGGTTTTTGTTGGTTGATGAGAACGATTATTTTGGCGTGCCGGTGAACGTTGCCAGCAAGCTCAGTGAAGATATTGGCGGACCCGGAGATATTCTGGTGACACAAACCGCCATGGACTTGCTGCCGGAAGGAGTTGCCTTCAAGTGCGAAAGCAAATTCTATGAGATTTCCGGTTTTAATATCGCGGCACAGCGGGTTATTTTCTAGGCTGGCGGTTTGCAGTCAAAATGAGACCTCGCATGAGGGTGGAGGTGCCCTTATGATTGTAGCCAGTGAAGCCGTAAACGGAGGGGTTACGGGATGGTAAATGTTTTAAACTCGCCACTGTATGTTCTGGCGACCTGTATTGCTTATTTGGTAAATGCGGATACCCGAACAACTTTCGAAGAAAAAGCCAAACTGATCACCATATTTGGCAAGCATGTAAGCCGCAATGAAATGACCCATGCGGAACTGCATGGGGTGATGACCGATGCCTTTGATTTTGCATCAAAGATCGACGTTGATCGATTCATCGCGCAGATTACACCAAAAATGCCTCCGGGTCAGAGAATCAGCATCGTCATCAATTTGTACGATGCGATGCTGGTTGACGGGCAGGTTGCCGCCGGCGAGCGGGTTATCCTGAACAAATTTGTCGGCGCCTTCGATTTAAGCCGCGACACAATGCGATCGATTCGTGAAATTATGATGCTGAAAAACGATACCTCCATCTTTACCGACGATAACCATCCCTATAACGAGCCGTCCTATACATTGGATATCAAGTTAAACATCAACGACGATGCCAACGGGAAACCGCAGCTGACGGACAATGTTGCCGGTGTTAAGGAAAAGTGGAAATCCTGACGATGGTGAAGGCCCGTGTCAGCGTTGGTTTATATAGTCCCGCAAAAACGATTTGACGCGCGGCTGGGGCGTGAATTTTGCTGCCAGCATGCCGTCCTTGACCCGCACGATGTTGGCGAAACCGGTGATTTCTGCCGGCCCTTTGGCGTTTTTGCCGCAAAATTTGAACTCGAAATACTGGTTGCCGTGCAAGGTTCCCTCGTAGCCTTTGATGGCAAATCCACCAAAGCTGACATCAAGCAGTTCATAGGATTTGCCGGAGCCCGAGTTATCGATCAGAATTTCGACCGTTTCACCGCTGCCTGTGTAGCGGTCAAATTCGCGCGGCGGCTTGTCGGTCTTGCTTCCACCACCACTGATTTTTGAAAACCAATTCATCGTCTTGTCCCGGCGGTCATGCAACAACGAAACCGCATCTTTCTGTTAACCTGTTTTTCTTTTAACATTGATTTTCAATATTGAAAACTCACCAATGTAACTTATCGTTCCGTGAAGGCAAAACTCATCTTGCCGATATACGGGTCCAACAGATAGCGGGCGACGGTGCGGGTCCCGGTCTGAATGCTCGACTGGACCTGCATTCCCGGCGACAACCGATAGCGTAAATTACCGCGTTCAAAATAGTCCCTTACCGTTTGAATGCGCACCTTGTAATAGGGCGCACCATCCTGCGTGACGATGGTATCGGGACTGATCTGGATAACCGTGCCTTCCAGAGTTCCGAACCGCACGGCTTCGGCCGAAGCCAACTGGATGCGCGCCGGCTGTCCGACCTCAATATAACCGATGTCCGTTGTCGGCAGGCGCGCTTCAATAACCAGGCGGTCGTCACCCGGTACAATATCAACCACCGTTTTCCCTGCCTGCACCACGCCACCGACGGTGACCACATATAAGGTTTTGATGATTCCGTCGACAGGTGCCCGCAAAATGGTCCGGCGGAGATTGTCGTTGGCCGTGCGGACGCGCTGGCTTAATTCCCGGTAGGTGCGCCGGGCGTCGGTAAGTTCCAGCGTCGCTTCCTCGCGAAACCCGCTTTCGATGGCTGCCAACTGGGCTTTCGCCGCATTGAAGGCGGCTTTGGTGCGGGGCAGGGCAATGCGGTCTTCGTCCAGCCGCCCCTGATAATCGGATTCTTCCTTTTGCAGGTTGAGGTGGTTCATCCGGTTTGACAGGTCAAGTTTGATCAGCTTGCTGGAAATTTTGAGTTGTTCGCGGATCAATTGCAGGCCGCTGGAATTTGTTCGTATCCGTGCCTGGACTTCCTTGATTTCCTGCTCGCGTTGAATAATTTCCTGACGTTGTGCCCTGATCTGGTTGCGGACCCTGTTTTGGCGTACCTTGAACAAGGCCCGCGCCTGGCGTACCTGGTCTGGCTCCTTCTGGCGCAGTTCCGCAGGGATAACCAGTTCGGCAAAGTCATTGGCTTCGGCTTCCAGGCGCAAAATATTTACACGCAGCGCGGTCAGGCGAATATCCAGTTCTTCGACCTCCGCACCCGATCGCGTTGGCTCCAGTTCGACCAGGGGCTGGTCTTTCGATACCCGATCGCCTTCCCGGACCAATATGCTGCTGACGATACCGCCTTCCAGATGCTGTACCGACTTGACCTGACTCGATGGCACCACCTCACCCATTGCCATACTGACAACATCGAGCTTGCCGATGCTGGCCCAGACCAGAAAGACCACCACCAGCAGCACGCAACAGCCTAAAAACAGGTGCGTGCCGAGGGGCGTTGGATGCTGTTTTGCGGCAATCGGTTCGGTCATCATTTGCGTGGCCTTGATCGGGGAGGCGAAGCGCCTGGTTGCCCGGTTTCCGCAAGTGCCGGCTGTTTTGATTCGCGGGTTATGGTCGGAACCGGTTTTGAGTTCAGGTCGAGGATCAGCCGGGCACCACGCTGGATCACGGGGTCATTGGTAATGACGATAATTGTCCGGCCCTGCTGCGCCAGATCCTTCATGATTTGATAAACACCTGCGCAGCCTTCCCGGTCCAGCCCCTCCGTTGGCTCATCGAAGACAACCAGGCGTCCGTCCGAGGCGACGGCCCGTGCCAGTGCCAGACGCCGACGAATGCCAACAGCCAGAGTCAGACCATTATCAATCAGTTCCGTATCCAGCCCTTTTTGACTTTCGTCAATGAAGCCGCCCAGTTCGGCGCGGCGCAAAAACCGATTGATTTGTTCGTCATCCAGGTTTTCATTCACCGCCAGCAGATTTTCGCGAATGGTGCCGGGCAGAAAAACCGGCTCCTGCGGCATGTACATAATCTGGCGGCGCCACCACCCGGCGGAGAACTGACGCATATCTACGCCGTCGACCAGAATCTGACCCCGTGTCGGTTCCAGCAACCCAACCAGCATTCTGGCCAGCGTCGTCTTGCCGGTGCCGTTGCGTCCATTGACCAGCAGAACCGATCCCGCAGGCAAGACCAGGTTCAACTGTTCGAACAGGGGTGTTTGCTCCTCGCCGTGGGCAAAGGCGACATCACGAAACTCGATGGCGCCCTGGTAGGATTCAAGCGCCGAACCGTTGTCTTCTTCCACGGGCAAATGCGCCAGCCCGCGAATTTTCGCCATGGCATCCTGGGCCTTGGCCATCGCTTCGCTCATCTGTGCCCATTTGATAGCCGGGCCAAGCCCGCGCGCAGCCAGAATATTGGCGCCGATCATGGTACCTACATCCAAACTGCCGCCGACCACCAGAACCGCGCCGATACCGATGATGGCAACACCCATTATCGCCTGCAGGCTTTGCGTGAGGGTCTGTGCCATGCCCTGGCGACGGGTGACATGGCTGCGAAAGTGCTGGGCCTGGTTGACGTAAGTGCGCCAGTTGGCCATCACATGCGATTGTCCGCCAAACGCCCTGATCGTATCGGCAGCCCGCGCCGAGGTGGTGATAAGGCTGTTGCCATACCCGGTAACCTGCGAAAGGGCCTGGGTGACCGGGGCCAGAAGCCGTTGGTTAAGGATACTGTACAGACAGGTTAAACTAATAAACGTCAGGGCGATGGCACCCAGTGCGGGATGCAATAAAAACAGCGCCAGGACAAAGATAAGGGCAAATGGCAGGTCCATGATGGCGACAATATTCGGCGCATTATATGTGGTTTCAATGGTCGTCAGGCCAGAGACGGTCTCGCGCCGCAGGCCGGGAGGGATTCTTTCCAGGGCCTGGGTCTTGGCCGATACCATAATGCCGTAGGCGCCGATGGCGCGATCCTCATCACGCGGTTCCAGCATTGACGAGGCCAGCAGCAGGCGGGCTTGACGGAATCCCATTTCCAGTAAAATGGCAGCCAGCACGCCAACCGTCAGCGTCGCCAGCGTGGCGTCGACGCCATAGGCGACATAGCGGTTGAGAACCTGGACAACAAAAAGTGGCGAGGCCAGGGCCAGAAAATTGGCAAACAGAGAGGCCAGCAGAAGCTCGGTGGCCATCAGCGGTCGGGAAGCCAGGCGTTGAAAAAACTCTTTCATCGTGAATCATCACACAGGCGGTTAAACCATGGCAACATCTGATCCGTATGCAGACACGGATTTACCACATTTTGGCAAACCTGCTGATCAACGGCCCGGTGCCTTGTTGTGCTCCTGGTTGAGAAATCCCTTGCGGAAAATTTCCTGAACGCCATCGGCAAAGACTTCAAAGGGTTTGCGCGCCTGTGGAGAAAACCCCGCATCAGGAGCCTCCGGCGCGGCTTCAGGTGTCTGTGAAACCACTTCAGGTGTCTCTGCAACGGCAGCGGGGACAGCCGTGACGGACACGCCGGCTGACGCGGTGTCGATGGTCAACAAGGCCTGTTCCTTCGCCAGTAACTGACGGTCTTGCCATTTATCCAATGGCGCAGGATCAGGAGCGGACGTCAGTTTCTCCGGCTGGTTCGGACGATCTGCGGGCAGGGGAAGCCCTGTTCCGGAGCTCAAGGTAGCCCCACGAACAAAATTTTCCTTCAGTTCGCCGGTTACATTCAGCAGCTTGAATGCGGCGATAATCACGTCTGTTTCAGCTGAAATGGAATCACTTTGAGAATTCAGCAACGAGGTCTCGCCACTGAGCACGTCAATCAACGAGCGCTGCCCCAGTTTTCTTTCCTGGCGCGCCAGTTCGAGAAAAGCCGCGGATATATCAGACTGGTTCTGCAGCGACCGGGCGGTTAATTTCGCGGTGTTCAATTCCTGCCAGGCATTTCGCACCTGTTCCTCAATATCGCGCCGGGTGTTGGCGACCACGCGGGATTTGGAAATCACGTCACTTTCGGCGGCGCGCAGGGTGTTGCTGGCGATAAAACCTAAATTAATTGGCATTGTCATTTCGACCTTAGCCAGCGTTTCCTTTTTAAGATCAACGGTACCGCTGACATTATTTTTCCATTTCTGGGTGATGACACCTTCCAGTTTCGGGAAAAAATTATCGCTATAGACGTTTTGCTGATCCTGACGGGCAATGGCTTCTCCAATGCTGTCGATGGCTATTTGGGTGTTGTTATCGAGGGCCTTCTCGATCGACTCCTCCAAAGTGCGCGACAGGCGATCGAGGGGCAGGGCGACGGGGAGCATCTTTTCCGGAACCGGCGGTTTGCCGAATACCGCCCGGTATCGGTTGCGGGCGGCCAGCAGGGCGCCTTCAGACTGGATTTCGCGGGCGATTGCGCCAGCCAACTGCGACTTGGCCTGCAGCACGTCAGTCGACAGGCCCGAGCCGGATTCAACCTTGGCCTCCTCAAGTCCGGTCTGTTTTTGCACATTGTCCTTTGATTGCTGGGCAAAGGCCAATGAGTGAAAGACCTTGAATAAATTGACGTAGGCATTGATCGCTTCGAGAATGAGGTCTTCCTTGACCTTGGCGAGGGTCAGCTGTTTTTCAACCAATTCCAGCCGGGCCTTTTCGACCAATGCATTGGTGGTTCCGAAATCCCATAATTTTTGTGTCAGAGACAGATCGACTTCAGAGAACGGAAGCCCGGTATCAGACCCATGGGGGTTCTGGGTGAGTTCATAGCCATGATTGACGGTGGGTTCTAACAGCGGGAACCAGTCGCCCAGCGCTTCGCGCGCACGTTCCCGCGCCGCAGCAACGTCGGCTTCGGCGCCGATCACGCGGTGGTCCGACTGGATGACGCTTTCCAGCAACGTCTCCAGGCTTTGTGCCGTGGCTGGTCGCGCGGTAAACAGGCCGCACAAAACCGCCAACCAAACACAGGCGGTGAGGGTGTGCCTCATCGTTTGGTTTTCACTTCGTTATCCATCCCTGGGTGGTCCCGTTCCGGGTATCCACAATTTAACCGCCCATTCCTGACAGATTTCGGGTCTCAGGGCCACCGGTTTCTCAGTTTCTGCTGAAAAAAAGCGCTAAGTTCAGAGGCCTGTTGATGCAGAAACCAAGGCGTTGCATAAGTGCGGGTGTTTATAAATTGTGCCCGCTTTGAACAAAACGCAGGAGTCTCATTGCGGCTGCTGGCCGGAATCGACCACTGCCGGGCTCATGCCTTTTTTGCGCGGACGAGGGAGCCGTCCTGTTGAACCGCAGCATCCAGTTCCCGTAATTCGGCCTCGACGTTATTGCGCAGTTCAAAATACCGGCGTTTTTCGTTTTCGCTTAAAGCCGGGCCGCCGGCGCTTTCAACGGCCGTGGCCTCGCAAACGAATGCCAGAAGTTGACCAACCGCAACCGGAATATCGAGGGCCTCATCGCGGACTCCCCGCTCAGATTCCGATATGGTGTTGGTTTCGCCCAACTTGGCCATCTCTTCGCTCAGTACTGTGCTGGAAGCGGCGCGCTGCAAATGGATAACCACGTCAATCGGCATGAAGGCAGTGTGTTCAAAACTTTGATACTGGGACAAATTGGTCGGTTTGACCCGACATACTTCAGCGGCGGCCTGCAAACTGCCAAATGAATTGAGGAGTTTGCGCGTCGCCAGTTTAAGCAATCGAAATTCCATCTCGTCGCGTAATATGTTCATTTTATGTTCTCGGTCTTTCATTTGCATGACAATAAGGAACAATTATTGCTATCTTGCAACCTCTGAGATTGGACTGCTGGCTCCAATAAGATTCATTAAGTCGAGATCGCGCAGACAATGTAGAATAGAATTACAATTCGTGTTTATCCACTGATTTGTTGTCGAAATGGCTGTTGAAGAAAAAAGCACATCTGTTACTGCTGGCGGTTCGTTTTTAGAGCCCGCCGGTAACAGTACGCCTGCGCTCCAGTCGCCGGATGCCTTTGAGGTCCCGAACTGGGCCATACAGGCGACGTTCTCACAGGTCGGTGACGACCTGATTTTGATCGGTGCGCAGGGTGAAAAAATAACACTCGAAGGTTTTTTTGCACAAATTCCGGTTCCATCGCTGATCACCTTCACCGGTCAACAGATTTCAGCACAGGACATTGCCCTGCGGATTGAAACCGGTGGTGAAGTGCAGGTTGCACAGGATGCCGGTGTGCAGGTGCCGGGCCAGGCAGTCGGCCCGGGCGATCCCCTGACAGAGCCACTGGTCGGCGATGCTGGACAGGGCGAGGTGCCGCTCAGTTCCCTGGAAAGTTTGTTAATCAGCATATCGGGCGCGTTGCCCATTGATGAAGGGATGCTGGCGGTTTTTCAGGCTGCCCTGAACGAAGCGGTCAGCCAGGGTGTCTCGCCGGAACAGGCTCTGGCCCAGCAGCAGGCTTTTGTTGATGCCCTGCTTTCGGAGATTGCCCAGGGTGCATCTCCGCAGGACGCCCTGAGCAATGCAAAATCGGTTTTCCAGGTACCAACCGGCACTGATCCTCCCCCAACAGGTACCGCCGAAGGCAATATTCTGGCGGCGCTGGCTTCCGGTGAAGGGGTCGATGCGGCGGTCTCGGATCTGATTCAGCAGAATCAGAACGGTGCACCCCTGACACCGGAACAATTGGCCGCGGCAACTGATGCCTTTATCGAAGGCTTGCAGCAGGGACTGGCCAATGGCGAACTGCCGGCTGATGTCTTCGACGGTGCCACTCAGGCCGCCGACGGGGCGGCGGCAGCGGCGGCGCCCGCCGGCAATGCAACCGATGGCGATACGCTGCTGTTGGCACTGGCCAGTGGCGAAGATCTCGATGGTGTTCTGCCTGCCGGCGACGGTGCCGGGGCCCAGGGTTTTTCCGATACCCTGATCAGCGCCCTGGAAACCGGGCAACCGGTCGGAGATGCCCTGGATCAGGCCAATCAGCAGCAGGCGGATTTGGTTAGTGCCATCGACCAGCAGGATGCTCCCGGCCTGGCTGATCCGATGCTGAGCGCCATGGCAACGGGCGATGGGGTCGATGCCGCTGTCGGCGATTCTGCGGATTTCCAGAACGCATTGATGGATGCCATGCAGAATGGCGGGTCCATCCAGGATGCCCGCCAGCAGGCCGTGGTTGCGCAAAACGCGGTTGAAACGGCGCAGCAGCAATCCAATGACCCGGCCTCGGTCGATCCCCTGTTGGCCGCCCTGTCATCAGGTAACGGTGTAAACGAAGTGGTTGGCAATTCGGCGAATTTTGCCGAAGCCCTCGGCGATGCGCTGCAAATTGGCGGCAACGTTGC
>JABMNT010000038.1 GCA_013203595.1 Rhodospirillales bacterium
GCCTTCAACCGTCGGGTCATGGAAGAAGCCTTTAACCTGTCCCACCCGCTGCTGGAGCGGGTCCGTTTTCTGTCGATTTCAGCCTCCAATCTGAACGAATTTTACATGGTGCGGGTCGCCGGTTTGCGCGGCCAGGTGCTAGCCGGCATAAAAACCAATAGCGACGACGGGCGCACACCCCAGCAGCAGCTTGATGCCGTTCGTGCGAACGCGGCTGAATTGATGGCCGAGCAGGGCAGATGCTGGCGTGCCCTGCGCGCAGAATTGACCGCTGCCGGTATTGAAGTTTTTGATGATGGGGAAAAACTGAGCGATGAGGAACGGGGCTGGCTGGAAAATCATTTTATCGAACATATCTTTCCGGTTCTGACTCCCATTGCGACAAACCCCAGCCATCCGTTTCCGTTTATCCCCAACTTCGGATTTTGCCTGGTTTATATGCTCGATCATGACGGTCCCGAGGAGCCCTTGCGTGCCCTGCTGCCGATCCCCAGTCTGTTGAGCCGGTTTGTTCGCCTGCCGGGGGAAAAGCTGCGTTTTATCCAGATCGAGTCGGTTATTGATCTGTTTCTGAGCCGTTTGTTTCCGAATTATAAAATTCGCCAGTCGGGATGCTTTCGCGTCCTGCGCGACAGTGAAATGGAAATTGACGAAGAAGCCGAGGACCTGGTCCGGACCTTTGAAAGCGCCCTGAAACGGCGCCGGCGCGGCTCGGTTGTACGCCTGACTTATAATGCGGAAATGCCGGATGAACTGGCCAGTCTGGTGATGGACGAACTGGCGGTCGAGGCCGACGACGCCATTGCGCTGCATGACTTTATCGGTCTGGCTGACACCAAGGAACTGGTTGTTGACGAGCGACCGGAACTTTTATTCCCACCTTTTCAGGCGCGCTTTCCGGAACGGATCCGGGACCTGGGGGGCGACATTTTTGCGGCGATCAGCAAAAAGGATTTTATTGTCCACCATCCCTATGAAAGCTTTGATGCCGTCGTTCAGTTTGTCCGCCAGGCGGCCCATGACCCGAACGTTGTGGCGATCAAGCAAACCCTGTACCGGACCAGTAATGACTCGCCAATCGTCGCCGCCCTGATCGAAGCCGCCGAGGCCGGCAAGTCGGTCACCGCCATGGTCGAATTGCAGGCGCGCTTTGATGAAGAAGCGAACCTGCGCTGGGCGCGCAATCTGGAGCGGGCGGGCGCGCAGGTGGTCTATGGATTCCTGGACAAAAAAACCCACGCCAAAGTCAATCTGATCGTGCGCCGGGAACCGGGTGGATTGCGCTCCTATGTGCATTACGGGACCGGCAACTATCATCCGATTACGGCCAAAACCTACACGGATCTGTCGTTGTTCACGGCCGATCCGGCCCTGTGTCGGGATGCCGCACGTATCTTTAACTACATGACCGGCCATGCAAAACCGGATTCCATGGAAAAGCTTGCCTTCAGTCCGCTGACCCTGCGTGACACCCTGATTGACCATGTGAAAGCTGAAACCCGCAATGCCCGTGATGGCAAACCGGCAGCCATCTGGGCCAAGCTGAACGCGCTGGTGGACGCCAGCATCATTGATGCGCTTTACGAGGCATCGGAGGCAGGCGTCGAGATTGATCTGGTGGTCCGCGGGATTTGTTGTTTGCGACCCGGTATCGAAAATCTGTCATCGAATATTCGCGTGAAAAGTATCGTCGGGCGCTTCCTGGAACATGCGCGAATTGTTTGCTTTGCAAACGGCGAGCCGTTACCGTCCGCCAATGCCAAAATATTCATTTCGTCGGCAGACTGGATGCCGCGGAATTTTTACCGGCGCATAGAGACCTTGATCCCGATTGAAAACCCGACGGTCCATGAGCAGGTAATGAACGAAGTTATGGCACTGAATCTGAAGGATGATAAGCAAAGCTGGATACTATCAGGAGATGGGCGGTACCAGCGGGTGAGTGCGACGGATAGTTTTTCCGGCCATGAGTATTTTATGACCCATGCGTCCCACTCGGGGCAAAGTGCAGGCAAGGCCGCACGTAGCGGCGCGCATAGCCGCCATATGCCGGATTAATGTCCGTAAATGAATAGCCAGCCATCGCCGCAAAATTCTGTTGCTCCGAAGCGAACCGCGGGGCGTATGGCCGTTGTCGATATCGGCTCCAATACAATCCGCCTGGTTGTCTACGATACCCCCAATCGCTTGCCAATTCCCATATTCAACGAGAAGTCCTCGTGCCAGCTTGGTGCCGGTCTGGCCTTGACCGGCCGCTTGAACCCGGAAGGTGTTGAATGTGCCGTTCACAGCCTGAAACGGTTTATTCGCCTGACCGAGGCCATGGGTGTGGAAAGAATGGATCTGGTGGCGACGGCGGCGGTACGCGATGCCTCGGACGGGCCGGATTTTGTCAAACGCATTGAAGGCAGTCTCGGGGTGACCATACAAATTCCAAGTGGACCTGAAGAGGCGCAGCTGGCGGCGCTGGGGCTGCTGAGCGGAATTCCAAATGCCGATGGTGTGCTGGTCGACATGGGCGGTGGCAGCGTCGATGTGGTCGAACTGAACGCCGGTAATTTCGGCCGCACCGTATCCCTGCCGTTTGGTCACCTGCGTCTTCCCGAAGCGGCCCAGGGTGACATTTTCAAAGCCCGCGAGATTGTCGATGTGGAACTGGAAAATCTGCAGTGGTTACATGAAGGGGCAGGGCGGACCTTATACGCGATTGGCGGATCATGGCGAACCCTGGGACGTCTGTTTATCGAGCAGATGGACTATCCCCTGCACGTTATTGATGAATATACCCTGGCAAGCGATGATGCCCGGCGGCTGTGCCAACTTGTCGCAAATTTAAGCAAGGAATCGATTAAGGAGATTTCCGGCGTCGCCAAAGGGCGGGCAAAATCCTTGCCCTATGCGGCAATGGTTCTGGGCACCATGATTGCAAAAACAAAAGCCCGCCAGGTCGTGTTCTCGGGTTTCAGTATGCGCGAGGGCCAGTTGCTCAAAATGCTGCCGGTGGATTTACGCGGACAGGACCCGCTACTCAGCGGATGCGCTGCCATGGCCGAACGGACGGGTCGATTTGCGATCACCGGGCAGGAGATTTATGACTGGATTTCACCCCTGTTCCCGCCAGGGCGCGACGCCGAAAGCCGGCTCCGTCTGGCGGCATCCATGTTATCGGATATGGGCTGGAGCGAGCATCCCGATTACCGGGCGGAACATTCCTTTTTGCGGACCCTGCGCCTTCCCTTTGCCGGATTAAGCCATGCGGAACGGGTGTTTCTGGCGCTCGCCATTTATGTTCGTTATAACGGTGACCGCAACAACCAACTGGTCAAATCGGTTGGCTCTCTGATGACTGACTATGATTTCGACCACGCCAATGTGACCGGGCTGGCATTGCGGCTGGCCCATACGATTTCAGGCTCGGCACCGGGTATTTTGTCCGGCACGCTGTTTGAGCTTGAAGGCAACACGCTGCGTTTGCGGTTGCCGGAGAATGCGGCTGAGGAGCGTGATATCTTTGCTGGCGAAGCAGTCGGGCGCCGGTTCAAAACGCTGGCGCGATCGCTGGGCCGTGAGGCCATCATCGAATAGATGCGGCTATTCGCCTTTTAGTTCAGCCAAAACCAGTTTGTTTCCACGCACGGCAAGGCCAAATTCACCGGACCGGATTTTCAGGGCGTCCTCGCCAAACATCTCGCGCCGCCATCCGACGAGGGCGGCAACATCCGCATCATCGCCAAAGGCAGCAATCAATTCGATATCGGCACTTGATGTAACCAGTTTTGCGGCAACGTCAAAGCTGTCGCATTTCAGTTTGAGAAGGACTTTTAACATGTCCGTAATCGGGCCGATACCGCGTGGCATCTCCGGCTTCTCTCTCAGTTCCGGGCACTCCGCGTCGGGTACGGCCTTGCCGCGGGCCACGGCATCCAGCACTTCCTGGCCAAACCGGCCATCGGCAAACTTGGCGCCGAGGCCGCGGGTTCGCCCCAGTTCAGCCTTGTTCGACGGTGTATGATGGGCAATCTCGACCAGGGCTTCATCACGCAGAACCCGATTGCGCGGGACGTCACGTCGCTGTGCTTCGCGTTCGCGCCATGCGGTCACCTCGCGCAATATTGCCAGAAACCGGGTTGTTTTGGCCCGTGATTTGATCCGCCGAAAGGCGTTGTCCGGGTTGCCATCATAGGTTTCTGTCCGGGTCAGGATCTCCATTTCCTGGTTGGTCCACGACGTTCGCTCGTTTTCCGCCAGTTTTTTTGCAAGCTTTTTATAGGCAACACGCAAATGGGT
Organism: Rhodospirillales bacterium; assembly: GCA_013203595.1. Lineage (GTDB taxonomy): Bacteria > Pseudomonadota > Alphaproteobacteria > Rhodospirillales > Casp-alpha2 > JABMNT01. The sequence goes on from JABMNT010000038.1 coordinate 4,288, forward strand.
GACATCGGAAAGCGCATAATTGATTTGTTTGTCGCTGAGTGGGCGCAGGGACCAGTCGGTAAACCGGGAGCTCTTATCGACCTGGGCCTTAACCAGTTTGGCGACCAACTGCTCGTAGCCCACCGAATCCCCGAAACCGCAAACCATGGCGGCAATCTGAGAATCAAAGATCGGCGCCGGCAGACTTCCCATCATATGATAGAATATTTCCATATCCTGGCGTGCGGCATGAAAAACCTTGAGAATGTCCGGGTCGGCCAGAATGTCGAACACCGGCTGCAAGTCTATTCCGGGGGCCAGCGCGTCAATCACGGCGGCATCATCATCGCTGGCGACCTGCACCAGGCACAACTGCGGCCAATAGGTGGTTTCCCGTAAAAATTCCGTATCGACGGTCACATAGTCAACGCCCTTGAGGCGTTCACAAAAGGCTTGCAGGGCGGTATTGTCTGAAATCAGAGGCATTGTAGGGACCTATAGGGCATTGGCTGAACAGTCAATGGCCGATACATTGAATGCACTGAAAAAGCGAGAATGCAACGAAAGAGAAAATTGGAGTGTCGGCCTGGGGCGGCGTTATCGTTGGGGGCGAAAGGCGCCTTCCCCAGACCGACGAGAGACCATGGTCCTTAGTGCAGGACAAAGTCATCGTATGGCTGTAGTTTAGGTGGCAGGTTTTGCAGATAGATGAACAGCGCGTAACGTTTGTGTTAACCGGTGTGAACAAAACGCCATATCCGGCAATTTCGGGCAATAATCGGTTTTTTGGCCGGGTTACAAAAATTCATGCCTTTAATCCCCGCCGAAATGGTGTAAACAAGCGCGGCATTTGTCCGTTTTTGACGGATATATTTGAACGAAACCGAACATTTAAGGAACGATGCGATAAACCCCTTTGTTTACTGCGTCGTGTATAAATAATGCATCCATTCAGAACACATACCTGTGCAGCAATTCGCCCGACAGACACTGGCGCAACCGTCCGCCTGTCCGGCTGGGTTCACCGCAAGCGCGACCACGGGAACCTGGTTTTTGTTGATCTACGTGATCACTATGGATTGACGCAATGTGTTATCGATATTTCCAGCCCGCTGTTTGAAGTGATCGAGACAGCGCGACCGGAAAGCGTGATTACGGTTACCGGACCGGTGGTCAAACGCTCCGATGAAACCATCAATGCCAACCTGCCAACCGGCGAAGTCGAGGTCCGGATTGAGGAAATCACCATAGAGAGCCCTGCCGAGGTTTTGCCCATGCAGGTTGCCGGTGATGCGGATTTTGGCGAGGATATCCGGTTGAGATATCGTTTTCTCGATTTGCGTCGGGAAAAAATTCACGCCAACATCATGTTGCGCTCGGCGGTTATTTCGTCGATCCGTCGCCGCATGACGGACAGCGGTTTTCTGGAAATCCAGACCCCGATCCTGACCGCCTCTTCTCCGGAAGGGGCCCGTGATTATCTGGTTCCTTCGCGAAATCACCCGGGCAGGTTCTATGCACTGCCCCAGGCCCCGCAGCAGTTCAAGCAGTTGCTTATGGTTTCCGGGTTCGACAAATACTTCCAGATCGCGCCCTGTTTTCGTGATGAAGATGCCCGGGCCGACCGTTCGCCGGGCGAGTTTTATCAGCTTGATCTCGAGATGGCCTTTGTTGAACAGGATGATGTTTTTGCCGCACTCGAGCCGGTATTATCGGGAGTGTTCGAGGAATTTTCCGATGGCAGGGAGGTCACCAAAGGTGCATTTCCACGGATTGCCTATGCCGAATCGATGTTGAAATATGGCTCGGACAAGCCGGATCTGCGCAACCCCATCGTGATTTCGGACGTATCCGAAGCCTACCGGGATTCCGGCTTTGGCCTGTTTTCCAAGCTTGTGGGGCAGGGCAGTATCGTGCGTGCGATCCCGGCACCCGGCGCTTCGGATCGTCCCCGCAGCTTTTTTGATAAGCTGAACGACTGGGCCCGCGAAGAAGGCGCCGGTGGGCTCGGATATATCGTGTTTGGGGCGGACGGCGAAGCCAGAGGGCCGATTGCCAAAAATCTGGAAGCGGAGCGCGTTGCCCAAATCAAAAGCATTTCGGGTGCGACCGATGGTGATGCCGTGTTCTTTGTTTGCGGCAAGCAGAAAGATGCAGAAAAATTTGCCGGCGTTGTCCGCGAACGGCTGTGCGACGAGTTGAACATACGGGCCGAGGGACGTTTCGATTTCTGCTGGATTATCGACTATCCGATGTTCGAAAGAGACGAGGAAACCGGTAAAATCGAGTTTTCCCATAACCCGTTTTCGATGCCGCAGGGCGGGCTGGAAGCCTTGGAAACAATGGATCCTCTGGATATTCTGGCTTACCAGTATGACATCGTCTGCAATGGTATTGAATTATCGTCCGGGGCGATTCGTAACCACCGCCCTGAAATCATGATTAAGGCCTTCGGGATGGCGGGCTATGGTCCGGAAGTTGTTGAAGAAAAGTTTGGCGGCATGCTGCGTGCGTTCCGCTATGGAGCCCCGCCGCACGGTGGTTCGGCACCGGGCATCGATCGGATGGTCATGCTGCTGGCCGACGAGCCAAACATCCGTGAAGTTATCGCCTTCCCGATGAACCAGCGGGCTGAAGATCTGCTGATGGGCGCTCCCGGCGTTGCTGATGAGCGGCATTTGAAGGAGCTTCATCTGAAACTGAATTTGCCCAAGGAAAAGCGGGAAACCGTTAAAGCCGGCACCGCAGATCAGATCGATTAGGTCCAACGAAAGGCCCAGCCAGCTGGTCGGAATCGACACCATGTCGAAATGATTCGTAATAAACAGTGACAATTTATAAGTTGCGTTGAGCCGGTTATTCCGCCCATAATTGAGCCGTTGGTAGTAAAAATCAATTATTTAGATAAAATCTACCTCGTCTTAGTATTGAGGCGAAAGAAAGAACCGGAAAAGTTAATGCGTAAAGTGGTTGTATTGGGGGTAGGTGCAGTTTTGTTGGGCGGTTGCGCCTTGCCGGTACCTTTTCAGATTGCGTCGTGGGCATTGGATGGTATTTCCATGTTGGCGACACAGAAATCTGTCACCGATCACGGAATTTCTCTGGTTACTCAACAGGATTGTGCCGTTTGGCGCGGTGTCACTCAAGGTGAGCTGTGTCGCGACAATGAGCCGGATGATGTGCTGATCGTAGAGAATGTTGTCAAAGCGCCAACCGAGCCCGTATTGAAAAATTCCGCAAGTTTCAACTCCGGCCCCGTGCTTAGCACGCCCCGGGTTGCCAGCGCATTGGCTGCCCAACCGGCGGCGCAACCGCGCCAGGAGATTGCTGTGCGGTCGTCTGCCATACAGGTGCGCGCGGTGCCATCGCATGCCCTGCGTGCGGCATGGACTGATTCCGGTCGGTCAGTCCCGGCAGCGGCGATCGCAACCGAAAACACCCACGCGCTGAGGTCCGTTCCCGTTAAAGCCGTTATCCAGGTGGCTTCCCTGGCACCTCAGACAGTCGAACCAGAACCGGTTCTGGTGAAACCGGAAAGTCAGGTCCCGGTTGAAAGCCAACTCCCGACTAAGGGTATTTATTTCGTAATCGGCAGCTTCCGCAATCCTGCAAACGCAGAGCGGTTAGCCAGCAACAACGAAAAGCTGTCGCCGACGGTGCTCAGTGCACGACTGGATGGAAAAAAAGTCTATCGGGTCGTGGTCGGACCGGTGCCGCAGGGACGCGAAAAACGTTTGCATCGGGCGTTGACCCGTAGCGGGTTCCCTGACACATGGGCTATTCGGGTGAACCCATCGGATTGGCAGCTCGCCAATTCGCCGCAGCCTCCTTCTAAGGCCGCTCCTGAATTGGCGCTGCTGCAAAATTAGCGCCCGAGTTTCTCTCAGGCGGTTCTCAATACGCGACGGCTTAAATAGCGTAACAAACCAACGATGCGTATTGCCTGTTCCCGGTCACTGCCACAGAACGCTTCATGGCGATTTGCGAAGGCAAGTTTTTCCTCCCAAAACCGGACCATGTCGCGCCTGACCTGCGGCTGCGCCTTTTCGTTGGTCAGGGCGCCGATCGTCCTGTTAAAACTGGGGTTTAGCTCCGGATGCTGGGAAAGTGCCGAATAGTCTTCAAAGGAAATGATCCCGGCCGCATAAAGATCCAGGCTGAAGTCGGAAATTTCGTGCGGTGATATTTTCCGCACATCTGTTCCGATCGCCAGTTGTTTGATGGCCGACGGGGCTTCACCGATGATATCGTGCGACCGTATTTTCTGGCCGGCGCTCAGGGCCGGAACAGAAGGTCTTTGAACAATCGTCAAGGCGGTGCCCGGGGGGCCGTGTTTGGCGAGAAGCGCATCGGTGGCGCCTAAATCATTTAATTGCATGGGCGGTTGGCACCTTATTTGGTTTTTCGAAATTGCCATGTACTGAAGACCCCAGGCAACGACCGCGCCAGGCACTTCGATGATTGGTGATTGATATACAGGCCATTTACTTCCCTGATTCCGACATTATTGCTGCAGTCATGTATTAACCTTTTGTTAATAAGCAATTGGTGTGCCAGAATGTAAATCAATTGAAATCAATATGTTAACAAAAGGTTAACAGCCCGTTGCCTGGTAAACATTGCCGCGAGGGCACGAATTGCCGGGTATTTTAGGTGCGGACGGGGGGCGTCTGATGGTAAGATCAGACAAGGATTGCCCTCAACCCGCAAAATGTAATGGTTTTGGTGTTTTTAAAAGTCAGGTAGCAAAGGATGATTGATCTCAAATGAAACGAATTCTGGCAATCGGCTTTTTCGTTTCCCTGTTCTGGCTGCCCGCTCCGGCGGCCAAGGCTGCTGGCGAACTGGTTCCCCATCGGGCGCTGTACACCATGTCGCTGATCGAAGCCCATGCCCGCTCAGGCATAACCGGTGCCAATGGGGCGATGATGTATCGGTTTGAAGATGCCTGCGATGCCTGGACATCGGAAACCAAGGTCATTTTAAAACTGGTTTACAGCGAAGGCGAAGAAGTTGAAACCACCTGGTCGTTTACCAGCTGGGAAGCCAAGGACGGTCTGAGCTATCGGTTTAATGTCCAGCAGAGCCGTAATGGCGAGGAAATCGAGATCCTGGAAGGCCAGGCCAAGCGCAAACTCGCGGATGGTCCCGGCACCGTCCGTTATTCAGTTCCCCAGGATAAGAAGCTCGAGCTGCCCGATGGAACTCTGTTCCCGACCCGCCACCTGGCGGCATTGATCGAAGCGGGTAAGAAAAACAAGCTGATGGTATCGAAAGTGGTTTTTGACGGGGCCAGTCTGGATAACCCCTATCAGATCAGCGCGCTAATCACCAAACCCGCCAAGAAAGAGGGTTTGGACAAGGCCGCCAGGCTGGTACGCATGGCTTTTTTTCCGGTCCTGGCAAAAAGTGAAGAGCCCAAATTTGAGCTGGGAATCACTTATCGCCCGGATGGCATTGCCGATCACATCCGTCAGGATTTTGGCGATTTCTCCCTGGATCTGATCGCCGACAATATCGAGGTTTTGAACAGGCCCGATTGCTAATCGCTATTCCATAACCAGGCGGCGCCGCGGACACCACTTGAATCGCCATGGGCGTTTTTGACAAGTCTGGTGTCGCAGTGGTCGGAAAACACCCATTTCGGCCACAGGGCCGGGACATGGACATAGAGGCGGTCCAGGTTTGACATGCCGCCGCCCAAAACGATAACGCCGGGATCGAGGATGTTGATGATCATCGCCAGCCCGCGGGCCAGCCGGTGTTCGTAGCGCTGCATGGTTTTCTCGCAATCGGGATCGCCGTTTTCCGCATTGCCGACAATCGCATGGGTCGACAGGGTCTGGCCCGTGCTGGTCTTGTGGTCGCGCACCATTCCCGGTCCTGACAGCAGCGTCTCGATGCATCCCTGCAGGCCACAATAGCACGCAAATCCCGGCCTTTCGTCTTCACCGCCCGCCAACTGCTGTGGCCAGGGGATGGGGTTATGTCCCCATTCGCCGGTAATGGCGTTTGGTCCCGACAGCAGTTTCTTGTTGAAGACCACGCCACCGCCCACACCGGTACCCAGAATCACCCCGAATACGATGGCTGCATCGGCGCCGGCGCCGTCGGTGGCCTCGGAGATGGAAAAGCAGTCCGCATCATTGGCCAGTTTGACCGGACGCTTCAATCGCGACTGCAAATCCCTGTCCAGCGGACGGCCAATCAGACAGGTGGAATTGGCATTTTTAACCAGACCGCTGCGCGGTGAAATGGCGCCCGGCATGCCAACACCGACCGGAGTGCTGGCCGGCGCCGCCGTTTCATTGGTGATCTCGTCAACCAGATCACAGATCGCGCTGACGGTGCCTTCATAGTCGCCCTGCGGCGTGGCCACCCGCCGTCGACAGCGTTCCAGCCCGCTGTCGTCGAGAACTATCGCCTCTATTTTTGTACCACCCAGATCGATACCGATGCGCAATTTATGCTCCTGCCAAATCCATCCTCAGCCTTACAGGACTATGCGAAAGGCCACCTTCTTAGAAAAGAAAAAACCAGCCCATTACCTACACTTATGCTTCGGATACACAATATATTGCGACGTTAACCATATATTTGCACAATTCGGCCTAGTATTAAGATTCAAGCTTTGTTAGAAGTGGTCGTACACCAAAGGGTGGTCTTGAATGGGTAACCGGAAATGAGCATTAATCCGACTGATCGCAGTGAGGGGCCGTTTGGCTGTCATCCGGTCTTCACTGGTCTCGAAAAAATCGGTCAGAATGGCCAGGATATGGCAAGATTCGTAGGCGTTTCGCCACCGACGATCAGCAAGTGGCGGAATGGTCACGTTGAAATTCCCGGTGAGGTGATCGCCCTGTTGACGCTTATTCTCGCCAGTTTTGTCGAGGATATCCTCGACCAGATGCCGGCCAGGTCCGAATCGGCGGACTGGAATTTTCATCAAAAGGCCGGTCTCGAGGCCGCCCGCGAGGATTTGGCGGCCCAGGAAAAAATTAACCATGAGCTGCAACCGGCCTCGGTTCGTGCCGGCGCCATCCGCTTTCGCTACTGGTGGAACGGGCGGTTACGCAATCAGATGGCCGAGATGCAGATCAACGAGGCACGGGTTGCACCGGCGGTTTCGTTTGTCGGTTCTGCGCTTTAGGGGAGCGAATGAGTAATTCATTGGGGATCACCCAGGATGGCCTGAACACCGCCCTGGAAATCAAGAAAGACTACCTTGCCAAGCAGCCCATTCTGGTGCCCGGCGAGAGCGAGCGCATGCTGATTCCGGAAAACCTGCTCAATCACAACATTGATTTGCGCGGCATTGAAGACCCGCTGCCCCTGGCCATGATGGCGACCCGCGATCCGGAGGCACCGATGGCGCTGGCCGCCGCCGCCCGCTTGTCGCCGCTCGGCGCATCCAAGCGGTTGATCATGGGGGTGACCCAGATTGTCGGCGAAACCTCGAAGCACGATATGGTCAAGGAGTGCCTGAAATATATCACCGAGCAGTCCTTTGACCCCGGTGCCATTGCCAAGGTCCGTCGCCACGCCTCCAAGTTCATTGTCCAGACCCGCCAACAGTATACCGCAGCACTCCGCGAAAACCTGCACAGTCTGATGGAAGGCTCGATCGCGCCGCGCCAATTCGTGCGCGAATTTTTCGAGCTGACGGAAGCCGGCAATATGCGCCACAACATCCGCCTGAAACTGATGACCAGCCTGATGCTGTCGGCCAACGTGCGGCCCAGTGTGAAGTTTCTGATGCTCGAAAATATCGAGCGTCTGCCGAAACCGGTGCGAATCTCCATTGTCTCGGCGGTGCTCAAGGCGGAACCGACCCGGCATACGGAAATCATCAAGGAGGAACTGCGCTATATCGTCAGCCAGCAAAGCCTGCTGCGTGATGTTCACTAGATCCAGAGTTTCAACAGCCAGGCGCTAATCCGCTTTTCATTCCCGACCGACGGCTTACACTTCACTCATGTATACTCCCGATTACCCCTTTGGCCGCGATGTCCCCGAACTGGCTACAACCACCCAGGTGGCCCCCGGCATCTTCTGGCTGCGCATGCCCCTGCCGTTCAAGCTGGACCACATCAATCTGTGGCTGCTGGAAGACGGTGACGGCTGGACGGTGGTCGATACGGGCATTGCCCGCGACGAGGTCAAAGACGCCTGGCGGACTCTGGCCACCGAGTATTTTTCACCCGATAAGCCGCTCAAACGGGTGATCGTTACCCATTACCATCCTGACCATGTGGGGCTGGCCGGCTGGATGTGCGAAACCTTCAACGTCACCCTGACCATGCCATTGACAGAATGGGCTTTCGCTAAAATGTTCAGCCTTGATACCGGCACTGCGAAGCGCGATGCCTTCGAATCTTTTTACCGGGGCGCCGGCTTCGATGAAGACATGACCAGGGCCGTCAACGGCCGCATCGGCAATTACCCGAATGTGGTCTCCGCCATCCCCAACCAGTTTATCCGCATTGGCGCCGGTGACCAGATCGACATCGGTGGCCGCGACTGGCGGGTGATCATCGGCACCGGCCATGCCCCCGAACATGCCTGTCTTTATTGTGAGGAGGCCAATGTGCTGATTTCCGGCGACCAGGTGTTGCCCCGGATCAGCCCCAATGTGAGCGTCTGGCCGCAGGAACCGACGGCCAACCCGCTGGCCCTGTTTCTGGCCAGTCTCGACAAATTCCGCGATCTGCCGGACGATACCCTGGTGCTGCCCAGCCACGACTGGCCGTTCTATGGCCTGCTGGGGCGGCTCGATGATCTGGTGCTGCACCACGACGAACGCCTGGAGCAGACCTGGCAGGCCTGCGCCGTACCAGCGACCGGGGTTGATGTCCTGAAAGCCCTGTTTAACCGCGAGTTCGATGCCCACCAGCTGTTTTTCGCCATCGGCGAGGCGCTGGCCCATGTCCATCATCTGGAAGCTTCCGGGCGGGTTATCCGGGAAACCGGTGCGTCGGGGGTGCATCTGTTTCGGCAGAGTGCGTAGAGGCAGCTGTTAAGTTTTTCTGACAGAATTATTTGTTAGCGTCAGTGTGTGGGCATATGCCCTCCAATATTGAGTAGCAGATGAATTATGGAGAATAAGGCCGTTTCAGAAATGTGATGGTATAGCGACAATTGGTTTCGTTATGGAACCTATATCATTGTCCCATTAAATCTCGGCCTTGAGGTAATAGGAGGGCTGATTATTATGAGGTTTCAGGCTCCTACCAGTTCTAAGACCATAATCTTCTACTTGTTACCACGATGTGGGTGGTGCCTCCCCCTTAAAGGCTTCCAACCAACCCCAGCCTACTGCCCATAGCGCGCGGCCGTCAGGCCGTCCATGTCGATCTCCGGCTGTTTGTCCATGACCAGATCGGCGACCGCGCGGGCCGAGCCGCAGGCCATGGTCCAGCCGAGCGTGCCGTGGCCGGTGTTGAGGAACAGATTGGCGTAGCGGGTCGGGCCGATCACCGGGGTGCCGTCGGGGGTCATGGGTCGCAGCCCGGTCCAGCCCTGGGCTTTGGAGAGATCGCCGCCATTGGGGAACAGATCACCGACCACATGGCGGACGGCGTCGGTGGCGTGGCTGCCCAGTTTCTGGTTGTAGCCGATAATCTCGGCCTGACCGGCGACCCGGATGCGGTCACCTAAGCGGGTCACCGCGACCTTGAAGGTCTCGTCCATGATCGTCGAGCGCGGTGCTGACTGGTCATCGGTGACCGGCAGGGTGATCGAATAGCCCTTGATCGGATAGATCGGCAGGCGGATGCCGATGGTTTTCAGTAACACCGGCGCATAGGGACCCATGGCGCAGACGTAGCGATCGCCGCTGACCCGCCCGTCCGATGTCTCGACCCCGGCAATCCGCCCCTGTTCCATGGCAAAACCATCAATAGTGACATTGTAATGAAAGGTGACGCCCAGTTCGGCGGCTTTTTTGGCCAGGGCCTGGGTGAACATGCGGCAATCACCGGTGCGGTCAGACAACAGCCGCAGACCGCCGACGAACTTGTCGGCCACCGGGGCCAGACCGGGCTCGGCGGCAATGCAGCCGGCGCGGTCAAGCACCTCGAACGGCGAGCCGTAGGCGGCCAGCACGTCCTGATCGGCTTTCGATCCATCGATCTGCTTTTGCTTGCGAAACAGCTGCAGGGTGCCCAGTTCGCGCAGATCGAAATCGATGGGAAGCTCCTGCAGCAGCTCGGTCAGGGCATCGCGGCTGTAATTGGAAATGCGCACCATGCGGCCCTTGTTGGTGGCATAGGATTGAGCATTGCAGTTGCCGACCATTTTTGCGCACCAGGACCACATGGCCGGGCTCATCAGTGGCCAGATCATCAGCGGCCGATGGCGCATGAACAGCCACTTGATGGCTTTTAAGGGGATGCCCGGCGCCGCCCAGGGCGAGGTCATGCCATAGGACAGCTCGCCGGCGTTGGCGAAACTGGTTTCCAGGCCGGCTTCGCGCTGGCGGTCCAGCACTTCCACCTCAACCCCCTGGCGGGCCAGATAGTAGGCCGTGGTAACGCCAATAATTCCCGCCCCCAGCACGACCACCCGCATAGCTGTCTCCCTGGCTAATTACCAAATTACACTGCTTATCAGTCTGCATGAATGGCCTGAACCTGCAAGGACCTTGTCGGGCGCCGGCCCGGGCCCGGGCCGCCGGATCTCAGGCCGGAAATTCCAGGGGGGCTTTTATTTTTGTCCAGGCATCGATGCCGCCGCCGAGATGACAGGCATTGCTGAGGCCGGCTTCCCGGACCGCTTTCAGGGCCAGCGCCGAGCGTTCGCCATAGGCGCAATAGAGCAGCAGGGTCTTTCGGGTCTGGGTGGCCATGGCATGCAACAGGCCGCCCGGAGCGATGGCGACATCAATGGACGGGTAGGGGGCGTGAACGGAACCGGCGATGATGCCGTCGCGCCGGCGTTCACCGGTCTCGCGCAAATCGACGAACAGGTAATTGTCATCGTCCAGTTTGCTGCGGGCCTGGTCCGCGCTCAGGGTCGCGGCAATGATGTCGGGGTCCTCGGCATGGAAACCGATCCCCAGGTTGGCCGGCACCGCGACATCCATCATCTGCGGATTGGGCAGATGCAGATTGTTCATGAGTTCGGCATATTCATCGGCCGAACTGACCTGCAGGCGGGGATTGAAGGCTTTCTCTTCGCCGATGGTACTGACCATCTCGCCCTTGTAATCGTGGGCCGGGTAAACCGCTGTTTCATCCGCCAGTTTGAGCACCTTGTTGAACAGCGAATCATAGGCCTGACGGGGATCGCCGTTCTGAAAATCGGTGCGGCCGGTACCGCGGATCAGCAGCGTATCACCGGTGAAGATACGATCATTCATATGAAAACAGTAGGAATCGTCCGTATGGCCGGGGGTGTAGAGGACACGCAGGGAGATGGTTTCAATATCGATGGTATCGCCCTCGTCAACCCGCATGGATACCACGTCAACCTGGGTTTTCCTGCCCATGACGGTAATGCAGCGGGTGCGGTCGCGGAGCAGACCCAGTCCGGTGATGTGATCGGCGTGGCAATGGGTATCCACCGCCTTGACGAGTTTCAGGTCCAGCTCCCTGATCAACCGCTGGTAATGATCCACATTCTCATAGACCGGATCGATGATCAGCGCCTCGCCACCCATGCGGCTGGCGATCAAATAGGTATAGGTGCTGGAAACACTATCAAAGAGCTGACGAAACAGCATGGCTGGCCCCACTGGTGATCTTTCGGTCAAACGAGTCTACACGATGTTCCGGCAAGAAAAATTGAAATTTTTGATTACCGCTGACCCCTCTTTTTTGCTATGAAAGGCCTGACGAGCGTGTACACTGCGACAGGTTCTGTTTAAAGAACGACATTATCAGGAAAATATGCATGGATACGATTGTACTCGATCTAAAGGGATTAAGCTGCCCTTTGCCGGTTTTGAAGGCAAATAAAGCGATAAAGGAACTGATACCGGGCGATATGCTGGAGATACTGGCAACCGACCCGGCAGCACCGAAGGACTTTGAGGTTTTTTGCGAGAACACGGGCCATCAGTTGACGTCATCGACCGTTGAGGGCGATGTCTTCAGAATTGTTCTGACCAAACAGGACTAAGCTTCGCTCCGCCTCCTGGAGGCGATTCTATTTTTAACAATTCCCGAAATTTGATCTATTCCGCCGGTTTTCGAACCAGCGGCTCGTTCAGGTGCGCCTGCGCCTTGAACCGGTTGCGCTCCAGGATGCCGCCAAACAGGGTCAGCAGGGGCGGCACGATCAGCAGCGTCAGGACCGCCGACAGGGCCAGGCCGCCCAGGACGACCGAGCCCAGTCCCTGGTACAGTTCGGAACCGGCACCGGGGAACAGGACCAGCGGCATCATGCCAAACACACTGGTCAGCGTCGACATGAAAATCGGACGAATGCGGTTGCGCGTGGCTTCCCGGGTGGCTTCCGCCACCGGCATGTTTTCTTCTCTGATATGGTAGAGGGTTTGGTGAACCAGCAGGATCGCGTTGTTGACGACGATACCGATCAGGATGACAAAACCCAGAAGGGTCAGCATATCCAGGGCCTGGAACCGGTACAGATTGAGAAAAGCCAGGCCAAGCACGCCGCCCGCCGTGGCCAGGGGTACTGACAGCATGATGATCAGCGGATACCAGAACGATTCGAACAGCACGGCCATCACCAGATAAACAATCATCAGTGCCATCAGCAGGTCGACCTTGATGGCTTCCTTGGTTTCGCTCAACTGGTCGGCGGTTCCACTCAGGTTTATGGAAATGCCGGCCGGAACGCCTTCGGCCTGGATCACGGTCAGGACTTTTTCATTTAATTCGTCAATGACCGCCTGCAGAGGGATGTTTTCCGGCGGCTGCAGCTGCAGGGTGACGGTGCGCTCCCGTTCAATATGGCGAACCTGGGTGGGCCCTGAGGTGACGATGACATCGGCCAGGGAACTGGCCGGAATTATTTTGCCGGACCGGGTGACCACCGGCAGGTTCTGGATGCCCTGGGTTTCACTGATATCATTGGCCGGGCCCATCAGCACAAGATCCATGCGGCTCGAGCCAACGGTGATTTCGGCGACCCGCAGGCCGTCGTTGAAGGCATCAATGGTATCGCCCAGTTCGCGGGTGGTGACCCCGTTGTCCGCCAGTTTCACCCGGTCCGGTAAAATCCGGACCTCCGGTGCGCCCAGTGACAATCCGGGGATCGGCTGCATCTGCGTGCCTTCCGAGCGCGGCATCACCTGGCCGATCAGCGCCGCACTTCTGCCGGCAACGTCCATGATGTCCTGCATGTCGGGACCGGAAATGTTGAAGTCGATACTGCGTTTACCGCCAAACCCGCGCCCGAACAGGGCTTGCTGGGTGACCACACCAAAGGTTCCCGGCTCCTGGAAGGCGGCCCGGCCCATGAACGGCAACAGCTCCTTGACCCGCTCCGGGTCGGCGGCCTGGGCACCCAGGAAGGTGCGTCCGCGAAAGGCGACAAAGAAGAAGTTGCGCAGTTTCGGAACGTCGCCGGGTTTCGAGAAAGGCTCTTCCTTGGTTGCCAGATGCGGGCGCACCACATCCTCGTAGCGATGCGCGATGCCTTCCGTGGTTTTCAGATTATAGCCGGGGGGCGGTATCAGAATGCCGAATATCAGGTTTTTGTTGCCGGTCGGTAAATAGTCCTGCTTGGGCAGAAACTGCCAGGTGACGACGCCGGCAGAGCCACAGATCACGGCGACAACGGTCAGCGCCAGAAGGCGGCTGGCAGTGACCCGGCGGGTAAAGCCGTCAATGACCCGGACAAATAAACCGGCAAAGTCATCAAGCACCGGAATCCGCATGCGGGTAATTCCGGCCTCGCCATCCTTGCCCAGCAATTTGTTGGCCAGGGCCGGAATCACGGTGACCGCGACCAGCAGGGAAAGCAGCACGGAAACCGACAGGGCAACGGCAATGTCGCGGAACAACTGGCCCACTTCCAGTTCCATGACCAGGATTGGCAGAAACACCATGACCGTGGTCAGGGCCGAGACCAGGACCGCGCCCCAGACCTGTGAGGCGCCCAGGTAGGCGGCTTCGGCACGGGATTTACCGCGTTCGCGGTGGCGAAAAATATTCTCCAGCACGACAATGGCCGCATCAACAACCATGCCCACGGCAAAGGCAATTCCAGCCAGCGAGATCACATTGATCGAACGCCCGAGTGCCGCCATGGCGACAAAGGCACCGATAACCGATACCGGGATCGCCAGCGAGACGACCAGGGTGGCACTGCCCGAGCGCAGGAACAGCAGCAGCATTAAGGCCGCAAGCAGGCCGCCAACCAGGATGTTCTGCTGGACCAGACTGATCGACGATTTGATGTAAACGGTTTCGTCATAGACCTGGACAAGCTGGAGCCCGGCTTCCGGCAGGGCGTTGGCGTTCAATTCGTCAACCGCCTTGATGATGCCTTCCATGACCTGGATGACATTGGCGCCATTTTCGCGCACCGTATTGACCGCCATGGCCGGCTGGCCGTTGAAGCGGATCCGGGCGACGGGGTCCTTGTAGTTGAATTTAACCTCGGCAATGTCGCCGACGGTGACCCGGGCTATACGACCGGACTCAAGATCGCGATCAGAGCGCAGCAATACGGAACTGACGTGTCCGATGGTCGAAAACTCGCCCTCTGTGCGGACCACATAGCGGCGCTTGCCTTCGTCCACATCACCGGCCGACACCGATGCATTGGCTGCGCGCAGGCGGGACACCACATCGGTGACGGTCAGCCCGTAGCGGGCCATCAGTTCCGGATTGACGATGATTTCAAGCTGTTGTTCCGAGCCCCCATAGACGTTGACCCGGGAAACGCCGGTCACCCGTTCGAGGCGGTCCTGGATCACATCTTCGGCAAAATCGCCATAGGTATGCATGTCTTTGACGTCATTGGCGGTCTTGATCAGAATGAACCAGGCAATCGGATTGTCATCGGCGCCGGAGGTGGAAATGGTCGGCTGTTTGACTTCCGCCGGGTAGCCGTCGACCCGGTCAAGCCGGTTGGCAACCAATAGCAGGGCCTTGTCCATGTTGGTGCCGATTTTAAACTCCAGGGTGATCTGGGAACGGCCGTCTTCCGAGGTGGAGACGATGTCTTCCAGGTTTTCCAGGCCCCGCAGAACCTCTTCCTGACGGTTGGTGATTTCGCGTTCGACTTCCACCGGGGCGGCACCGGACCAGTTGGTGGTCAGGGTGATAATCGGTTTGCGGACGTCGGGGATCAACTGGATCGGGATGGCCTGCAGCGCAACCAGGCCAAACATGACCACCATAAGAACCGCAGCCATGATGGCGACCGGGCGTTCAATGGCGAGGCGGATCAGGTTCATGGGCTTTATCCTTTAACCTTTTCCGGTCCGGTTCTCTGTTCCGACTGAACCTGCCCGGCCGTTGGCTCCGGCATTCCTTCATAGCGCACCGGTTGTCCGTCGCGCAGGCGTTCGTTGCCGCGGATCACTGCCAGATCACCCTGTTGCAGCCCTTCAAGGATAATAAAGCGATTTCCGGTGGCGTCGCCCAGTTCAACCCGCCGCTCTTTGGCGCGACCGTTATCGACAACAAAAATCAACTGGTTGCCGCGCCGGTTGAGGACCGCATCCTTATGCACGGACAGGGCATCGGTTTGCGTACCAGACGGCAGGTTCAAAGTTACCGACTGATTGGCTGCCAGATTTTCCACACCATCCATCTGGATTGGCTGAAAGCGCACCGCGCGGGTCCGTGTCTGCGGGTTTTCTTCCGGTACCACGGCCCGCACAGCGGCTGTAATCGAGCTTTTTTTGTTGAGGCTGACATGGACCATGGTGCCGGATTTCAGGCTCGCGATCCGGTCGGACGGGACGTCGGCTTCAATCTCCAGGGTGGTGTCATCAATCAGCGAAAAGACCGGCGAGCCGACATTGACATAAGAGCCAACGGCTGTGTGCTTTTGTGTTACCACGCCCCCGTAAGGGGCTTTGATTTCGCCGTCTTCAAAGTCGATCTGGTGAAGTTTCAGATTTGCCTGGGCCTTGCGCAACTGGGCCTGGGCCTGCGCCGTTTCACTCTCGGCAACCAATATGGCCTGGTTCTTGTCGTCCAGACGGGCCTGTGAAAATGCCGGTGAGTTTTTCAGTGACAGCAGCCGTCCCAGTTCCTGACGCAGCAGTGTCGTCTTGGCTTTATTGGTTTCCGCCTGAGCCGCATAGCTTGCCGCCTCGGCCAAGTATAAATTGCGTTCCCATTTCAGTCGGTCGCGGACCAGCACGGCCATTACATCGCCGGCGTTAACCCGGTCACCGACATCGACTTCCATGGACTGAACGGCGCCGCGGGACCGCGCTGAGACAACACCGGCCTGGCGGGCGACAAAGCGCCCGATCACCGGCACGGTTTGCACATAGGGGGCAATCTTGACGGCGTCGACTTCGACCATGGTTGCCGGTGGGCCGGCGCCGTCGGGTTTTTTTGCACCCTGCGCAAAGGCCGTTCCGGTTATGGCTAACAAAAGCAGCATGCCCAGCACAGCCGGTGCGGTTGTTCGCGGCAAAATAAATGGGCTCGGCGACATGTATACAGTCCTCTTTATGTTTTCCGCGTCAGCTGCGCGCTATCTGTTTGTTACAGACAATTTCCAGGTTACCAAAGGCATCATGAATAGGCAGATATGCAAGTGACTGTACGTCTTACGCCATAGGTAAACGACTCAGGGCAATCTAGGCTGACAGAGCAACGGATTCAATCAGAAACAGATCACGTTCTGGTCAAATATTTGTATCCAAATGTATCGATTTTACGGCTTCAAGGAGATGATTTTGGTATCTTTGCCGGCCGGAATGTTTTTATAGTTGGCTGTGGTCGGAACTTGAAGGTGAAGGTGAGTCTCAATGATGAGGCACTTTTGTTTTTACATAGGCCTGTGTCTGTCGGCTTTGCTGGCGGTTCCCGGTCAGGCTGATCTGGTCGGCCATGGCGGCATCATCCGCACGATTGACTTTTCCCCGGACGGGCGGCGTGTCCTTACCGGCAGTTTCGATTATTCGGCGATCCTCTGGGATTTTGAGGATCAGGTGGAAATTGCCCGCCTCGATGCCCATCAGGGGCCGGTAACCAGCGTGCTCTATATGGCCGACGGCAAACGGGTGATCACCGCCAGTGATGATAAAACTGCAATTATCTGGGATTTGCAGAGCCAGTCTCCGCTTTTCAGGCTGGAGGGGCACGGGCACAAGGTCATGGCCCTGGCCCTGCGTGCCGACAATAAAGTTGTGGCGACCGGTGGCTGGGACGGGCTGGTCATTTTGTGGGACACCGGAACCGGCAAGCAATTGAGAAAAATAAAACATCCGGGACCGGTCAATGCGGTTGTTTTTCTGGGCGACGGAGAAGTCCTTGCCAGTGGCGGCCATGACCGAACCATCCGGATTTTTGAAAGTGCCAGCGGCCGCCCCCTGGGCAAACTGGAAGGCCATTTAATGGGAATCACCCAACTGGCGGCGTCGAAGGATGGCAGGCGGCTTGTTTCGGCAAGTATCGACGGCTCCCTGCGGCTCTGGGATACCGGTGATTTTGAGGAAATCAGCAAGCTGGAAGGTCACGACAAGCAGATATTCGGCCTGCGGGTGCTGGCCAATGGACGCGAGGCGGTCTCGGCCGGGCGTGACGGATTTGCCATTGTGTGGAATCTGGATAACGGCCAGGTTGTGCGCAGAATCCGCGCCCATGATGGCATGGCCTGGGCCGTGGCGGCGTCGCCGGATGGGCGGTTTATCGTCAGCGCCGGCTCCGACGAGCGGGCCCGTATCTGGCACCTGGCCAGCGGCGACCGCATCGGTGCCGAGGTTAATGATCGTGACGAGCCAAAACCCTGGCTGAACAGCGATCATCCGGGCGCCAAGTTGTTTTTGAAATGTGCCCGCTGTCATTCGATCAACGCCCAGAGTATCCGGCGCTCCGGTCCGCATTTCGCCAATTTGTTCGGGCGCCGGGCGGGCAGTGTCAGCGATTACAAATATTCCAGTGCTCTTGTCGGGGTGGATTTTAACTGGGATGAAAAATCATTGTACGATCTGTTTGACAAAGGCCCCGATAAATACCTGCCAGGTACCAAAATGCCGGTCCAGCGGGTCACCGACAAATCCCAGTTGCATGACCTGATCGCCTATTTAAAAGAATTGACCTCCCAACCAAAAGCCGCAAACTGAAGCCAACGCTTTAGGAGACTGGTTTCAAATGGCTACACAACTCTATTCTCATCCCAGCTGCATCGAACATGATCCGGGAAACCACCATCCGGAATGCCCGGACCGGCTGCGCTCGGTGATGGCGGGGCTGGATGACGATGCGTTCAGGCATCTGCAACGCCTGGAAGCGCCCGAGATCAGCCTGAATCTTGTCAATGCCGTGCATGGGTCGCGCTATGTGGAGAACCTGCTGGACAATGTGCCGAAACAGGGCCGGGTCAGCCTGGACGCCGATACGGTGATGTCGTCGGCATCGGGAGAGGCCGCCATGCGGGCCTCGGGCGGTGCCGTGGCTGCGGTTGACGCGGTGATCGCAAAAAAAGCGGATAACGCCTTTTGTGCGATCCGGCCACCGGGCCATCATGCCGAATCATCGCGGGCCATGGGCTTTTGCCTGTTCAACTCGGCTGCCATTGCCGCCTTTCATGCCCGCGCCAGCCATGGCCTGGAACGGGTCGCGGTCATCGACTTCGATGTCCATCATGGCAATGGAACCCAGCACAGCTTCGAAAATGAACCGGGCCTGTTTTATGGCTCCAGCCATCAGTATCCGGCCTATCCGGGAACCGGTGCGCGCAGTGAAACAGGCGTTGCCAACAATATTTGCAACGCGCCGCTGGCACCCGGGGCCGGATCGAAGGAATTTCGGGATGCCTACCAGAACGGTATTTTGCCGGCCCTGCGCTTCTTTTCGCCGGAACTTCTGATTATTTCGGCTGGTTTTGATGCCCATGCCCGCGATCCTCTGGCACAGCTCAACGTGCAGACCGAGGATTATGCCTGGGTGACCCGCGCGCTGATGGATGTTGCCGATGAATATTGTGACGGCCGTGTCGTCTCGCTGCTGGAAGGGGGCTACGATCTGGATGCCCTGCGCGAAAGCGCCGTGACCCATGTGCGCACCCTGATGGATGTATGAGAATGCGGGGTTGGCCATTGCAGCGCTTGCCCTCGGCGGCTCAGAATCATACACTCCCGGCCTTCGACTAGGGGGATTTATGGCAGAAGAGAAAATACCGGCGGATATCAAAAAGTTAAGTTTTGAAGATGCCCTGTCCGAGCTTGAGGATATTGTCCGTGAACTGGAAACAGGGCGTGGTGCGCTGGATGATGCCATCAATGCCTACGCCCGAGGTGCGCACCTGAAAAGTCATTGCGAAGCCAAACTCAAGGACGCCCAGTCGAAAATTGATAAAATTGTTGTCGGTTCCGGTGGTGCGCTTGACACCGAACCCGCGAATTACGAGTAAACCAGGAACCTAGACGGAATTTTCCTTTGACAGATTTTAACGAAGCCATGTCCGCGACTGCCGAGGCAGTAAGCGAAGTCCTAGACGATATCCTTGAACAGACCGAAGGGCCTGAAAACCGCTTGCTCGAAGCGATGCGCTATTCGGCGCTCGGTGGCGGCAAACGGATCCGGCCTTTCCTGGTGGTTGCCAGCGCCGACCTGTTCGGTGTCGCCCGGGCCAGTTCACTGCGCACTGCGGCGGCCATTGAAATGATTCACTGCTATTCGCTTATTCATGATGACCTGCCGGCCATGGATGACGATGACCTGAGGCGCGGGCGGCCAACGGCCCATATCAAGTTCGATGAAGCGACGGCGATCCTGGCCGGTGACGCCCTGTTGACGAAAGCGTTTGAAGTGCTGGCATCGGCTGAAACCCATTCCAATGGAGAGGTCCGCGCTGATCTCTGTCTGGCTTACGCGAAAGCAGCCGGGGACAGGGGCATGGTCGGTGGCCAGATGCTGGATATTGTCGCCGAGGGCCATGATGTCGACGTTCCGGAAATCACCCGGCTGCAACGGATGAAAACCGGCGCGTTGATTTCCGTATCCTGCGAATCGGGAGCGATCCTCGGTCGGGCGTCCGCCAGTGCGCGGACGGCGCTGCGCGGTTACGCCCATGATATCGGCCTGGCCTTTCAAATTGCCGATGACTTGCTGGATGTTGAAGGAACCGCTGAAGAGGTCGGCAAGGCGACGGGCAAGGACGAAGCTGCTGGTAAAGCGACCTTTGTTTCTTTATTAGGTGCCGACCGTGCGCGCGAACAGGCAAATATGCTCGTCGAACAGGCTGTTGACCAATTAAACTTTTTTGGTGATAAGGCTGAATTATTACAGGAATTGGCCCGATTTATTGTAAATCGCAGATCTTGATTACATATTTTGAATGCATGGTCGCAATATACAGTAAAATATGTAAGACTCCGATAACAATGCAGGTGGAATTAGAGGAAACTCCGTGACATTAAACGACAAGACGCCGCTTCTCGATACGGTTAGCAGCCCTGCGGACATTCGGGAATTCACAATGGATCAGCTGAAACAGCTGGCTGATGAACTGCGTGCCGATACTGTTCGCAATGTTTCAATTACCGGTGGGCACTTAGGCGCCAGTCTGGGTGTGGTCGAGATTACGGTCGCTATTCACCATATTTTCGATACGCCGAACGATCGCCTGATCTGGGATGTTGGTCATCAATGCTATCCCCATAAAATTCTGACCGGACGCCGTGACAAGATGCATAGCCTGCGCCAGGGCGGGGGGCTGTCGGGTTTCACAAAACGCAGCGAAAGTCCTTATGATCCCTTCGGCGCAGCGCATTCGTCCACATCCATTTCCGCAGGTCTGGGGATGGCAGTCGCCGCCGAATTATCCGGCCAGCCACGCAATGTAATTTCGGTCATTGGCGATGGTTCCATGACCGCCGGTATGGCCTACGAGGCCATGAATAATGCCGGTACCATGGATGCCCGCCTGATCGTCATCCTGAACGATAACGATATGTCGATTGCGCCGCCCGTCGGTGCCCTGAACAATTACCTGTCTCGCCTGATATCCTCCAAATCGTTCCGCTCCGTGCGGCATTTTGCCAAGGATGTCATGAAAAAGTTCCCGCGCCCTATTGAGCAGGCAGCCGGAAAAATTGATGAATACAGCCGTGGACTGGTCACCGGTGGCACCCTGTTCGAAGAACTGGGGTTCTATTATGTGGGCCCCATCGACGGCCACAATCTGGATCACCTGATTCCGGTCCTGCGCAATCTGCGCGATGATGTGGAACCGGGGCCGGTGCTGATCCATGCAGTTACGGAAAAAGGCCATGGTTATGGCCCGGCAGAGAAATCGGCCGACAAATACCACGGGGTCTCCAAATTTGATCTGGTGACCGGCGAACAGCACAAGGCGGTGGCCAATGCGCCAAGCTATACCGGGGTGTTTGCCCAGGCCCTGATCGCCGAAGCCGAGGTTGACGACAAGATCATCGCGATTTCTGCGGCCATGCCCGGCGGCACCGGCGTTGACAAGTTTTCCGAGCGATTCCCGGAACGCAGTTTCGATGTGGGGATCGCCGAACAGCATGCGGTTACCTTCGCCGCCGGTCTGGCGTCGGAAGGCTACAAGCCTTTCGCTGCCATTTATTCCACATTCCTGCAGCGCGCCTACGACCAGGTCGTGCATGATGTCTGCATTCAGAAACTGCCGGTTCGTTTTGCCATCGACCGCGCCGGTTACGTCGGCGCGGACGGCTCCACCCACTGCGGGGCCTTTGATCTGGCCTATTTGTGCACGTTGCCCGAAATTGTTGTGATGGCGCCGGGTGACGAGGCGGAATTGATGCATATGACCGCAACCGCCGCATCGATCAATGACCGGCCCAGTGCCATTCGCTATCCGCGCGGCGAGGGTGTCGGCGTTGAACTGCCGTCGAAAGGCACTGTGCTCGAGATCGGCAAGGGCCGCATCGTCAAGCAGGGCAAGGCTGTTGCCCTGCTCAGTTTGGGTGCGTCCCTGAAGGAAGCTCTGAAAGCGGCCGAGGACCTGGAATCACGCGGCCTGTCGACGACTGTCGCCGATGCCCGTTTTGCCAAGCCACTGGATCATGCGTTGATCAAGGCCCTGGCCCGGGACCACGACGTTCTGGTGACCATCGAAGAAGGCTCAGCCGGCGGATTTTCCGCCCATGTCATGCAGTTTATGGCGAACGACGGGTTGCTCGAGAACGGACTGAAAATCCGCAATATGACCATGCCGGACGCATTTCTGGAACAGGACAGCCCGGCCAAACAACTGGATCAGGCTGGACTGAGCGCACCGCATATCGTTGCCTGTGTGCTGTCAGCCCTTGGTCGGGATGCGGAAGCCAAAGCCGTCAATAATACACAGCGCGCCTGACCTTGGCGGGTAAACCCGCAAAGAAGCGACTCGATCAGCTGCTGGTGGAGCGCGGGCTTGTCGAAAGCCTGGCGATTGCCCAGGGCCTGATCATGGCCGGCAAGGTCTATTCCCTTGAGCAAAGGCTGGATAAGGCGGGCCAGCAGATTTCTGAAAACACGGCGCTGGAAGTGCGCGGTCAGGACCATCCCTGGGTATCGCGCGGTGGCCTCAAGCTGGCCCACGGGTTAGCGGAGTTTAGCCTGTCGGTGGACGGTTGCACAGCGGTGGATATTGGTGCCTCGACCGGCGGATTTACCGATGTCCTGGTGCAGTCCGGGGCGGCCCGGGTATATGCTGTTGATGTGGGCCAGGGACAACTGGCCTGGAAACTGCGCACTGATGCGCGCGTCATCGTCCTGGAAAAGACCAACGCCCGGCATCTGAGTGCTGAAACCATTACCGATGCGCCCGATATCATTGTCTGTGACGCCAGTTTCATTGGCCTGCAGACCGTGCTGCCGGCGGCCATGGCGCTGGCCGGGCCGGGGGCCCATCTGGTCGCCCTGATCAAGCCGCAGTTTGAAGTGGCCCGGCATCAGGTCAGCGAGGGCGGTGTGGTTCGCGACCCTGCGCTGCATGAACAGGTCTGCGAAACCACAAAGCGCTGGATCAATGAAACACCCGGCTGGACGGTCATCGGTTTGACAACTAGCCCGATCAAGGGGCCGGAAGGCAATGTGGAATTCCTGATCGCCGCCCGGAAGGTCGGCACTCAGGGCTAACGAAACACACGCGCCTATATGGGGTGATCCTGTAAAGGCGCTAACAGGTCGCCAAAGCGGCCTGCCGGCGTCGTCCCGAATACTCACCGATACCCCGCATCGATTTCCCATTCGCTCCTAACCGGCAGGCCGCTTTGGCGATCTCAGCTGTTTCCATATAAACATGA
>JABMNT010000039.1 GCA_013203595.1 Rhodospirillales bacterium
AAAAAATCAGGCGATGGCCGCTTTGCCTACGCCAGTTACCGCCGCTTCATCCAGATGTATGGCGATGTGGTGCTTGGCGTCGATCACCACAATTTTGAAGATATTCTGGAAGACCATAAGGACGACAACGGCTTTACCCTGGACACCGATCTGGATGCCGCTGACTGGAAGACGGTTGTCGGCCAGTATCTGGCCATGGTTGAACACATGCGCGGCGTACCCTTTCCGCAGGACCCGACCGAGCAATTGTGGGGTGCTGTCGGTGCGGTCTTCGGGTCCTGGATGAATGAGCGGGCGATCAGCTATCGCCGCCTGCAGAGCATTCCGTCGAACTGGGGGACTGCGGTCAGTGTCCAGTCCATGGTGTTTGGCAATATGGGTGATGACTGTGCCACCGGGGTGTGTTTTTCACGCAACCCGTCGACTGGCGAAAATGCCTTTTACGGGGAATATCTGGTCAATGCCCAGGGCGAAGACGTGGTTGCCGGAATCCGTACACCACAACCCCTGACCAGGGCCGAAGGCCTGGCCACGGGCAGCGACCTTCCCTCCATGGAAGAGACCATGCCGGAAATTTTTGACGATCTGATGCAGGTTCGGGGCAACCTGGAGCGCCACTACAAAGACATGCAGGATATGGAGTTTACCGTCCAGCAGGGCAAGCTGTGGATGCTGCAGACCCGCGGTGGCAAACGTACCGCCAAGGCGGCCCTGAAAATCGCCTGTGACATGTTCGATGAAGGATTGCTGGATCGTGATGGCGCTGTGCAAAGCGTTGATCCGGCGCAACTCGACCAGCTCCTGCACCCGACCCTCGATCCCGACGGCGAGCGACGGATGATCGGGCGCGGCCTGCCGTCGAGCCCCGGCGCCGCCTCCGGGCGTATCGTTTTTTCGGCCGAAGATGCCGAAGAATGGACCGGGCGTGGTGAGAAAATTATTCTGGTCCGGATCGAGACCTCGCCGGAAGATATTACCGGCATGCATGTTTCCGAAGGCATCCTGACCACCCGCGGCGGGATGACGTCGCATGCGGCCGTGGTTGCCCGCGGCATGGGCAAGCCCTGTGTTTCCGGTGCCGGCGATCTGCGCGTCGACTATGCCTCAAAGACCCTGCTGTGCATGGGCCAGACCTACGGGGAAGGCGATGTGATCACTCTCGATGGCTCGACCGGCGAAGTTTATCTGGGCGCTGTGGCAACCATCCAGCCGGAACTGAGCGGTGATTTTGGCCGCCTGATGGGCTGGGCTGACGAGGTTCGCACCATGGGTGTGCGGGCCAATGCGGAGACCCCGCAGGACGCTGAGACGGCGCGCAAATTTGGCGCCGAAGGGATTGGCCTGAGCCGCACCGAGCATATGTTTTTCGAGCCGGAGCGGATTATCCATATGCGCCAGATGATTCTGGCGACATCCGAAACCGCCCGGCGGACGGCGCTCGACAAGCTGCTGCCCTATCAGCGCGACGATTTTGTTTCCCTGTTCCGGATCATGGAAGGCCTGCCGGTAACCATTCGTCTGCTTGATCCGCCGCTCAACGAGTTCCTGCCGCATACGGAAGAGGAGATTCTCGACGTTGCCAAATCAGCAGGCGTGGATGCCAAAGCCGTCAAGATCCGTCGTCTCGAGCTTGATGAAGCCAACCCCATGCTCGGTCATCGCGGCTGCCGGCTGGGCATCACTTACCCGGAAATATACGAAATGCAGGCCCGTGCCATCTTTCAGGCCGCAGCCCTGCTGATCAAGGAAGGCATGCATGTGGAGCCGGAGGTGATGATCCCGCTGATCGTTGATAAACCGGAACTGGACATGCTGAAGGCGGTTATCGACCGGGTTGCGCTGGAGGTCGAAGCGGCTGAAGCGGTGAAACTGAATTATCTTGTCGGCACCATGATCGAATTGCCCCGCGCCTGTCTGGTTGCCGATGCGATTGCGGAAACCGCCGAGTTTTTCAGCTTCGGCACCAACGATCTGACCCAGACAACCTTCGGATTTTCCCGCGATGACGCGACGCCGTTTCTCGATATCTATCAGTCGAAAGGGGTGCTGGCCGAGGACCCGTTCATGACCATCGATCGCGAAGGGGTTGGCGAGCTTGTGAAAATCGGTGTTGAACGCGGCAAGCGGACACGCCCGGATATCAAGCTCGGCATTTGCGGCGAACATGGCGGCGACCCGGCGTCGGTGCGGTTCTGCCATGAAATCGGCCTGACCTATGTGTCCTGTTCGCCGTTCCGGGTGCCGATCGCCCGGCTGGCGGCAGCACAGGCGGCGCTCGATATGAAGGCCGGATAATTTTATAAGGCCTCTTCCCAAGGCGCTGTTTTTCCGGTTAAGCTTACGCCATGCAGATTTGGTTTTTCAGCGTGATCACAGCAATGCTCTGGCTGGCCGGGCCGCAAGAGGCGGTGGCCGCTGGCGATCTGGAAAAGGGGCGGGAACTGGCAATCACCCACTGTGCCCGCTGTCATGTGATCGGCACCTTCAATAAATTCGGCGGCATCGGCTCAACCCCGTCATTCCGCGCTATCAAGGGGATGGACGACGGGATCGAGCGGTTCCAGACGTTTTTTGATCGCCGCCCGCATCCGGCCTTTGTCCGCGTTCCCGATGTTCCCCGCCCGGCGCCGGGGCCGGCTTACGCCATCGAGTTTACGGTTACCGCCGAAACCATTGATGATCTGATGGCCTATGTGGAGACCGTCGAGAAACTCGATCTGTCGCGCATTCCGGTGGTCCGGGGCTTCGGGCCGAGTGGCCGGCAACGGCTGCAGGGCGCGCGCATGCGCTGATGATGGTCACATTGGTCGCGGCCGGGGCTTTGCCAGCGGCTTGCATCTGAATTTGATCCGCTGGCTTGGGTGGATACTGATCACCATCCGCCAATTGATGAAATTACTTCTCGCTCCTCCCCGCAAACAGCGTTAATTTAAGAAATTAATGATTAGCATAGGCGCGGTGGGGAAGGCTTCTCCAAGGCTGGGAAAGTCCACCGCGCAAACACCGGGGGGATTAATATCAATGGAAAACGCCAAGCTGGAGAGCGCAGTTGTCGGTGAGGAACACTGGACCGACAAGGGCGAGGTAAAGCTGTTCCTGTGGAACAAGTATCTGGAAAGACCGGCCAACAAAAAGGGCACCATCGTCTTTGTCCACGGCTCCTCCATGGCCTCGCAGCCAACCTTTGATCTTGCGGTTGACGGGCGTCCGTTCAGTTCGGTGATGAATTATTTTGCCACTCTTGGCTACGATACCTGGTCGGTCGATATGGAAGGCTATGGCCGTTCGTCGAAACACCGCGACATTACCTGTGATATTTCAAACGGGGCCGATGACCTGGCGGCGGCGACCGCCTATATCGAGGCCCTGCGTGGCGCCGGGCCGGTGCACATGTACGGGATCTCGTCGGGTGCCCTGCGCGCGGCGCTGTTTGCCGAACGCTATCCCGAGCGCGTCAACAAGCTGGTTCTCGATGCCTTCGTGTGGACCGGTGAAGGCAGCCCGACCCTGGCGGCGCGCCGCCAGAAGTTGCCGGAATTTCTGGCCAGTAAACGGCGGCCGATCAATTATGAGTTCGTGCAGTCGATCTTCAGCCGCGATCATGCAGACTGTGCCGAGGCCAGGGTGGTGGACGCCTTTGCCTCAGCCATCTGCGCACTTGATGATTCGATGCCCAATGGCACCTATATCGACATGTGCTCAAAACTTCCGCTTGTCGATCCGGAAAAGATAACCGCTCCCACGCTCATTTTGCGGGGCCAGTATGACGGCATCGCCAGTATCTCGGATTTGCTGGGCTTCTTCGAAAAGCTGCCGCACCCCGACAAGCAGTTCACGGTGATGGAAGGGATATCGCACGCCAGTTTTCAGCAGAAAAACTACCTGATGGTCTACGATATTCTTGCCGCCTATCTGGGGCGGGTTGCGCCGGTTTACAAATAGGTGGCGGGCCGTGCCGGGGCGACAGGGGCGCGTCGCCGCCTGACGGGACCTGACCCGCAATTGCAGCCGCTAACCCAGCTGCAGCCATGACCGGGTCCCCGCGGCAATCCTCGCTGGTGCCCGGTCTGCTGATCTTTGCCTTCTGTCTGCTGATGATCGCCGCCAGCCGCGGCATGGGCGAGACCTATGCCGTGTTCCTGCTGCCCCTGAGCGTGGAATTTGGCTGGAACCGGGCCAGTGTCACTTCTGTTTATGCGGTCTATATGGTTGCTTTCGGCTTTGGCTGCCTGCTGTCCGGCATCGTCTATGACCGGCTGGGGCCGCGTTTCAACTATCTGATCGGGCTGGTTTTGCTGGTCAGTTGCTATGGCTTCGCCGGGTCCGGATGGCTGACTTCGCTGGCTGCTTTCTATCTGGTGATCGGCATATGTGGTGGCGTCGGCGCAGCCATGGTCGGTGTCGTGCCCATGCAGAGCCTGATATCAAAGTGGTTTTTCCGGGGCCGCGCAACTGCCCTTTCCATCGCCTATTCGGGCCAGGGGATCGGCGTCATGCTGCTGGCGCCAACTGCCCAGTTTACGATTGACCGGGTCGGCTGGCAGGGGGCCTACCTGCAGGCCAGTTTCGGCTTTTTGGTTATTCTTGTCCTGGTGATGCTGCTGCCCTGGCGGCGCATGGCGGCGGGGCTTCCCGGCGCCGGGCCATCAAGCGCACCCCATAAGCCGGAAGGGAAAGCGCCGTCCGTTCCCGCCCGTCCCGCTGCCGGTTTAAGTCTCGGACAGGCGGTTCGCCGGGTCGAGTTCTGGGGTTTTTTCACGATTTATGCGGCTTCGGCCATTTCCATATTTTCCATAAGCCTGCAGGTCGTGGCGTTTCTGGTCGACCAGAACTTCAGTGTCGTGCATGCGGCCTTTGCCTTCGGCTGCATGGGGATGCTGACAATCCTTGGCATTGCCCTGACCGGTATCCTGTCGGCGCGCTATCCGCGCCATCTTGTCGCCACGGCAAGCTATGTGCTGACCCTGATCGGCATACTGGCGCTGGCCGCGCTGCCGTTTTATCCGGGCTGGCTGCTGCTCGCGGTTTTCGTGCTGTGCTTTGGCCTGTCCGCCGGTGCCCGGGGTCCGATCATTACCGCCCAGATGGTCGACATGTTTGCCGGGCCGGGCCTCGCCTCGATCTTCGGCGCCACCAATATCGGCCAGGGCTGCGGGGCGGCGCTGGGTGCGTTCATGGCCGGCTATCTGTTCGATCTGACCGGCGGCTATAACGCCGGCTTTGTGATGAGCCTGCTGTTCGCCCTGCTTGGCCTGTCGATGTTCTGGCTGGTCCCGGGCATCCGGCATGGAAGGGTGCCCGGCTGACGACGACGGCCTAATCCGCCTGCCGCCTGACATAAAGCGTCCAGTCGGGCAGGGGATGGTCGTTCTGCAGGGTGACGTGGGGGCTCAGGTGGGTGGCGCAGAAATCGAACAGGTCATGGCCATTGATATAATAAAGGCCATCAAATATTTCTTCCGCATCGTCGCGCAGCATGTTGAAGGCCAGGCCCCGGCGGGTTTTCGACCAGAGTTGCTGCAGGCTGGCCTTCACATAGGCTTCCCAGTCGGCCTCGTCCTGCCCCAGATGCATATTGAAGGTCCCCGACACCAGGGTGTAGTCGGCCTCGTCGACGGCCTGCAGGTGGCGCAGGAAGCGGGCTCTGGGGTCGGTGATTTTTTCACGCGCCGCGGCGATCATCCGGCTGCTCATGTCGGTGCCCAGATAGGTGCTGTTGGTCATCACCGGCTGGTCGGCCAGGTAGTCGAACAGGGCCCCGTAACCACAGCCGAAATCGTGGATGGTGACGCCACCCTCCTGGTCGGCAGGCCGGAAGATCCGGCTTAGAAGCTCAAAACGGCGAAACTGAAACTCCTGATTTTGCCAGAACACACCGCGCGGATCATTGCCGAACTGGCGCAGGCGCCGTTCGTAGGCGCGGGCGACGGGAGACAGAATGCGGGGCGCGCGCCGCAAGATATCGGTGGGAGAAACCATCTGCGGAGATTATCGCCAATGGGGCGGAAACAAAACCTCAGAAACGCGCCCAGTCCGGTTTGACTGCCCTGAGTGTGGAGTTTTCAGATGTGAGTTCGCCTGCCGGGTCCTGCAGATGGTCGAGCCGCAGCAGCGCCAGGCCGAAGCCGCCCCGGCTGGAGCGCATTTCGCCGGCGGTCTTATCGCCGCACATGACCGCTGCGCCGGGGGTCGGCATTTCACCTTCAATGGTCACTGCGGTCAGGCGTTTTTTCGCAAGGCCCCGGTATTTGGTGCGCGCCGTCAGCTCCTGGCCCATGTAGCAGCCCTTTTCCCAGTTGATGCCGTTCAGGTCATCGAAGCCACTTTCCAGCAGAACTGACTTTTCCGGCACCAGATCACGGCTGGCGTCGGGCAGGCCGAGTTTGAGGCGGTGAATATCGTAGGCGTCTGTTGTGGCCGGGGTTGGCGTGAAGGTGGCCAGGGCCGGACCAGACTGATCCACATCGAAAACCGCCCTGAGCCCGGCTGTAGCCAGACGGGGGTCGACATACAAGGTACCACCGGCGGTTTCCATGGCGGCGCCGGCCTGCGCGGCCAGTCCGACCGTTGATGCGGCCGAATCGCCCCACAGGGCGCTGATTGTATATTGCTCGGTGGCGTCGGCAATGGCTGCATCGGCACGCAGTTTATACATACGCAGGCGCTTTGCCAGATCGGCCATGCGTTCCTTTTCACAGTCGACAAGCAGCCTGTCACCCGCCTGGCTGATGAAAAAATCATAGAGATATTTACCCTGCGGCGTGAGCAGGGCCGCGTATATGGCGTTTTCTGGGGTAACCAGGTGGATATCGTTGGAGATCAGGCCCTGCAGAAAATTCCGCGAATCGGGACCGGTTATGGAAAGAACGCCGCGATCGGGCAAGGGGGACAGGTGTAAAACGGGCATTGAGGGATCCTGATTTTTGGGCCACAAACGGGCAAAAGGCCGGGTAAATTCGGGGCTTTGGCTAGAAGTAAGCAGGCTTTACGTAAATGGCAAGCGGGGAAGCCTTTTCAAGTGCAGAGCAGCGCCTTATAAGTGGCGGAATCTTTGGCATTTTTGTGGTTGGTCATGCGCATTCTATTTATCACGGCGACTCGCATCGGTGATGCGATTCTTTCAACCGGATTGCTTGACCACCTGGTCAGGAGCCATCCGGATGCGCGCATAACCGTGGTCTGCGGACCGGCGGCGGCCGGTCTGTTTGAAGCCGCACCCAATATCGAGCGCCTTATTGTCATGGATAAAATGCTGTTTTCCCTGCACTGGCTGCGCATGTGGGGACTGACGGTGGGCACCCTGTGGGATCTGGTGGTTGACCTCAGAAATGCGCCCCTGTCCTATCTGCTGCCGGCCCGGCGGCAACGGCATTTGGGCAAAGTCACCGCTGATCGCCACCGGATAATGGGCCTGTCACGGGTGCTCGGGCTGGAAGCCACGCCACCGCCGCCGAAACTGACCTGCAATGAGGCCCATCGGGCCCAGGCGCAGGCGTTGATTCCCGAGGGTTCGCCGGTACTGGCGATCGGACCGACGGCCAACTGGGCGGCAAAAACCTGGTCGCCCGACGGTTTTGCCGAACTGACCGCGCGGATCGGGGCAGCCGATGGGATGCTGCCCGGATGTCGGGTGGCCCTGTTCGGCCGCGATGACGAACGGCCGCAGGCGATTTCTCTGATCGAAGCCATCCCGGCGGCGCGGCGCATTGATTTGATTGGCCGTCTGCGCCTGGCCGAGGTTTATGCCTGTCTGCAGCGCTGCAGCTTTTATGTGGGCAATGATTCGGGGCTGATGCATCTGGCCGCGGCTGCCGGTATTCCCACGCTCGGGCTTTTCGGCCCCAGCAAGGAGTTGCTGTATGGCCCCTGGGGTGACCATTGCGCCAGTGTGCGCACGCCGGAAGGCTTTGACGATATTCACCCGGCAGAATTTGATCATCGCACCAGTGGTTCGCTGATGAACAGCCTGACAGTCGATCACGTGGAGGCTGCGGCCCGCGCCCTGTGGCAAAAGACGCAGGCGAAGGCGGCATGAAAAAACCGCCCGCCAGCCCGATCAAACTCTCGGCCGTGATCAGTGTTCACAATGAACAGGCGCAACTGGCGGAGTGTCTGCGGACATTGTCCTTTGCCGACGAGATCGTTGTCCTGCTCGATAAATGCACGGACGGCTCCGGTGACGTCGCCGCCCAGTTTACGGATCGCCTGATCTCTGGCGCCTGGGCGAAGGAGGGGGATCGCCGCAACGCCGGCATTGATGCCTGCCGGGGCGAGTGGATTTTTGAAATTGATGCCGATGAGCGGGTGCCGGAAGAACTGGCCCGGGAAATCCGCTGGACCATCGAGCAGACCGCCTGCGACTGGCATGAAATCCTGGTCGATAACTATGTGGGCACGCGCCTGGTGCGCTGGGGCTGGGGGGCGTCCTTTGGCAAGGCGGCCTATCCGGGCCTTTTCAGAAAAGGGGTCAAGGTCTGGGGTGACCAGCGGGTGCATCCGTCGTTGCAGTGGACCGGGACAAAGGGCCCGATGCTGAAAAACCGGCTGATCCATTATGTCGATCGCAACATATCCGATATGATTCGCCGTCTGGACAATTATTCGACGGCCCGCGCCAGGGATTTGCGCGAGCAGGGCGTGCGCGACTCGACGGCCAATAACATCCGCCGGCTGGTGTCGCGGTTTTTCAAATGCTACGTCGCGCGCAAGGGCTACCGGGAAGGTGGCTACGGGCTGATTGTCGCCATTTGCGCTGGTCTCTATCCACTGCTATCACACCTCAAGGCAACGCTGGAGGACGAGTGATGGCGCGCATTCTGCTGGCCGATGACGGCATCGAATTTGACGGGCAGACGCCGGGACAGCGGCCGCTTGGCGGCGTTGAATCGTCGATCGTCAATCTGACCCAGGAACTGGCAAAACGCGGTCACGAGGTCTTCGTTCGCAACAAATGCCGGGCACCGTTAACCTTCAAGGGGGTGCATTGGCATCCCATTGACGACGGCCCCTGGCCCGGGGACATCGATTTGTACATTGCCAACCGGGGTGACAAGCTGATCAAACGCATGCCTGCCGCCCGGCGCAGCGTTTTCTGGATACACAATCCGGCCGGCTATCTTTTGAAATGGCGGTATCTGTGGAAGTTGTGGCAGGTCAAGCCGGCGATCGTGTTTATTGGTGACTATCACGCGACAACCTATCCGGCCTGGGCGCCGGGCGGCGAACGGATTGTCATCCCCTATGGCATGGCCGATGAATTTTGCCAGGCCCAGCCGCTGGCCAAGGTGCCACCACCGCGGGCGATTTTCACCTCCAATCCGCTGCGTTCGCTGGACTGGCTTATGCAGTTATGGGCAGAAGCCATTGAACCCCGGGTGCCGGGTGCGGAACTGCATTTGTTTACCGGTGCGGCAACCTATGGCGCCGTCGGCGATAAAAAGGCGGCGCTCATGGCACAGACCATCGAACGGGCGGAAGCCCTGGCCGGGCAGGGGGTGCGGGTCCGTGGCCCGGTTTCCAAGCCCACCTTAATCGAGGAATTTACCAGTGCGCGCTGCATGCTTTACCGGGGCGATATAAACGAAACCTTCTGTCTGGCGGTGGGTGAAGCGCAGGCGTCGGGGGTGCCCGCAGTGGTCACCCGGCTGGGATCGGTTGTTGAACGGGTCCGGGATTCGGAAACCGGATTTATTGCCAGTTCGGACCAGGAATTTGTCGATCACGCGGTTGAACTGCTGAGTAATGAAAGCCTGTGGCGGGCCCAGCACGAAGCCGCCCTGGCGCTGCAGAAAAACTGGCGCTGGCCGGATGCGGCGGCCCGCTTCGAGCAGTTGCTACCTGCCCCGGGGAAACGGTCATGAAAATCCTTCAGATTATGGCCGGGGCTGATGTCGGCGGTGCGGAACTGTTCTTTGAGCGCCTGTGTATGGCCCTGGCAAAACGCAATTCGGTCGAACAACAGGTGATTATCCGGCAAAACCCGAACCGCAGACAGCGGCTTGAAGCGGGCGGTGTGGCGCCCATCGAGCTCAAGTTCGGTGGCCGCCTGGACTGGCAGACACCGCGCGCCATCCGGCGTCAGATCAAGACCTTCAAGCCGGACATCGTGCTGACCTGGATGAACCGGGCCACAGCCATGTGCCCGAAGCCGAAGAACGGGGAGTTCATCCATATCGCCCGGCTCGGCGGCTATTACGATCTGAAATATTACCAGGGCTGCGATCACCTGATCGGCAATACCAAAGACATCGCCGATTATCTGGTGAAGGAAGGCTGGCCTGCGGGCAAGGCCCACTATCTGCCGAATTTCGTCTCCGCCGAACAGGCGGCCCCGATCGGGCGACGCGGTCTCTATACCCCGGACGGGGCACCGCTGATTCTGGCGCTTGGCCGACTGCATGAAAACAAGGCGTTCGATATCCTGTTGCAGGCCATGGCGCGGGTACCTTCGGCCTATCTGTGGATCGCCGGCGAGGGGCCGCTGCTCCATGATCTGGATAAACTGGCTGAAAAACTGGCGGTCAAACCACGGGTCCGGTTTTTGGGATGGCGCGACGATGCGGCGGCGCTTTTGCAGACGGCGGACCTGTTTGTCTGTCCGTCCCGCCATGAGCCGCTCGGCAATACGGTGATTGAAGCCTGGGCCCAGAATACCCCGGTTGTCGCCGCCGACAGCTTTGGTCCGGGAACCCTGATCACCCATCTGCATTCCGGCGTGCTGGTGCCCATTGATGATCCGCCAACCATGGCCCGCGCCATCAAGAACGTCATTGAAGACCCGGTGCTCGCCGCGCGGATTGTCAAAAACGGCCGGGCCGAATATGAAGCCAGGTTTACCGAGGACATCGTTACCGGCCAGTATCTGGCATTTTTCCAGAAAGTCTTGGAACCATGTGCGGCATCGCCGGTATAATGACCCGCAACGGTTCGCTCCCGGCGGACCGTATTCTCGACAGCTTTGCCGAGGCGCTGGCGCATCGCGGCCCGGATGGTGCGGGCCGATATGTTGAAGGCGATACGGCATTGCTGCAGACCAGGCTGGCGATCATCGATCTGGTGAGTGGTGACCAGCCGCTTTATGCCGATCAGGGTGAGGGTAAGGCGCCGCTGGCGCTGGTTGCCAACGGCGAAATTTTTAATTACCTGGAGCTCAAACAGCAACTGACCGGGGTTGATTATCAGACCCGGTCGGACTGCGAACCGCCACTTTATCTGTACCAGAAATACGGTGTCGAATTTGCCGAACATCTGCGCGGCATGTATGCCATCGCCATCCATGACCCTGCGCACCAGCGCTTGATCCTGAGCCGGGATCCGTTCGGTATCAAGCCTCTGTACTACGGCGCGACCCGCGACGGCTTTGTGTTCGCCTCGGAATTTCAGGCCTTCCAGAAAGCCGGGGTCTGCACCGCCCGCATCCGCCCCGAGGCCCGCGACAGTCTGCTGCAGATGCAGTTCACGTCGGGCGCGGAAACCCTGCTCGACGGGGTTTACCGGGTGCTGCCGGGGGAAACCCTGGTCATCGAAAACGCCGAAATCACCAGCCGGCTGCAGTTGGCCGCCCTGCCGCCCGGGGGCCCGGTGCCGGTGAGCGCCGCCGCCGCCCTTGCCGAGCTCGACGCGGTGCTGGCCGACAGCATTGAGGTTCACCAGCGATCGGATGTACCCTACGGCATGTTTTTGTCGGGCGGCATCGATTCGTCGGTGATCCTGACCATGATGGCGCGTCTCAACCCGGATCCGGTGCAGGCCTATACCATCGGTTTCAGCGGCACCGCGGTTGCCGACGAGCGTGCCCAGGCCCGTGCGGTGGCCCGGGCCTGTGGGGCCGAGCACCACGAAATTGACTTTGGCGAACAGGATTTCTGGGACAGTCTGCCGGCGGTTGTTGCGGCAATGGATGACCCGGCCGCCGACTATGCGGTATTGCCGACCTATAAGCTGGCGGCGGAAGTGCACAAGGCGGGCCTGAAGGTTGTGCTGTCGGGCGAGGGCGGTGACGAGTTGTTTGGCGGCTATGGGCGCTATCGCCGGGCCATGCGCCCGCGCCTGCTGGGCGGGCGGGCCATGCGCCGGACCGGCGCGCTCGATGGCCTCGGCTTGCTGCGCGAGACCTCGGCGCAATGGCGGGTCGCTTATGAGGCGGCGGCAAATGACATCCCGGTTGACTATTCACGCCTGCAAAAGGCCCAGGCCCATGACTGCGCCGACTGGCTGCCCCATAACCTGCTGGGCAAGCTTGACCGCTGTCTGATGGCGCACGGGGTCGAAGGGCGGGTGCCGTTTCTCGATTCGAAGGTCGCCGGTTTTGCCTTTACCCTGCCAGATACGCTGAAAATCCGGGGCGGGCGCGGCAAATGGTTGCTCAGGAAATGGCTGGACCAGCATCTGCCCGTGGCCGGGGCGTTCAGTAAAAAACGCGGGTTCACGGTGCCTGTTGGCGAATGGATATCGCAAAAAGCCTCCACCCTGGGGCCGCTGGTGGCCGGCCAGCCGGGTATCGCCGAAGCCTGCCACCCGGACGCGGTCCGCAGCCTGTTTGCCGGCCTTGCCGGTGGCCCTGATAAAAAGCGCGGCCAGGCCGCCTGGTATCTGCTTTATTACGCGCTCTGGCATAACCATCATATGCAGGGCTGCAGCGTTCCCGGTGGTGTTTTTGAAAATCTAGAAGCGAGCAGAGGCAATGACTGATATGGACCAACTGACACTGCGCAAACCCGATGACTGGCACCTGCACCTGCGCGATGGCGCCATGCTGGATGCCGTGGTGCCGTGGACGGCCCGCCAGTTCGGGCGGGCCATCGTCATGCCAAATCTGCTGCCGCCGGTGACAACGGTTGCCCAGGCGCTGGCCTATAAGGCGCGCATTCTGGCGGCAGTTCCTGGAGGCCTCGAATTCACGCCCTTGATGACCGCCTATCTGACCGACGGTACCGATGCCGATGAACTGGCGCGGGGATTCGAAGACGGGGTGTTTGCTGCCGTTAAACTCTATCCGGCAGGGGCCACTACCAACTCGGCTTCGGGTCTTACTGATATTTCGAAAGCCACGGCTGTGCTCGAGCGCATGCAGAAGATCGGCATGCCGTTGCTGGTCCATGGCGAGGTGACCGACCCAGCGGTCGATATCTTTGACCGCGAAGCCGTGTTCATTGAGCGGGTGATGATCCCGCTGCGCAAGGACTTTCCCGAGCTGAAAGTGGTGTTCGAACATGTGACCACCCGTCAGGCCGTCGATTATGTGAGCGCTGCCGATGCCCATACGGCGGCAACTATCACCGTCCATCATCTGATGATCAACCGCAACGCCATCTTCCAGGGCGGCATCCGGCCGCATATGTATTGCCTGCCCATCGCCAAGCGCGAGGAACACCGCCAGGCGCTGCGCCAGGCCGCCACCTCGGGCAAACCGAATTTCTTTCTGGGCACGGACTCAGCACCGCACCCGCGCCACACCAAGGAAACCGGGTGCGGCTGTGCCGGCCTGTTTACCGCCGTTGCCGCCATCGAGCTCTATGCTCAGGTGTTTGACGAAGAGGGGGCATTGGCAAACCTCGAAGCCTTCGCCTCGCTCAATGGCCCGGCCTTTTACGGACTTGCGCCAAATAGCCAAACCCTGACCCTGGCGCGGATGGCGCAAACGGTGCCGGCGCATGTGGATTTGCCCGGCGGCGAGGCGATCGTCAACTTCAAAGGCGGCGAACAGATCCCCTGGTCGATTAGCGGTGCGGCTGCGGTGCCAGCCGATTGACCTTCCCGCTCCGCCACCTATAAATAACGAACCCGATATATCAGCAAAAAGGCGAACATGATGGCTCAATCCGACACCTTTACAGCCCTGCTTCTCGAGCAGGATGCGGAGCGCAAGGTTACCCATTCGATTCAGACCCTGTCGAATGACCGGTTGCCGGATGGCGATGTGACCATTGCCGTCAAATATTCGACGCTGAACTACAAGGACGGCATGATCATTCAGGGGCTGGGCCGATTGGTGCGCGATTATCCGCATGTGCCGGGCATTGATTTTTGCGGCGTTGTCGAGGAATCGGCATCTCCGGACTACAAAGCCGGCGATCAGGTAATTCTGACCGGCTGGCGGGTCGGCGAAATCCACTGGGGTGGCTTTGCCACCCGGGCCCGGGTCAAAGCCGAATGGCTGGTGCCCTTGCCCCGTGGCCTGACGCTCGCCCAATCCATGGCCATCGGCACTGCCGGGCTGACCGCCATGCTGGCGATCATGCGGATCGAGGAGAACGGCCTGACCCCGGACAAAAACGGCGAGGTGCTGGTCACCGGTGCGGCCGGTGGCGTCGGCTCGATCGCGGTCAGTATTCTGGCGAACCTGGGCTATGATGTGGCGGCCGGCACCGGCCGGGCTGAACAGCACGGCTATCTGCAGGGCCTGGGTGCGAAAACCATTGTTAGCCGCGATGAACTGGCCGAAGCCCCGCGCGGGCCCTTGGGCAGCGAACGCTGGCTCGCCTGCGTCGATAATGTGGGCGGTGAAGGGCTTGGTAATCTTTTGCTGTCCATCGCCTACTGGGGCACCGTGGCCTCGGTCGGCAATGCGGCTGGTATTGCCTTTTCATCGAACGTATTGCCGTTTCTGCTGCGTGGCATCAATTTGTGCGGCATCGATTCCAACACCTGCCCGAAACAGCGGCGGCTGATCGCCTGGGAACGCCTCGCCCGCGAACTGCCGCTCGATAAACTGGCGGAAATGAGCCACATGGCACCTCTTGCCCAGTTGCCGGAACTGGCCGGTCAGATTTTGCAGGGCCAGATCCGCGGCCGCACGGTGATTGACGTCAACGGCTAGCCAAGGCGCGTCTTAAGTCATTGAAAACAATGCCGCTCGGGGAAACCGGGGCGGCATTGTCGGTTTTGGCACGGAATCTGCGTTTGTTTCACCGGGATGCGACAGCTGTCGCCTTGGTAACGGTGGAGATGACGAATGTTGAAGATATTTGTGGCCGGTCTGGGAATTTTGAGCCTGGCGGCCTGTGCCCAGAAATCGGCCTATGAAGCGGCGGTGGAAGATCTGGAGCCGCGCTATTGCTATCAGTCGCTGGCCGGGGTGACCTGTTATGAGACACCCTATCACCGCGATGAAAAACGCCTGGTCAATTATTTCGGTCCGGCCCCGAAACGCTATGATAAACCGGCAGTCCCGCCAAAGCCCGTCTATGACGCCCCGGAGGCCGTGAATTACTGGGTCAAGGACCCGGAGCCGATCCCCACACCGGCCGCCACTGGCGATCTCGCTGATCGTCCCTGGCTGACCAAAAAACACGCTGTGGAAGCCACCCCCTCGGCCGACCCTGTGAGCTATCGGGTGCGCCGCGACGGGGCCACCTACATCATCAAGGAGGTTCCCGCCGCCGCGCCCGAGGAGCCTGAACGCGATACCCAGGCCGACCCGGAAAAGCTCGACCAGACAGCAGATTCCGGCACCTTCTGAGATTAATCGTCCGCTAGCCGCAACGCCGGTGAATGCCGCTTGACAGGTCATGGTCTTTGGCCTTAATACCCCCCTGTCTCGCGGTTCCGGCTGCGACACGATGGCTGGGTAGCTCAGCTGGTTAGAGCGCGGCACTCATAATGCCGAGGTCGGCAGTTCAAGTCTGCCTCCAGCTACCATTTTATAGAAAAGGCTTACAGTTTCGACTGTAAGCCTTTTTTGGTTGGGAACAGGATATCGGTTCATGCAAATCACCGGAAGATTGGGCGCTTGCGTTGGCGATTGCCAAATCCCTGATTGAGATGCATGGCAAGCTTGAACCGGTTAACAAAGCTGCGGCAGCCACACCTGTCCGCTTGCCGTTAACAAACCCTGTTTCCTGACATTGATTTTCACGCTATCTGTTGTTTGCGCGTAGCTGTATCGCGATAAAACCGGGGGTGTGCCGCATGACCTTTAAAAATAAATACGCCTTCGTCGCCGGGGCCGGGGGCGGTATGGGGCTGGCGATTGCCAATGCCCTGATCGGGCAAGGCTGTCGGGTTGGCATGGCCGATCTGAAAGAGCAACCTGCAGATATCGGCGGCGGGCCGGGCGACCATGTTTATTTCAAAGGCGATCTGTCGGACCAGACCTTTGTCGCGCGCGCGGTCAATGGCACAGCTGAGGCCTTCGGCGGGCTTGATTATCTGGTCAATACAGCAGGTGTGTTGTGGCTTGATCGCGATAAATCAGTGACTGTCATGGACATGGACGTCTGGGATCGGGTGATGGCGATCAATCTTAAATCCTTTGCCCTGACTGCGCGTTATGCGGTCGCACATATGAAGGCCGGTGGCGGTGGGGCGATGGTGCACTTTTCCTCTATCGATGCGACCGGTGGCGATGTGCCCGCTCAGGATGCCTATGGGGCGTCGAAGGCCGCGGTCATCCGTCTCGCCAAATCCCTCGCTATCCAGCTTGCCGGTGATGGTATACGTTCCAATGTGATCCTGCCGGGACCAACGATGTCGCCCATGCAGGAACGCTGGCAGGATGACACTAACGCGCAGGCGCGGGTCGCCGGGTTCGTGCCGCTTGGGCGTCTGGGCAGCGTCGACGACATGGCCGATGCCTGCCTGTTCCTGCTGTCCGATCAGGCACGTTATATAACCGGGGTCGCGCTTCCGGTCGATGGTGGAATAACCGCCCGGGTCTGATAAGCTCTGGAAAACCCGCACCGGGCATTTAGAGTTTCTTGAGAAAGTTGCTTTACGGTCGGCACTGGTTACAGTTCATCAGGGACACAGACACTGGCAAAATCCCCGCGCAGGCAGAAAATCAACGTCGGTCAGGCCGTTCAGATGGCCGTGGCCAAGCATCAAGCTGGGCATCTGGCCGAGGCGGAAGCCCTGTACAAGCAGGTGTTGCGGGCCGAGCCGCGGCATCCCGACGCCCTGCATCTGTTGGGCGTCGTCGCTCAGCAGACAGGGCGGGCCGAAAAAGCTGTTGAGCTGATTTCAAAGGCCATTCGGGTGCGCCCCGATTTTACCCAGGCCTATAGCAACCTGGGCAATGCACAGAAGGATCTGGGGCGCCTCGACGATGCCGTCGGCAGCTATCGCCGGGCCATTGAACTGAAGCCGGATCTCGCCCAGGCCCATTTTAACCTGGGCACCACGCTGCATGAACTGGCGGATCTGGAAGGTGCGGTTGCCAGCTATCAGGCGGCGATCGCGTTTAAACCCGATTACGTGCATGCCTACGGCAATATGGCGAATGTTCTTAAGCAACTCGAGCAGTTTGACGTCGCCCGGACCGCCTACGAAGCCGCCATCCGGATAAGCCCCGGCTATGCGGAGGCGCATAATAATCTGGGCCAGTTGCACAGTGCACAGGGGCGCTATGACGAGGCCATCAATTGCTATGATCGGGCGACGGCCCTTGATCCGGCCTATGCCGAGGCCCTGGCCAACAAGGGTGTGGCGCTCGACAAACAGGGCCGTTACGCCGACGCCATTCGCCACTACCAGTTGGCCCTGGCCATCAAAGCCGATTTTGCCTTTGCGCTCAACAACCAGGGCAATGCGGAGCGTGCGCTCGGCCGCTTCGATGAAGCGGAAGCCAGTTATCGCCGGGCCCATGCGGTGGCGCCCAATGCGGCCAAACTGCAAAGCAATCTGGGTGATCTGCTTATTGATCAGAGGCGTACGGAAGACGCCCTGGTCTGTTACCGGGCAGCCATCGAACTGGAGCCCGCCTATACCTCTGTGCGGGTCAATCTGGCCGCCGCCCTGTCGACGCAGGGACGTATTGGCGAAGCCATAAGCCATATGGACCAAGCCCTGGTCCAGGCCCCGGAAAATGCCGGCTGGCATGTGCGCGATGCCCTGTTCATGCCGATTGTTGTCGGGTCAGAACAGGAACTTGCCCATTATCGGGATCGCCTGCAAAAGCGGGTGGCCAATCTGCGGGCCGGTAATCTGCGGCTCAGTGATCCCTACCGGGAAGTCGGTCAGGCCAATTTCCGCCTGTCCTATGATAACGCCAACAATTGCCAATTGATGCAGGAAATTGCCGACATGTACCTGCATCTGTGCCCGGGGCTGGCATTTACCGCGGACCACTGTAAGCCGGGCGAAAATCAGCCAAATCCCGCTCGCCAGAAACGGCTTCGCATCGGGTTTGTCTCGGCATTCCTGCATCGCCATACCATTGGCAAACTCAATGCAGGCATCATTGCCGGGTTTTCGCGTAGTGACTTTGAAGTGATTGTCGTCCGTGCACCCGGTCCCAGCGATGCCATGTCGGCCGAAATCGATCAGTCAGCGGACGCGGTGATCCGTCTGGTCGGGCAATTGCCGGTTGACCGCCAGACCATCGCTGACGAGGCCTTCGATATCCTGTTTTACCTGGATATCGGGATGTCGCCCTATACCTATTTTCTGTCCTTTGCCCGCCTGGCGCCGGTCCAGGCCGTGACCTGGGGGCATCCGGATACGACCGGCGTCAAAACCATGGACTATTTCATTTCGTCGCGGTTGGTGGAGCCCGAAGACGCTGCGGGGCATTATTGTGAAACCCTGGTCCAGCTCAATTTCCTGCCGACCAGTTACCGGCAACCGGAGCCGCTGGCGACGGTGGTTGCGCGCAGTGAATTTGGTTTGCCGGATCAGGGCCACTTGTATGTCTGCCCGCAAACCCTGTTCAAGTTTCACCCCCGTTTCGACGCGCTCATAAAACGCCTGCTCGAACAGGATCCGGATGGATATCTGGTGTTGATTGCGGATCCGTCTCCGCAGCCCTGGCGACAGTTGCTGGCGGCGCGATTCAAGGCCACCCTTGGCGATGTTGAGGATCGCATTATTTTCCTGGCAGGCATGGCCGAGCAAAAATATCTGCGGTTGCTGTCGGTCTGTGATGTGATGATCGACATCCCGACATTTTCGGGGGGCAATTCAATTTTTGAAGCCTTTGCCATGGGCACCCCGGTTGTCACCTGGCCGGGTTCGTTCATGCGCGGGCGGGGGACGGCGAGCTGTTATCGTCAAATGGGGATGGACGATTTAATCGTCGACAGCGAAGCGGCCTATCTGAAAACCGCCCTGAAGCTGGCAACCGACCCCTGGTTCCGCCAACAGATGCAGGATAAAATCAGAGCCGGCCTGCCCAGGATTTTCGCCCAGACCGACGTTATTCGTGAAATGGAAGATTTTTTCAAAGCCGCCCATGCGGCTTGGAGAAACGGTGTCCCGTATTCGCCCCCGGGCCCGCTGTCCTGAACAGATAACATGGGGGGTCGCCCGGCTATGAACCCGCGCGCCGCAATGCTGCGTTAATTGACGCTGAGATAGAGGGCGTCAAGGGCGGGCTGGTCCTGACTGGTGGCCCCGGGAAGGGCTGAGCTATCGAGCGCCGCCAGCAGGGTTTCCGGCTGATCCTCATAATCCTGACAGACGGCATCGCCGGTAAGTCCGCGCCACAGGGCGCAGTCCTGTTGGGTAACCGTGGAAATACCATGATCGGTCAGCGATTTATGCGTGGTCAGCATGGAAATCCCGTCCAATGCCATCGACGCAACCTGAAAGGAAACCGGGAGCAGGGTACAGCCGCCCAACAGGAGCGGGGCGACGGCAAAACAGGAAAGTGCAAGGCGACGGATCATGTTGATAATTCTCGGAAATTGAGGAAGGGGCGGGGTTTCGATGCGGTCAAACTATGGGGATTACCTGACGGTTAGCTGACATCTGCCATGCACACATGTGAATGGCTGTAAATTTCCGCCCGGTCATGCAATAGCCTCCCGGATACAGGTTTTGCGTAAGCCCTCAAGGATTGGTATCTTATTGCATCGTCTATTTGCGGAAAGGAATGAATATATGCGGCGAAGTCAGGCCGTTTTGTCGCTCTTCATTGCGGGACTGCTTTGCCTGACACTTGCCGGTGCGGGAGTGGCGGCGACAAAGGACGCCCTTTCCAAAAACCTTATCGAGGCGGTGTGGAAAAATGATCTGCCCGCTGTCCAGCGCTTAGTGGGCGAGGGGGCCGACCCGAACGCCACCGACGAAAAGGGATTTTCCGCCGTTGATATTGCGGTCGACAAGGGGTTTTTTGATATCGCCATTATCTGCTGGCCGCCCAGAACCAGCATAATCAGGCATCCGCAAAACCCACGCCGGTAACGCCCGTGCAGCCGCTGTCTCCGGCCCCGGCGCCGACAATGGCCGTCGAGACCTCGCCGTTGACCCGGCAACCGCCGGCGCCGGAACCGGAAACAGCGTCGACGGCGCCACCAATACCACAAACGGTTCCCCGCTACCTGGCCCTGCCTGACAGGGAACTGATTTATGAAGAACCTGAACCGATTGTGGTTCTCCCGAACGGGGCGGATATCAATGGGTCCCCGCAATCGATGCCGTCGTCTGCTTCCAGTTCCAGACCACCGGTGACAGACAGGCAACCCGCAGAAATGGCGCCGGGAATATCTGGGGTGGATGCAGAAGCACAGGCGCAAACACCGTCTTTTCTGGACAAGCTTGGCAATCTGCTTTCGCCCGGCAAGCCGGAAGTAATAAAGCAGCCACCGTCGGCGCTGGAAGAACTGGAAGTGTTCAGTCCTGACTCGTCAGCCCTGCCTGAAGCTTTGTCCTTGGAAAATCCAGCGCAAACGGTGAAATCCGAACCGGAGCAAGTGGTGCCGGTGGTACCTGGCCCCCGCCCACAGCCATCAACCATCGCACCGCCATCTGTGCAAAGCCGGGTAACGGCGGTCATCAAGCCAGCGCCGGAATCGGCGGAGACGATAGCCGAAAAAGACCAGCCGGAGACCGAAACCCCGACGCTGTTCGAGAAGATTGGCACCCTGTTTTCCCCAGAAACACCCGAATCCGTCGCCTCACCGTCATCAAGCCGTAATGGTGTTGAAGTGGCCGGATCGAAGCCCCGGCCGGTCTCAGATGATATGTCGCAAACAGCTGCAGACGAATTGACCAACCCCGGATCGACGTCGGTGGTGCCGGTGGAACCGCCTATCGGCGCCGAAGCTTCGGCCCCGTCGCCCCTGGAGCCATCAGCAATGGCAAATGAAAACCGGGTACAGGAAACACCAGAGATAGCTGCCGTGAAACCGCGGGAGGCGTTGGTGAATGGGGAGCAGCAGGTCCAATCGCCGACATTTTTTGACAAGATCGGGCAACTGTTTTCACCCAGAAAGCCGGAGAAAACCGGCAATTCTATATCGGCGCTTGAAGAGCTGGAGATATCCAGTTCGACGCCGGCGGCCCCGTTGCCCCCGGAACCGTCCCCAACGGCACATGTAAACCGGACGCAAACAGCGCCTGATGTAGCTGCCGTGAAACCGCCGGAGGCGTTGGTGAATGGGGAGCCGCAAGTCAAGTCGCCGACATTTTTT
The DNA here is from genome assembly GCA_013203595.1 of Rhodospirillales bacterium. Lineage (GTDB taxonomy): Bacteria > Pseudomonadota > Alphaproteobacteria > Rhodospirillales > Casp-alpha2 > JABMNT01. The sequence continues at coordinate 21,351 of JABMNT010000039.1, forward strand.
GACAAGATCGGGCAGTTGTTTTCACCCAGCAAGCCAGAGAAAACCGGCAATACATTAGCGGCGCTTGAAGAACGGGAAGTATCCGTGGCGACGCCTGCGGATCCGGGGCAATCGGTAAAGCCTGATGCAGCGGAGGTTTTGAGCCCGGATTCTCCGTCACCGGTTGAATTTCAAAAAACCGAAACAGGGCCCCAGCCTGGCAAATCCGTATCCCGGCAGAAAACCCCATCGCCGACGGAGTCACAGGCTGTTCCGGCTTCCGGCGCCACTGGCGGCGACACAGAGCGTCGCTTTAATCCGTTTACACGGTTAACGGACCTTATCCTGGATATTTTGCCGGACAGCGATACGGAATCCGGGCCGGTTGCCGTTGTCGAAAAAGCCGAGCCAGACAGTGCGGTCGACGTTGGCGAAAAGGCCGGGACCGATAACGCCGGTGACGGGGCGGGAGCCGCTGAACCGGGGCCGCCAAAGCGAGCAGAGGTCATTTATCCGGTTACGGATTTGACGGTTGCGGATGATCCTTACAAAGTCGTCAAACCGGCGCGTCAGGTCACCGCGCCCCTTCCCGAACAGCAACCCACAGGCCAGACTGAGACGGCCGGCGTGCCGCCTGAAACCCCGGCTCAGGGTGCGGTGCCACCGGAACCGGAGGTGGTCGACCAGAAAGCACTTGTTGAGGATGATTTATCGTTTGCTGATGGCGGCATGATAAACACCCGGATGCGGGATTCGGGTGCATCGGAACAAGATTGTGTTGTTAAAAAGACATGGGACAGCCATTTTTGCATACAGACTTTTCACTGGCCCCCGGAAATCATGCCGGCCTTTGGGCTGCCCGGGTTTTATTCCGGCGGCGGGCAAAGCATCGTCCATTATCTTGCCGGAAAGTCGGTTCAATATCATGGCCTGTTTCCGGCACATTCGTTCGATCAGATTGCCGACTTTCTCCTGTCCCAATATGGCGCGCCGACAAGAAAACCACAGATCTGGACGGCGATGCTGGCCGAAGCCAGGCGTCTCAACCGGACCTATCAATGGATCGCACAGGCGAGGGACGGGGGCCGGGATGTTGTTCTGGAAATCCGCGAAATTGATGACCTCAGGTGGTCGTCTCCTCCCGACAAGCATAATGGCGTCATTCGCCTGTACCGGGAGGGTGACGAAACTGTATTCCGGTTGCTGACTTCGGCGGATTTGTTGCTGTTGCAGGTTCGCAAAGGCAATGATCCTCCGTCGCCGCCACAGGCAAAATCCCAATACTGAAACGTTGCCGCATCGCACATTGATTTCCGGACAACAGCCATACAACCGGGCGGGGCGATCGATGAAGATGATGAACAACAGGAAATAAGCCGTTTTAAAGCTATTGGCGACCTTTGATCCTGCTGTTAATCCGTGGGTTTCGGATTTTTTTACATATTTGTGCAATTTTGGTGGGCAAACTCAGTTTGAGCGGTTAAAAATAGGGCAATTACTTAAAATTTGCCTGAATCTGCATCGATGCGGACAGATCAAATAGAAATCATGGGGGGACTGTACAAATGCATGTTTTACGACAGGTTAGCTGGATTCTGGCTGGATCAGCGCTTTTAACTGCCGGCAGCGCGGAAGCTGCCGAAGCGACTTTAAATGGTGCCAACACGGCTTGGATCCTTACATCAACGGCCCTGGTTCTGTTTATGACCTTGCCTGGCCTGGCCCTGTTTTATGCCGGTCTGGTGCAAGCCAAAAACGTTCTTTCCGTAATGATGCACTGCTTTACAATTGCCTGTCTGGCGTCGCTTCTCTGGCTGTTCGGGGTCTATAGTCTGGCCTTTGATACGGGCAATGCGCTTGTTGGCGGGTTGGGGAAAGCCATGATGTCCGGCGTTAGCTGGGATTCTCTGAGTGGGGATATTCCCGAAAGCGTCTTTTTCATGTTCCAGATGACATTTGCGATTATTACGCCGGCCCTTATTGTTGGCGCCTATGTGGAACGCATCAAGTTTTCAGCCGTTCTGTTGTTTACGGGGTTGTGGCTGATTGTTGTCTATGCGCCGGTATGCCATTGGGTTTGGGGTGGTGGCTGGCTGGCTGAAATGGGAATTATGGATTTCGCAGGCGGCCTGGTTGTTCATGCGACGGCGGGCACCGCTGCCATTGTTGCAGTCAAAATGCTCGGTAATCGAGCCGGGTTTCCGGTGCATCTGCGCCCTCCCCACAATCCGGGAATGACCATGATTGGTGCAGCGATGCTGTGGGTCGGCTGGTTTGGATTTAACGCAGGATCCGCCCTGGCGGCCGATGGCAATGCCGGAATGGCGATGACAGTGACCCATATCTCGGCGGCCACGGCGTCTCTGGTCTGGGTGGCTATTGAGTGGCTGAAGTTTGGCAAACCCAGCCTGATCGGTGTTGTAACCGGGATGGTTGCCGGATTGGCGACCATTACCCCGGCGTCTGGCTTTGTCGGACCGGTTGGCGGGCTGTGCATTGGCCTGGCGGGCGGTGTGATTTGTTATTATGCGGTCAATGTCGTGAAAAATACATTCAATCTCGATGATTCGCTGGATGTTTTTGCGGTCCATGGGGTAGGCGGAATAACCGGCACCCTTCTGGCTGCGGTTTTCGTCTCGGCATCGTTTGGCGGTGCCGGCTATGCCGATGGCATGACCATGGGCAGTCAGCTCGGCGTGCAGGCGATTGGTGTCGCCGCAACGGTTGCCTGGACGGCCGTGTTCAGTTGGCTCATTCTGGTAGTCACCAAAGCCATCTGTGGCTTGCGTGTTTCAGACGACCAGATTACCGAAGGTCTGGATTTGGCGGGGCATGGTGAACGCGGCTATAGCCTGTAGAATTGGCATCAAACAAGGGGGAGGAATAAGACCATGAAACTCGTTATGGCTATAATCAAACCGTTCAAATTGGACGCGGTCCGCGAAGCACTTACTGAGGTTGGTGTGCAGGGCCTCACGGTTTCCGAGGTCAAGGGATTTGGCCGCCAGAAAGGCCAGACTGAAATCTATCGGGGCGCTGAGTACAATGTCGAGTTCGTTCCGAAAGTCCGGATCGAAGTGGTGGTTGATGATGCGGAGTTGGAGCGGGTTGTCGAATCGATACGGAATGCGGCGCTGACCGAGAAAATTGGCGACGGTAAAATCTTTGTTATGGAAGTTGCTCAGGCCATGCGGATCCGGACCGGAGAGACCGGATCGGATGCCCTTTAGACGCCTATCGTTTGCGTGCCAGGGTAAGTCCGTCATCGACAGCAAGCATACACATCGACACACGTTCGTCGGTATGTAGGTTCTGATTAAAGGCGCGGATGGTTTCGGTCGTTGTTTTCTGGTTTTTCCGGTTAATCACTTCTCCGCGCCAGAGCACGTTGTCGATGGCAATCAGACCGCCTGGCCGGACCAGTTGCAGGGCTCTCTCGTAATAACTGGGGTAATTCTGTTTGTCGGCATCGATGAACACAAAGTCAAATGTTTCTGCCTGGTTATCAGCCAGCAATTGGTCCTGGACATCCAGCCCGGCGCCGATTCTCAGTTCAATAATGGTGTGAACACCGGCTTCTTGCCAAAAGGGTATGCCCAAGGGGACAAATTGGCCGGTTAAATCACAGGTGATCAGTTGGCTGCCCTTGGCCATGGACAGCGCCATAGCAAGTGCCGAATAGCCCATGAACGTACCGATCTCGAGAACCCGTCTGGCGCCGATCAGCTCCACCAGGAAGGCTAGGAACTGACCGTGTTCCGGGGCGATCTGCCATTCCACATAGGGTGCATCCGCTGTGTTTTCGCGCAGCCTCCTCAGTACATCCGGCTCGCGCAGGGAAACGGAAAGCATATAGTCATGCAAGGCTTCGGTGATTTGTGGCGCACGATCTGGCAATGGAAAGGTCCCGGCTAAAGTGTGGTGGCAGGCGCCCGGCCCGACACGGATTGATAATTTTTCGGCATTCAGCCGGCGTCAGGAATCTGCCAGTTCAAGCAAAATCGAATCACCGTCCCTTACCCGCTTGAGCGTGCGGACATCCTCAGTGGCATCACCCCATATATTTGCCGGTGACGCCAGTCGAATTTCATCGCCCCGGGACGCCGGCGTTGGACCAAAACCGATGGCAATGCAATTGCCTGCCAACCAGAATGCCAATTCGCCAGCATTGATTAAATCTGTTGCATCGGCCTCGCCGGAAGATAAAACGGGCGTATCAAAATAAACTTCATCGCCCCATGTCCGCGCTGATGCCCGAAAGGGCAGGGCGTCGATGATGGCCTGGGCTGTCGGTGTGTTGCGGGGTTTGACGGTCAGGGTGACAGGACCGGCGGTGATTTTAACATTTGCCATGGGAGGGGGCCTTTCCATTTGTTGGTTGCTGAGAATTAGACAAAGGGTGGCCCCAAAAACCAGCTGACCAGTGAACGCCGCTGCCCGGCGGTGATTTCATTGACCCGGTGATAGAGATGGGACGGAAAGATGATTGCAGTTCCCCGGGGCCGGGCATTGGTAAGCATTTTCAGTCTTTTTTCCGGTAAATCCGGGGCCGTGTGCGGGTCTTCAATCATAAAATCGCCGCCTTCATAATCGCTGCCGTCGGACAAGTGTATGGACATACTGATCTTGCGCAGCATGCCGGGCCAGCGGGAATCGTCAGGATAGGGGTTTCGGCGTTGATCCGCATGCCAGGTATAATACTGGCCCGGGCCATAGGACGTATATTGCATCGGTTCAGCTTTTGTGATCTTCCATTTCCAGTATAAGGCGTTGGTTTGATGGATGAAATCAGTCAATTGTTCGAACAGCCAGGCGTTTTCCGGAATCTCCGACAACCACGATACGGTCGAATCCCGGAGGTTGTTTTTCGGATCACTGGCGACCTCCGCTTTCATCGGTGTGGCAGCTTCACCCATCCTTATGACAGCATCACAAAATTCATCAGAAAAATGCTTTTCGAAGACGCAAAACGGATATTGCAGGCGCACAGCGACTCGTTCCCCAATTGACAGTTAATTTTTGCGTATTCTAGCCATTTAAACGGTTTTGTCCTTTAATAATTTAAGCGCAGCAAGATGAGCTTATCTGCGGTATTTGCTGAATTTAAATGACTTCATTGGCACCAGGTCTAACATGCCCTACGCGGCGCGATTCTGCGCGCGTGAATACGTTGTAACTGCCTATCGGTTGCCACTCATTTTCCGACCCGTTTTTTAAATGTGTTCGCATTTGACGGGTAAACGAGGTTCATCATGGCTGAAGAAATTGTAAACGAAGACGATCTGGTTGAAGAAGAGGACGAGGATGTACGGGAATCCGATGATCGTCAAAATCTTGATGACCTGACTGTCCTCAATGAAGAAGCCGATGAACTGGATGATCCGGAAGGCTTGCAGCAGGACGATGACCAGTCCGACTGGGAAGAGCCGGTCGCCAGCAACTCCTTGTCGGTGATTCACACCGGAAGCGCGCCGACCGACGCCGAACTGCTGGCCAATCTTGCACCTGAAGGTGAAGCCATTGTTCGGGATGGAGAAATCGTTCCCGGCGATGAAACCGCCGGACAGCCGCTGCCGGAAGTGGACGCGCCAGACAGCGAAATTCCAAATCCACAACCCGCAGAAACGGCGGCAGCCCCGGATAATGACCCGCCACCACCACCGGCCAGCGCCGATGATGCGCCGCCACCCGTCGAACCACAGCAACAGGAAGAGGCGGTGCGTGAACCGGTGGCTGACCCGGAACCTGAAATCGCACAAACGGCTCCTGCATCGGCTGCACCGGTTCCGCCAACCGTCACCGAGCCCCGGATTGTCATTGATCCGCCTGATGATGACCCGGTAGCGGTTGATCCCGACGTCGAGGCAACGGATGCCAGCGGTAGTGAAGATACGGCTATCCCGTTGGATATAGAACCTGCCGGTGCGACGGAAATTGTCATCAGCGATGTGCCGACGGGGGCCACGCTTTCCGCCGGTAGAGATAACGGGGATGGCACCTGGTCACTCACCGATACCGAGCTTGAAGGGCTGACGATCACACCACCCGCAGATTCTGATGCGGATTTCACCCTGTCGGTAACAGCCGATGGTGTCACCGTGCCGCTGGAAGTTACGGTAGATGCGGTTGCCGATGCGCCGACGGCAGACGCGGAAAGCGTATCCGGTCAGGAAAGCACGGCCATCGATCTGGACCTGAGTGCGGCACTGACTGATATTGATGGCTCGGAATCCCTGTCTGTGACAATTTCCGGTGTGCCGGAGGGGGCGACCTTAAGTGCCGGTGTTAATAATGGCGACGGGACCTGGACTGTTGAATCGGGCGCCCTTGGCACTTTGTCTCTTACACCGGTTGCCGGGTTTGCCGGCGACATCGCGTTGACGTTGTCGTCCACATCGACGGAAGCCGATGGCGGTGATTCGGCGACTACAGAAGTTCCCTTTACGGTTACAGTCAGAGAATCGGTTGATGCAGAAAACGCAACAACCCTGGAAGACACGGCTGTCGCTCTGTCCATCGATCCCGGGGATTCCACTGAAATTGTAATCGGCAATGTTCCGACCGGAGCTGTTTTAAGCGCCGGGATTGACAATGGCGATGGGACATGGACGCTGACGGCGGATCAGGTTGCTGGAGTCACAATCACGCCACCGGCAAACTCTGACGTGGATTTTACATTGTCCGTGACAGCGGATGGTGTTTCAGAGGATTTGGTTGTCACCGTTGATGCGGTGGCTGACGCCCCGACGGCTACTGCTGAAAACGTATCCGGTGTCGAAGACACAGCTATTGAACTCAATTTGGGGGCTGTTTTAACAGATACGGATTTATCGGAAACGCTTTCCGTATCCATCACCGGAGTCCCGGATGGCGCCGTTCTGTCGGCGGGTGTCGATAACGGAGATGGTACCTGGACGGTTGATGCGTCGAATCTGGCCGGACTGACCCTCACGCCGCCGACGGATTTCTATGGCGAAATTCCGCTTGGGATAAGGGCAACCTCGACGGAAGCGGACGGTGGCGATACGGCAACCACGGAAGCGTCGTTTACGGTTACGGTCGCTTCCGATGGCGATTTTGGTATTTCCGATGCGGAAGGGCTTGAAGACAGTGCCATTCCCCTGGACATCGACATCAGCGAAGCCATCGCGGCGGGACTGGAAACCGATATTACAATCAGCAACGTGCCGACAGGGGCCACACTCAGTGCCGGTATCGATAACGGCGATGGAACCTGGACCGTGCCGGTTGCCGGTGTTGATGGCTTAACCATAACCCCGCCAGCGGATTCCGATGTTGATTTCACCTTGTCAGTAACTGTAGGCGATTTCAGCCTTGATCTTGACGTGGTGGTGAATGCCGACGCCGATGCGCCAACCGTTGAGGCGACAGATGTAACGGGCCTGGAAGACACGGCGATTGCGCTCGATTTGGGCACTGCGCTTACGGATATCGATGGCTCGGAGTCCCTGTCGGTGACAATTTCGGGGATGCCTGAGGGCGCCACGTTAAGCGCCGGGGTCAATAACAATGACGGAACCTGGACGATTGATGCGGGAGATCTGGCGACGCTGACGCTGACGCCTCCGGCTGACTTCGCCGGGGATATTCCCTTAACCCTGTCTTCGACGTCGACCGAAGCAGATGGTGGCGATGCAGAGACAACGGAAATTCCGTTCACGGTTAGCGTTTCCGGTGTTGTTGATGCCGAAGATGCAGAGACCCTCGAAGATACAGCCGTTGCCATCACCATTGATCCGGGCGAAGGCACCGAAGTGGTGATCAGCGATGTTCCCGACGGCGCGGTGCTGTCTGCCGGGGTTAACAACAATGATGGCTCCTGGACGGTTCAGGCCACCGACCTTGACGGCTTGACGATCACCCCACCGGCAAACTCCGATGCCGATTTTACGCTGACCGTAACCGCGGACGGCCATACAGATACCATGGATGTGGCGGTGGCAGCTGTTGCCGATACGCCTACGGCTGCCGGTTCCGATGAATTTGGCGCCCTGGGCAGTCCGGTACCGCTTGATTTAAGTGCAGGGTTGACCGACATCGATGGCTCGGAAACCCTTTCCATTCAGTTGTCGGGTATTCCGGCGGGTTCCGTTATCACGGTTGATGGGCAGGAAGTGCCCGTCACCGATGGTGCGGTAACATTGACAGCGGATCAGTTGGCGGATGTTTCGATTATACCCGTCGAGGGATTTATCGGCAATTTTGATCTGACCCTGACATCGACGGCGACGGATACGGACCAGGACACTGGCCTGACCGACGTGGCGAGCCAAAACGCGACGTTCACCATTCAAATTGATGACATGGGTGACTTTACGGTCACCAATGCTGCCGGTATTGAAGACAAGGCTATTTCCCTGACCATTGACGCTGGCAACGCGCCTTCGGTTGAAATTTCCGGACTACCTGCGGGTGCGGAACTGAGTGCCGGCACATTGGTCAGTACCGACCCGGATACGGGCGCGCAGACGTGGACCGTCGACGCCGCCGATCTCGATGGTCTGACAGTAACGCCGCCGGCGAATTCGGATATGGACTTCACGCTCCAGGTCAAGGCAGGCGACGTTACCCAAAACATGGACGTCAGGGTTGATGCGGTCGCTGATGCGCCCGAGCTCAATCTGACCAGTTCCATAGGGGATGAAGATACATCGATTCCGCTGAGTATCTCGCAGGCCTTGCCTGATGGTATTGCGACATCGCTCACTGACGGTGACGGTAGCGAGACGTTAAGCATTTCCGTTCAGGGAATGCCGGACGGGTCGACTCTGACCTATGTGGATGGCGCTGGCCAAACCCAATCCATCGAGATCGTCCATAATGATGACAGCGGTGTTAATTCGGCGGCGCTTACGCCGGAGCAACTGAACGGTCTGGCGATCACCCCGCCCGCCGACTATTACGGCGACATGACCCTGCAGGTCACCTCAACGGCGACGGAAGTGAACCCGACCCAGGCCGGTGACGAAGGCGCGATCGCTTCTGAACTGGGCATTGTTGCCCAACCGACTGCGACCAATGTTGCGTCCTTCGGGGTCACCGTCCGGCCGATGGCAGACAACCCTGAATTGACCATGGATAACGTCTCCGGGTCGGAAGAAACCGCGATTTCCCTAAATATTGAAGCCAATATGGGGGGATCAACCGTCGACCTTCAATCCGTGCAGATCTTCGGCATTGAGCCGGGATCAACACTCAATTATGTGGATAGCGCCGGCGAAACCCAGGTCATTACGTTCTCTGGAACCTCTGCTGAACTGACGCCTGAGCAATTGAACGGCCTGACGCTGACTCCGCCGGAAGACTTTAATGGCGATTTCACGCTGACTGTTTCAGCCAATTCGGCCGATGGTGGCGTCGCCGTTCAGCAGATGAATGTCGACGTGGCTGCCATAAGTGATCTGAATATTGTAGACACGCAAGCCACCGGGGATGAAGACACGGCCATCGCCCTCAACATTACAGCCGCCGCTGATGAAACGGTGACCATTGCCGATGTACCGGAAGGGGCTATCCTTTCAGCCGGTTTGGATAATGGCGATGGCAGCTGGACCCTGACTGCTGCAGAGCTGAACGGTCTGACCATCACGCCGCCGGAAAACTCCGACGTTGACTTTGACCTGTCGGTTTATGCCGGCGCTGTTGACGGAACACCGGACGGGACAATTTCTGTTTCTGTCGACGCCGTTGCCGATGTGCCTAGCCTTGATTTGACGGCAGCGGCGGGTGCGGAAGATACCGCCATCGCGCTCGATATCGATACCGGTCTTGGCGATACCGACGGCTCTGAAACCCTGTCCATTGCGATCAGTGATATCCCCGTCGGCTCCGTGCTCAATTATGTGGATGAGGCCGGTGCTATCCAGTCCATTTCCATTGATGGCACCAGTGCGACCTTGAATGCGCAACAACTGAACGGCCTGACTATCACGCCGCCCCTTGATTTCAACGCGCCCTTTAACCTGTCGGTTTCCGCGACCGCGACCGAGGCCGATGGCGGCAGCTTTGAGGTGACGTCCGGCACCATGACAGTGGATGTCACAGGTGTTGCCGATCAAGCCGAAGTCCTTGCCGCCGACGCTGCCGGTCTGGAAGACGGTACCATTCCCCTGAACATTGGCGCATCCGGTAATGACGACATATCTTCCATCACCATTGCCGGCGTGCCGGCGGGTGCCGAACTGAGTGCCGGAACGGATAATGGGGACGGCAGTTGGACACTGGCTCCGGATGATCTTGCCGGACTGACCATCCGACCGGCCGAAAATTCCGACGCGGACTTTACCCTGAGTGTCTCGGCAACAACCGTTGACGGTGAAGATAGCATAACCAGTGCGCCCGTTTCCCTGGACGTCAGCGTTGCCGCCGATGCGGATATGCCGACCCTGGATTTGTCGTTGTCTACTGGTCTCGAAGACACGGCCATTGCCCTGGAAATTGATGCAGGCCTGACCGATACTGATGGTTCCGAAAGCCTGAGCATTACCATTGCTGATATTCCCGCAGGCGCCACTCTCAACTATGTTGACACGAACGGCATTACCCAGGGAGTTACCGTCACAAATGGCTCTGCCAGCCTGAATGCGGAGCAACTGAACGGGCTGACAATCACGCCTGCTGACAACTTTGACGGCTCTTTCGATCTTACAGTATCGGCGACCTCGACGGAAGCGGACGGGGGTGATTTTGAAGTCACGTCTGGCACCCTGACGGTTGATGTGGCTGCGGTTGCCGATGACGCGGTTATCGGCGCCCAGGAAGCCTTCGGCACGGAAGACCAGCCGATTGCCCTGGCCATCAATGCCACATCTGATGATGATATTACGTCGGTGGTTATTTCCGGTGTTCCCGATGGCGCGCTTCTCAGTGCCGGCACGGATAACGGAGACGGGACCTGGACCTTGAGTGAAGGTGATCTGGCCGGCCTGACTGTTACCCCACCCGCCGACTCAAACGTCGATTTCCAGCTTTCCGTCGCCGTCACCACCGAGGACGGAACTGCCAGCACCACCACGACCGGCACCCTGGACGTTAATGTGACCGGTGACGCCGACGCCCCGTCGCTCAATCTGTTTACCGCCTCGGGCGATGAAGATGCGGCCATTCCCCTGCAGATCAACACCGGTCTTACGGATACGGATGGTTCGGAAACCCTGTCCATTACCATCAGCGACGTTCCCGCCGGAGCGACCCTCAATCACGGGGAATTAGTCAGTACCGACCCGGAAACCGGTGCCCAGACCTGGTCATTGGCGCACAACGATTTAAGTGGTCTGACGATCACGCCGGCACCTGATTCGTCCGTCGGTTTTGATCTCAACGTTTCGGTTACCGCAACCGAAGACGATGGTGATACGGCGACAACATCCGGCACCTTGAGTGTGGGCATTGATGGCATTGCCGATATCCCGACGCTGGATCTGTCGGTACCGGCCAGTGGTACGGAAGACACAGCCATTTCCTTGTCGATTAATGCCGGACTGTCCGACAATTCGGAATCCCTTTCCGTCACCCTTGGCAATATTCCGGACGGTGCATCTCTGACCTATGTGGATGCCGGCGGTGTCACCCAGTCCATTGATGTGACAAACGGAACGGCCCAACTGTCACCGCTGGAACTGAACGGACTGGCGATCACGCCACCGGCCAATTCCAGTGACGACTTTCAGTTGTCGGTGCTCGCCACCTCCAGTGATGGCGATGACCAGGCCAGCAAAGGCGGTGTGCTGAACGTTTCTGTTGCCGGCGACGCCGATGTGCCTACTCTGGACCTCTCCGCCGCGAGCGGTGGCGAAGATACCGCCATTCCTCTGACGATTGATTCGGCCCTGACCGATACGGACGGCTCGGAAATCCTGTCCATCACCATCAGTGACGTGCCTTTCGGGGCGACGCTGAATCATGGAGCTTTGGTCAGCACCGACCCGGAAACCGGTGCCCAGACCTGGTCCTTGACGGCCGGCGACCTGGATGGGTTGACGCTGACGCCACCGACAGATTTTGACGGCACTATTAACCTGGGTGTTACGTCCACGTCGACCGAAGCCGACGGCGACACGGCCTCGACCTCGACCCAGATCCTGAGCGTTACGGTAACTGACGACAACGTCGGGCCGGTGGCGACCGCTGACAGTTTTGCCGGCAGCGAAGACGGGCAGATTTCCTTCACTGCCGAGCAATTGCTGGCCAATGATACGGATGGCAATAACGACAACCTGAGCATCACCGGTTTTGATCAGCCTGCGAACGGCACCCTGGTGAGTGATGGTGATGGAAATTTCATCTTTACCCCGGATGCCGACTGGAGCGGGGAAACCAGCTTCACCTATACGATCTCCGATGGCCAGGGCGGCACCTCACAGGCGTCCGTGAACCTGGATGTTGACGGGATTGCCGATACGCCGACCCTGAGTGATGCCACCGCAGGCGGCAATGAAGATATGGCGATTGCGCTCACTCTCGACCCGGCCCTGACCGATACGGACGGCTCGGAAACCCTGTCCATTACCATTGGCGACATTCCTGCCGGCGCCACCCTGAACTATGTGGATGGGGAAGGGGTTACCACGGCGATCACCATCAGCAATGGTTCCGCCAGTCTGGAGCCGGAACAACTGAACGGGCTGACGATCACGCCGCCGGAAAATGCTAACGGAACCATCAACCTGAGTGTCACGGCAACGGCGACCGAAGCAGACGGCGGTGCGGCGTCGACGACATCAACTCTGACAGTCGATGTGGCAGCGGTTAACGACGGTCCGGTGGCCGTTGATGATGCGTTGAGCGGCAGCGAGGATCAGGCCTTTACTTTTACGGCGGAGCAGTTACTGGCCAATGACACGGATGTTGATGGTGATACCCTGACCGTTCAGTCCGTTGAGCAGCCTGACTTCGGGACTATCGAAGATAACGGCGACGGCACCTATACGTTTACACCAGACGAGAACTGGAGCGGCCAGACCGACTTCACCTATACGGCGACCGATGGCCAGGGCGGCACGTCGCAGGGCACGGTAACCGTTGATATCGGCGATGTGAACGAAGGCCCGGTTGCAGCCGACGATACACTCAGTGCGGCTGAAGATCAGCCGCTCACGTTCTCGGCC